>JBBCJM010000124.1:0-27868 GCA_037190175.1 Paracoccaceae bacterium | reverse complement strand
GCCCGCCTCGATCCCCGGGTGGCGGGCGAAAAGCTCCACCGTGCGGGCATGGGCGCCCGAGCGGTTCAGCGCCCCGGCCAGCCGCTGCACCGCCTGCGGGCCGTCCAGCAGCGGCGGCTGGCCCAGGAGTGCCGCGACATGGCCCCGCACCATCTCGATCCCCGCCGGCGACAGCACCGCGGGCACCAGCCCCACCGCGGTGAAGCCCGGGTCGGTCAGCGGATCGTCGCGCGCCATGTCGGCATAGAAGCTGACGTAGGTGCAGCCCGAGGCATTGGCCAGCCGCCAGAAATCGCCCCAGCGGAACATCGCGGTCTGCAGCGTGCCGATCTCGATCACATGCGCCGCCGGATTGGCGAAGAGCATGTTGGTGAAGCCCGCGCCATGGGCCGAGACCATGACCTCGGCCCGCGCCATCAGCGCGACCTGCTCCAGCGGCGACAGGCTTTCGAAGCTGATGCGGCGGAAGCCCAGCGGGGCCAGCGCCTCGACCAGCGCGTCCTCGCCCCCCATGACCCGCGCCCGGGCATGGCCATGTTCGCGCCCGATCCAGAACCGGGTGGGCAGGTGGCTGAAATCCCGCCCCTCGATCGCCCGCAGCGCCCGCTCGCGCAGCCGGTAGAGGCTGGTGTCCACCGCGTTCATCTGCAAGACGCCCTGCCCGCGGCGGGTGGCGCGGCGGCCGGCCCAGAACTC
Organism: Paracoccaceae bacterium; assembly: GCA_037190175.1. Lineage (GTDB taxonomy): Bacteria > Pseudomonadota > Alphaproteobacteria > Rhodobacterales > Rhodobacteraceae > JBBCJM01. The sequence goes on along the minus strand of JBBCJM010000124.1, from coordinate 27,172 downwards.
GCGGCTGGCGATCAGCGGGTCCAGCGACGGCACCTCGTCCTCGCGGCAGAGGTAATGCGCCTGCATCAGGTTGAAGGCGGTCAGCACCCTGTCGTGGCGCTGCGGGGTGCGGCGGAACTGCACCCGCGCGCCGAACTCGGGGAACAGCGCGGTCAGGAAGCCGCGGGTGAAGGCGCGGGTCTTCGCCGGTGCGTCGGGGTGGTGCAGGAACAGCGGCCGGTCGTGGCCCAGATCGTCCAGCAGGCAGAACTGGCACAGGGTCTCGGTCACGAAGTGGAAATAGTTGAAGGTGTTGCGCGCCTCGACCGCGAAGGGCAGGCCGGCGGTGTCGGGGTCGGGCGGCATCAGCGGCGGGCCGCTGCGGGCCTCGCGCGCGGCCTCCATCCAGTCGGCGATGCGGGTGTCGTGATCCTCGGCCTCGTGCTTCCAGCGCCAGTTGTTCAGCGCCCGCACCCCCGCCGCGCCGCCCAGCACCGCCTTGCCCCCCGCGGTGACGAAGTTCTTCACATACTCCGCCTGCCGCAGCACCACGGGGATGGTGTTGAACTCCACCGCCGCGGTGAAGGTGCGGTGGCGCGCGGTCTGCGCCAGATGGCCCTCGATCCGCTGCGTGGTGGCCTCGTTGCCGCTGGCGGAAAAGCCGAGGATCCGGGCCCGCGGCCGTTCGCGCCAGTAGAAACCGGGCTCGGCCACCGGGCGCAGGTGGGGGTCCGTGGCCGGGTTCAGGAACAGCGCGGCGGGGTCCTGGCTGAAGTCGATCCGGTTCACGGTGCGTCCGGTTCCTCGGGGTTCCGCCGGCGATTGCGCCTTTGCGGCCGCGACCTTACCATCGGCCCCCGCGTCTGCCAATCCGACGGCTGCGGCCCGCGGCGCGCCATGAAAGACCGGGGGTTCCGTGCCGAGCGACGACGCCGATGTGACGCCTATGATGGCCCAGTATCTGGAGATCAAGGGCCGCTACCCGGATGCGATCCTGTTCTACCGGATGGGCGATTTCTACGAGATGTTCTTCGACGACGCGGTGCAGGGCGCGCAGGCGCTGGACATCGCGCTGACCCGGCGGGGGGTGCACCAGGGCCAGCCGATCCCGATGTGCGGGGTGCCGGTGGTGCGGGCCGACGACTATCTCTTGCAGCTGATCCGCAAGGGCTTCCGCGTGGCGGTGGCCGAGCAGATGGAGGATCCGGCCGAGGCCCGCCGCCGCGGCAACAAGGGGCCGGTGGCGCGCGACGTGGTGCGGCTGGTCACCCCCGGCACGCTGACCGAGGAGAGCCTGCTGGAACCCCGCCGGTCGAACTGGCTGGCGGCCTGGAACGAGGTGCGGGGCGAGGGCGCGCTGGCCTGGTGCGACATCTCGACCGGCGAGTTGCGGGTGATGCCCTGCGACCCCGCCCGGCTGACCCCGGAACTGGCCCGCATCGCCCCCCGCGAGGTGCTGGTGGCCGAGGGGCGCGAGGCCCCTGCTTTCGAGGCTGCGGTGACGCCCTTGGCGCGGTCCTCGTTCGACAGTCAGGGGGGCGAGCGGCGGCTCTGCGCGCTCTGGGGGGTGGAGACACTCGACGGTTTCGCGCCCTTCGGCCGGGCCGAGGTGGGCGCGCTGGGGGCGCTGACCGCCTATCTCGACCTGACCCAACGGGGCAGGCTGCCGCTGCTGCGCCCGCCGCTGCGCGAGGATCCGGGGCAGGCGATGACCATCGACGCCGCCACCCGGCGCAACCTGGAGATCTCGCAGGCGCTGTCCGGCGGCCGCGCGGGGTCATTGGTCGAGGCGGTGGACCGCACCGTGACCGCCGCCGGCGCGCGGCTGCTGGAGGCGCGGCTGGGCGCGCCCTCGCGCGACCTGGGGCTGATCCGGGCGCGGCTGGAGGCGGTGCGGCATCTGGTCGGCGATGCTGGCCTGCGGGCGGGCCTGCGCGAGGCGCTGCGGCGGGTGCCCGACATGGACCGCGCCCTGTCCCGGCTGGCGCTGGACCGCGGCGGGCCGCGGGATCTGACGGCATTAAGGGCGGGCTTGCAGGCGGCGAGGGAACTGGCGGGCCGGCTGGGGGAGTTGCCTGAGTTATTGACCCGGGCCGCGGGCGCCCTGCGCGGGCACGAGGCGCTGCTCGATCTGCTCTCGCGGGCGCTGGTGGCCGAACCCCCGCTGTTCCTGCGCGACGGCGGCTGCATCGCCGCGGGGCACGACGGCGAGCTGGACGAGACCCGCCGGCTGCGGGACGAGGGCCGGGGGGTGATCGCCGGGTTGCAGGCCGACTACATCAGCCGCAGCGGGGTGGGCAGCCTGAAGATCCGCCACAACAACGTGCTGGGCTATTTCATCGAGACGCCGGCCACCCATGCCGAGCGGATGCTCTCGGCGCCCCTGAACGAGCTGTTCGTCCACCGCCAGACCACCGCCAACCAGGTGCGCTTCACCACCGTGGAACTGTCGGGGCTGGAGAGCCGCATCCTGAACGCCGCCGCCCATGCGCTGGAGATCGAGAAGCGGCACTTCGCGGCACTGGTGGCCGAGGTTCTGAGCGTCTCCGGCCCCCTGTCGGCGGCGGCCGCGGCACTGGCGGAGCTGGACGTGACCGCGGCGCTGGCGGAACTGGCGGCGGAAGAGGCCTGGGTCGAGCCGCAGGTGGACGACAGCCGCGCCTTCGAGGTGCGCGAGGGCCGGCATCCGGTGGTGGAACGCGCGCTGCGGCGGCAGGGGGCGCCCGGCTTCGTGGCCAACGACTGCGCCCTGACCACCGGCGAGACCCCGGCGGTCTGGCTGCTGACCGGCCCGAACATGGCCGGCAAGTCCACCTTCCTGCGGCAGAACGCGCTGATCGCGCTCCTGGCGCAGGCCGGCAGCTTCGTGCCGGCGGCCCAGGCGCGGATCGGGCTGGTCTCGGCGCTGTTCAGCCGGGTGGGGGCGGCGGACGACCTGGCCCGGGGCCGCTCCACCTTCATGGTCGAGATGGTGGAGACCGCGGCGATCCTGAACCGCGCCGACGACCGCGCCTTCGTCATCCTGGACGAGATCGGCCGCGGCACCGCCACCTGGGACGGGCTGTCGATCGCCTGGGCGGTCTTGGAGCATCTGCACGCCCAGAACCGCTGCCGCGCGCTTTTTGCCACGCATTATCATGAGCTTACCGCTCTCGCCACCCGGCTGCCGGGGCTGAGGAACGCCACCGTGGCGGTCAAGGAATGGCAGGGCGAGGTGATCTTCCTGCACGAGGTGCGGGAGGGCGCGGCCGACCGTTCCTATGGCGTGCAGGTGGCGCGGCTGGCCGGGCTGCCGCCGGCCGTCATCGCCCGGGCCAGGGAAGTGCTGGAGGCGCTGGAACGGGGCGACCGCGGCGGCACCCGGCCCACGGCGGTGCTGGACGACCTGCCGCTGTTCCGGGTGGCCCCGCCGGCTCCGGCGCCGAAACCCGCGAAATCGGCGGTGGAGGAGCGCCTGCGCGGTGTGGAGCCCGACGACCTGACGGCGCGCGAGGCGCTGGCGCTGCTCTACGAGTTGAAGGGGCTGCTCTGATCCTGCCGCCGGACATGGCGGGGTGAACCCCGCCCTACGCAAGCAGACCCATCCGAGGTAGGGCGGGCTTCAGCCCGCCATGGATCCCTCAGCCCCCGGTGTTGGACGACACGCCCACCTGCGCCGGCCGCAGCAGGCGGTCGTGCAGCAGGAAGCCCTCGGCCATCACCTGGATGATCTGGCCGGCCTTGGTGCCCGGCACCGGGGCCTCGAACATCGCCTGATGCAGCTGCGGGTCGAAGGTATCGCCGATGGCGGGCGAGATCGGGGTCACCGCGTGGCGTTCCATCGTCTTGACCAGTTCCTTGAGGGTCAGCTCCACCCCCTCGATCAGCGCCGCGGCCGCCGTGCGGCTCTCCTCGCCCGCCGCATCCAGCGCCCGGCGCAGGTTGTCGTAGACCGGCAGCAGGTCGCGGGCCAGGCGGGAGCTGCCGTATTGCTCGGCCTCGCGCCGGTCGCGCTCGCTGCGCTTGCGCACGTTCTCGGCCTCGGCCAGCGCGCGCATGAAGCGGTCGCGCATCTCGTCCCGCTCGGCGCGCAGGGCCTCGACCTCGGCCAGCAGCGCCTCGGCGCCGTCCAGCGTGTCGTCGGGAGGCTGCCCCGAAAGCTCTTCCCGCAGGGCCTGTTCGTCTGCCATCGAATCGTCCTTGGTCTGTTTCATTCTTGCCGTCACGCGCCTTACCCCTTTCCGCGGTCGGAGACGAGGCGCCCCACCAGTTGCGCGGTATAGTTCACGATCGGCACCACCCGGCCATAGTTCAGCCGGGTCGGCCCGATCACCCCCACCACGCCGACGATGCGCCGCTCGGCATCAAGATAGGGCGCCATGACCAGCGAGGAACCCGTCAGCGAGAAAAGCTTGTTCTCGGTGCCGATGAAGATCCGCACCCCCTCGCCGGCCTCGCTGAGATCCAGGAACTCGGCGATCTCGCGCTTGCGCTCCAGGTCGTCGAACAGCCGCCGCGCCCGCTCCAGATCCGCCTGCGCCGCGGCGTCGTCCAGCAGGTTGGCGCTGCCCCGCACGATCAGCCGCTCGGCCGGGCCATGCGCGTCCTGCCACAGCGCGATGCCGCTTTCCACCAGCCCGCGGGCCAGCGCGTCGATCTCCTGCCGCCGGTCGCCGATGTCGCGGGCGACCGCCTGTTTCAGCTCGGCCAGCGTCAGCCCCCCGGCCAGCGCGTTCACGTAATTCGCCGCCTCGCGCATGGCGCTGGCCGTGGCGCCCGGCGGCGGGGTGAACACCCGGTTCTCCACATGCCCGTCCGAGAACACCAGCACCACCAGCGCCCGGTCGGGCGAGAGGCTGACGAATTCGATCTGCCGCAGCGGCGATTCGCGCTTCGGCATCAGCACCACGCTGGCCCCGTGCGCGATGCCGGAAAGCGTGGCCCCCACCTGGTCGAGCAGGGTGGAGACCTCGCTGGCGTTCGCCTTCACCGTGGCGTCGATCCGCGCCTGGTCCTCGCGCTCCACCGCGCCGACCTCCAGGATCGCATCCACGAAAAGCCGCAGCCCCAGCTGGGTGGGCACCCGGCCGGCCGAGGCATGCGGGCTGTCCAGCAGCCCCAGATATTCCAGATCCTGCATGACGTTGCGGATCGTGGCCGCGCTGATCCGCTCGGACATGCTGCGGGTCAGGGTGCGCGAGCCCATGGGTTCGCCGGAGTTGAGATACCCCTCCACCACGCGGCGGAAGACCTCGCGCGAGCGGTCGTTCAGTTCGGCCAGCAGGGCCGCGGAATTGGCGGGCGGTACAGGCATGGTCCGTGAAATAAAGGTACGATCCGCGCGCTCGTCAATGCGGGTTGCGCGCGGGGCGGGGGGCGGTCTATCTGGCGGCCTTGCAGGATAAGGAGAGCGGTGATGCGGCCATCCGGGCGGGCGCTGGATCAGTTGAGGGCGGTGACGATCGAGCCGGGGCCGATGCGCCACGCCGAGGGCTCGTGCCTGATCCGCATGGGCGACACGCATGTGCTGTGCTCGGCCACCATCGAGGACAAGCCGCCGCCGTTCCTGAAGGGCTCCGGCATGGGCTGGGTGACCGCGGAATACGGCATGCTGCCGCGCGCCACCACCACCCGCAACCGGCGCGAGGCCGCGGTGGGCCGCCCCTCGGGCCGCACGCAGGAGATCCAGCGGCTGATCGGGCGGGCGCTGCGGGCGGCGGTGGACCGGCGGGCGCTGGGCGAGCGGCAGATCGTCATCGACTGCGACGTGCTGCAGGCCGACGGCGGCACCCGCTGCGCCGCGATCACCGGCGGCTGGGTGGCGCTGCGGCTGGCGGCGAATGCGCTGGTGAAGGCCGGCGCGGTGACCTCGGACCCGATCATGGACCATGTGGCGGCGGTGTCCTGCGGGCTCTATGCCGGGCAGCCGGTGCTGGATCTTGACTATGCCGAGGATTCGGTGGCCGGCACCGACGGCAATTTCGTGATGACCGGGGCCGGGCGGCTGATCGAGGTGCAGATCTCGGCCGAGGGCGCGACCTTCTCGCGCGCCGAGATGGAAACGCTGCTGGGCCTGGCCGAGGCCGGCGTGGCCGGGCTGGTGGCGGCGCAGAAGGCGGCGCTGGGGTGATGTTGCGCGATCTGGTCATCGCCACCCACAACCGCGGCAAGCTGGAGGAGTTCCGCACCTTGCTGCCCGCTGGGGTGGGGCTGCGCTCGGCCGCGGACTTCGGGTTGAGCGAGCCGGAGGAGACCGAGGACAGCTTCGTCGGCAACGCCCGGATCAAGGCGCAGCACGCGGCGCGGGCCACCGGACTGCCGGCGCTGGCGGACGATTCCGGGCTCTGCGTCGCGGCCCTCGGCGGCCAGCCGGGAGTGCGCACGGCGGACTGGGCGGAAACCCCGCAGGGCCGCGACTTCCGGGTGGCGATGGAGAAGGTGCATCGGGCGCTGCTGGAGGCCGGGGCGCCGCAGCCCTGGGCGGCCGAGTTCCGTTGCACCCTGGTGCTGGCCTGGCCGGACGGGCGGGAGGCGGTGTTCGAGGGGCGGATGCCGGGGCAGCTGGTCTGGCCCATGCGCGGGGCCGAGGGGCACGGCTATGACCCGATGTTCCAGCCCGAAGGGTTCCAGCAGACCTTCGCCGAGATGCCCCTGGCGCAGAAGAACGCCATCAGCCACCGGGCGCGGGCGGTGCGCGCCTTCGTCGCCGAGTGTTTCACGTGAAACATTCCGCCGATCCGGCCACGCTGGGGATTTACCTGCACTGGCCGTTCTGCACCTCCAAATGCCCCTATTGCGACTTCAACAGCCACGTCGCGGCGCGGATCGAGGAAGACGACTGGCTGGCGGCCTATCGCGCCGAACTTCAGCGCGCCGCAGTGGAGACCCCGGGGCGGAGGATCGCCAGCATCTTCTTCGGCGGCGGCACCCCCAGCCTGATGTCCGAACGGCTGGTGGACGGGGTGCTGGCCGAGATCCGCCGGCTCTGGCCGCTGGCCAATGACGTGGAGATCACGCTGGAAGCCAACCCGGGCTCGGTGGAGGCCGCCCGCTTCGCCGGCTATCGCGCCGCCGGGGTGAACCGCGTCTCCATCGGCATCCAGTCCCTGCGCGAGCCCGACCTGCGGCGACTGGGGCGGATGCACAGCCTGCCCGAGGCCCGCGCCGCGCTGGACCTGGCGCTGGCCACCTTTCCGCGCGTCAGCTTCGACCTGATCTACGGGCGGCAGGACCAGACCCCGGCCAACTGGCAGGCGGAACTGGCCGAGGCCTTGGCCACCGGCGTGCGCCACCTGTCGCTCTACTGCCTGACCATCGAGCCCGGCACGGTGTTCGGCGAACGCTACCGCCGTGGCCTCCTGCCCGGCCTGCCCGACGAGGACCGTGCCGCCGACCTGTTCGACCTGACCCGCGCGATGTGCCGCGAGGCCGGGCTGCCGGCCTATGAGGTCTCCAACCACGCCGCGCCGGGCGAGGAATCCCGGCACAACATGCTGTACTGGACCGCGGGCGACTGGCTGGGCATCGGCCCGGGCGCGCATGGGCGGCTGACGCTGGACGGCCGGCGCATCGCCACCGATACCCCGCGCAATCCGGCCGCCTGGCTGAACGCGGTGAAGCACGGCACCGGAGAGCTACCGCGCGAATTCTTGGGCCGGCTGGAACAGGCGCAGGAATATCTGGTGATGGGGCTGCGGCTGGAGGAGGGGATCGACCTCGACCGGCTGGCCGCGATCCTGGGCCATGCCCCCGACCCCGCGCCTTGGCAGGAACTGGCCGCCTCCGGCCATCTTCTGCTCACCGACACTCGCGCGAAGGCCACCGAAATCGGCGTTCCTCTGCTGAACACCCTGATCAACCGGCTGGCCGAAAGCCTCAGCGCCGCATAGCACTCAAGGCACGGCACAGGTCATCCAGCTGCTCCAGCGTGTCGTAGCCGATCACCAGCCGCCCGCTCTGCCCGCCCGGCTCGTGCTCGATGGCCACCTTCATCCCCAGCGCCGCCGCCAGATCGGCCTCCAGCGCGCGGGTATCGGCATCCTTCTCGCCCTTCGGCCGGGCGCGCTGACGCTCCGCCGGCGCATCGGCCCGGGCCAGGGCCTCGGTCTCGCGCACCGACATCCCGCGCGACAGCACCTTCTGCGCCAAGGCCACCGGATCGACCGCCGTCACCAGCGCCCGCGCGTGTCCCGCGGTCAGCCGCCCGTCGCGCACATGCGCCTGCACCTCGGCCGGCAGCTTCAACAGCCGCAACAGGTTCGCCACATGGCTGCGGCTTTTCGACAGCGCGTCGGCCACCATCTCCTGCGTGTGGCCGAACCGCTCGATCAGTTGCGAGTAGGCCATCGCCTCCTCGATGGCGTTCAGGTCGGCGCGCTGGATGTTCTCGACGATGCCGATCTCCAGCACCTCGCCGTCGGTCAGCTCGCGCACCACCACCGGCATCCGGTGCAGCCCGGCCATCTGCGCCGCCCGCCAGCGCCGCTCGCCCGCCACGATCTCATAGCGGTCCTCGGCCAGCGGCCGCACGATGATCGGCTGCAACACCCCCTTGGCGCGGATCGAAGCCGCCAGTTCCTCCAGCGCCGCCGCCGAGAAGTCGCGCCGCGGCTGGGCGGCGTTGGGGCGGATGCGGTCGATGGGCAGTTCCGCCTCGGGCCGCAGCGGCCGCGCCGCGCCCTCGCCCACATCGGCCAGCAAGGCCGACAGCCCCCGCCCCAGCCCGCGCCGTTCCACCTTGCCGCTCATGCCACCTGCCTCTGCACCGTGAACCCGTGCCGCCCCATCATCTCGCGCGCCAGGGCCCGATAGGCCGCCGCCCCGCGCGAGCCGCTGTCATAGGCCAGCACCGGCAACCCGTGCGAGGGCGCCTCGGAAAGCCGCACGTTGCGCGGGATCACGGTGCCGAACACCACCTCGCCCAGCGTCGCCCGGGCGTCGGCCTCCACCTGCTGGCACAAGTTGTTGCGGAGGTCGACCATGGTCAACACCACCCCTTCGATCCGCAGCCGCGGGTTCACGGTCTGCCGCACCTCGCGGATGGTCAGCATGATCTGCGACAGGCCCTCCAGCGCGAAGAACTCCGCCTGCAGGGGGATCAGGATCGAATCGGCCGCCGTCAGCGCGTTGACGGTCAGGAGGCTCAGCGAGGGCGGGCAGTCGATCAGCACGTAGTCCAGCCCCATCGCCTCCACCCCCGGGTGGCGCAGCGCGTCGTGCAGCAGGAAGCTGCGCTTCTCGGTCGCCACCAGCTCCACGTCCGAGGAGGCCAGGTCGGCATGGGCGGGGCAGAGAAGCAGCCCCTCGCAGGCGGTCGGCACCGCGATCTCGGCCACCGACAGGTCGTCCATCAGCAGGTCATAGGTCGTCCGCCGCCGGTTCTCGGCATAGACGCCCAGTCCGGTCGAGGCATTGCCCTGCGGATCAAGGTCCACCAGCAGCACCCGCGCACTGCCCTCGGCCAGCGCGGCGGCCAGGTTGATGGCGGTCGTGGTCTTGCCCACGCCGCCCTTCTGGTTGGCGATGGCGATGATTCGCGGCGGGCGGTCGCGGTCAGTCGGCACGGCGGCACTCCGTGAGTTTCAGGATCGCCCCCCAAGGATCGGTGCGGCTGGGCAGGATCTCGGCGTGAAAATCCCACGCCCGGCGGGCCGACGCAAGCTCTGCCTCCAGCCCCTTGCCCTTCAACAGCAACGCCGTGCCGCCGGGGGCCAGGTGGCGCGCCACCAGCGGCAGCAGGCGGTCCAGCGGGGCCAGCGCACGGGCCGAGACCACATCGGCGCTCAGCGGGGGCGTGGCCTCGATCCGCTCGGCGATCACCCGGGTGCCGGGGGCGAAGAGCCGGGCGGCCTCCGCCAGGAAGGCGGCCTTGCGGCGGTCGGATTCGACCAGCGTGACCCGGCGGTCGGTGTCGCGGGACAGGATCGCGATCACCATCCCCGGCAAGCCGCCGCCGGAGCCGAGGTCGGCCCAGTTGTTGCCCCCGGTCAGCGGCAGGAGCTGGGCGCTGTCCTCGATATGCCGCAGCCAGACCTCGGACAGGGTGCGGGGCGCGACCAGGTTGACGGCCGGGTTCCACTTTTCCAGCAGCGCGACATAGCCCTGCAACGCCTCGCGCACCTGCGGGCCGAGGGTCGGCACGCCAGGGATCACGCCGCGCTGCCCCGCTCGGCCCGGCGCAGGCGGGCGCGCAGCACGATCAGCGCGGCGGGCGTCATCCCCTCGATGCGGGCGGCATCGGCCAGCGACACGGGCCGGTGACGGGCCAGCTTGCCGGCCAGTTCGCGCGACAGGCCGGGCAGGTCGAAGCCGAACCCCTCGGGGAAGCGCAGCGATTCGTCCCGTTGCAGGGCGGCGATGTCCTGCTGCTGGCGGTCCACATATTGCGCATAGAGCGCCTCGCGGGCCACCTGCCTGACGATCTCGGGCTCCGCCGCCGCGATCTCCGGCACCAGGGGCGCCAGTCGCTCGGTGGTCACCCCGGGGAAGCCCAGCAGGTCGAAGGCCGACCGCCGCGCCCCGTCCGCCGGCGGCTCGATCCCCGCCGCGCGCAGCTCCACCGTGCCGGGCTGGCGGTCCTTCAGCGCCGACCGCAGCCCTTCCAGCGCCTCCATCTTCGCGCCGAAGGCCCGGGCGCGCGTCGCCCCCACGCAGCCGAGGCCCAGCCCCAGGGGGGTCAGCCGCTGGTCGGCGTTGTCGGCGCGCAGGCTGAGCCGGAACTCGGCGCGCGAGGTGAACATGCGATAGGGCTCGGTCACGCCCCGGGTCACCAGGTCGTCGATCATCACGCCGATGTAGCTTTCGGAGCGGGAGAAATGCACCGCCTCGCGCCCCCGCGCCGCCAAGGCCGCGTTCAGCCCCGCCACCAGCCCCTGCGCCGCGGCCTCCTCATATCCGGTGGTGCCGTTGATCTGGCCGGCCAGATACAGGCCCGGCAGCCGCCGCGATTGCAGGTCGGGGAACAGGGCCCGGGGGTCGAAATAGTCGTATTCGATGGCATAGCCGGGTTGCAGGATGCGCACCGCCTCCAGCCCGGCGATGGTGCGGACATATTCCTCCTGCACCTCGGCCGGCAGTGAGGTGGAGATGCCGTTGGGATAGACGGTGGTATCGTCCAGCCCCTCGGGCTCCAGGAACACCTGATGCGCCTCCTTGTCGGCGAAGCGCACCACCTTGTCCTCGATGGAGGGGCAATAGCGCGGCCCGACCCCCTCGATATGCCCGCCGTACATGGCGGAACGCGCGAGGTTGCGGCGCACCACCTCATGCGTGGCAGGGTTGGTATGGGTGATGCCGCAGGCGATCTGCCGCACGAAAGGGACGCGGTGCAGGAAGGAGAACATCACCGGATCGTCGTCGCCCGGCTGGGTTTCCAGCCGGCCCCAGTCGATGGTGGTGCCGTCCAGCCGCGGCGGGGTGCCGGTCTTCAGCCGGCCCCGCGGCAGGTCCAGCGCGGCCAGCCTTTGCGCCAGCCGTTCGCTGGCCGGATCGCCCACCCGGCCGCCGGAACGCCGCTGGTCGCCGACATGGATCACGCCGTTCAGGAAGGTGCCGGCGGTCAGGATTACCGCACGGGCGGGCAGGGTGGAGCCATCGGCCAGAACCACGCCGGTCACCCGGTCGGCCTCGACCCGCAGGTCGGCCACCTCGCCCTCGATGACCTCCAGCCCCGGCTGGCCCGCCAGCTCGGTCTGCATCGTCAGCCGGTAGAGCTTGCGGTCGGCCTGTGCGCGCGGCCCCTGCACCGCCGGGCCCTTGGAGCGGTTCAGCAGGCGGAACTGGATGCCGGCGCGGTCGGCCACCCGGCCCATCACCCCGTCCAACGCGTCGATCTCGCGCACCAGGTGGCCCTTGCCCAGCCCGCCGATGGCCGGGTTGCAGGACATCTGGCCGATGGCCGCGGCCTTCAGCGTGACCAGCGCGGTGGATGCGTTACACCTGGCCGCTGCCGCCGCCGCCTCGGCCCCCGCGTGGCCACCGCCGATCACCACCACGTCAAATTGTTTCACGTGAAACACTCCGGTCACTTGCCGATGCAGAACCGGGCGAAGACCTCGCCCAGCACATCCTCCACATCCACCTTGCCGATCAGCGATTCCAGCGCCCGCGTCGCCTGCCGCAGGTGCTCGCCCAGAATCTCCGGCTGGATGGGCGCCTGATGTAGCGCAGATCGCGCCCGGGCCAAAGCCCCTATCGCACGTTCCATCGCCCGGCGGTGGCGTTCGCGCGTCATCACGCCGGCGCCGGCGGCGCGCTGGGCCAGCACCCGCTGCACCCGGTCCAGCAGCTCCGCCACCCCCGCGCCGGTCAGGCCCGAGACGCCCTCGCCTCCCAGGTCGGCCTTCCCCGGCACCACCAGGTCGCCCTCGCGCGGCGCGATCCCCTCGGGCATCCGGCCGGCGTCGGTCAGGAACACCCGCAGGTCGGCCGCTTCCGCACGCGCCAGCGCCCGGGCCACGCCCATCGCCTCCACCTCGTCCCCGGTCTCGCGCAGGCCCGCGGTGTCGAGCAGGGTCACCGGCAGCCCGCCCAGGTCCATCCGCACTTCGATCACGTCGCGGGTGGTGCCCGGAACGGCCGAGGTCAGCGCCGCCTCCCGTCCGGCTATCGCATTGAGCAGGGTGGATTTTCCGGCATTCGGCACGCCCAGGATCGCCACCTCGAACCCGTCGCGCAGCCGCTCGGCCATGGCCACGCCCTCCACCTCCACCCGCAGGTCGGCGATCAGCCGGTCGAGCACGCCCGCCGCCTCGGCCAGCACGTCGTCGGGCAGATCCTCGTCGGCGAAGTCGATGCTGGCGGCCACCAGCGCCTCCACCCGCAGCAGGGCCCCGCGCCAGCCCGCCACCCGCAGCCCCAGCGCCCCGGTCAGAGCCCGCATGGCCTGCACCCTTTGCGCCTCGGTCTCGGCGTCGATCAGGTCGGCCAGCCCCTCCACCTGCGCCAGGTCCAGCCGGCCGTTCTCCATCGCGCGGCGGGTGAACTCGCCGGGCTCGGCGGTGCGCAGGCCCATGGAGCCCAGAAGCCGCAGCAGCCGCCCGGTGACCGCGGCCGACCCATGGACCTGGAACTCCGCCATGTCCTCGCCGGTGAAGCTGCCGGGGCCGGGGAACCACAGCACCAGCCCCTCGTCCACCACCTCGAACCCGTCGCGCAGCCGCCGCAGCCGGGCCTCGCGCGGGGGCGGCAGGTCGCCGGCCAGCGCCCGCACCGCATCCCCGGCCAGCGGGCCGGAAACCCGGACGACCGCCACCCCCGCCTTGCCGCGGGCAGAGGCGAGGGCAAAGATCGTGTCCATGGCCTGTCAGGCGTTCATCGAGTCGAAGAAATCGCTGTTCGACTTGGTCTGCTTCAGCTTGCCGATCAGGAACTCGATGGCATCGGTGGTGCCCATCGGGTTCAGGATGCGCCGCAGCACGTAGGTCTTCTGCAGGTCGGCCTTCTCGACCAGCAGGTCTTCCTTCCGGGTGCCGGACTTCAGGATGTCCATCGCCGGGAACACCCGCTTGTCGGCCACCTTGCGGTCCAGCACGATCTCGGAGTTGCCGGTGCCCTTGAACTCTTCGAAGATCACCTCGTCCATCCGGCTTCCGGTGTCGATCAGCGCGGTGGCGATGATGGTCAGCGACCCGCCCTCCTCGATGTTCCGCGCCGCGCCGAAGAACCGCTTGGGCCGTTGCAGCGCGTTGGCGTCCACGCCCCCGGTCAGCACCTTGCCCGAGGACGGCACCACGGTGTTGAAGGCGCGGCCCAAGCGGGTGATCGAATCCAGAAGGATCACCACGTCGCGCTTGTGCTCGACCAGCCTTTTGGCCTTCTCGATCACCATCTCGGCCACCGCGACGTGCCGCGTTGCCGGCTCGTCGAAGGTGGAGGACACGACCTCGCCCTTCACCGACCGCTGCATGTCGGTGACTTCCTCGGGCCGCTCGTCGATCAAGAGCACGATCAGATAGCATTCCGGGTGGTTGGTCGCGATCGAATGGGCGATGTTCTGCAACAGCACGGTCTTGCCGGTGCGCGGCGGCGCCACGATCAATCCGCGCTGGCCCTTGCCGATGGGCGCCACCAGGTCGATGATCCGGGCGGAACGGTCCTTGATGGTGGGATCCTCGACCTCCATCTTCAGCCGCTCGTCGGGGTAGAGCGGGGTCAGGTTGTCGAAATGCACCTTGTGCCGCGCGCGCTCGGGGTCGTCGAAATTGATCTTGGTGGCCTTGGTCAGGCTGAAATACCGCTCGTTCTCGCGCGGGCCCTGGATCACCCCCTCCACCGTGTCGCCGGTGCGCAGGCTGAACTGGCGGATCATCTCGGGCGAGACATAGATGTCGTCGGGGCCGGGCAGATAGTTGGCCTCCTTGGACCGCAGGAAGCCGAAGCCGTCCTGCAGGACCTCCAGCACCCCGTCGCCGCCGATCTCCCACCCTTCCTCGGCGTGTTCCTTGAGGATCGAGAACATCATCTCGCCCTTGCGCATCGAGGGGGCGTTCTCGATCTCCCATTCCTCGGCCATGGCCAGAAGGTCGGCCGGGGTCTTGGCCTTGAGTTCCGACAGGTTCAGCCGCTGGATGTCTTCGGTCATGGGAATGGTCCTTGGCGCGGCGGGAATAGCCACGCGACAGAGGTCAGAGGGGGAAAGCCGGATGGCCAGGACGGCCGGGCTGACGCGCAGGTAGGGCAAGCCGGGCCTTCTGTCAACCTGTGGTCAGAACTTCACGATGACCGAGAGGACGATCACGATCAGCAGCAGCGTCGGCAGCTCGTTCATCATCCGGTAGCGGCGGCCGGTCAGGCGGTTCTGCCCGCGGGCGAAGTCCTTCCGCCGCAGCCCCAGCCACATGTGGAACCAGGTCATCGCCAGCACCGCGGCGGCCTTGGTCCAGGGCCAGACCTCGGACCAGACCACGATCCCGGGGGTGAAGGCCAGCGCCAGTCCGAAGACCCAGGTGGCGATCATCGCCGGGTTCATGATCGCCCGCAGCAGCCGCCGCTCCATGGTCTGGAACATGGCGTCGGTGGGGGTGCCGGCCGCCACCTGCTCGGCGTGATAGACGAAGAGCCGGGGCAGGTAGAAGATGCCCGCCATCCAGGCGATCACCGCGATCACATGCAGCGCCTTGGTCCAGGGATAGAGATCGGCCAGCAGGGTCATCGCGGCTCCTTTCGCCCTCCACCCCCTACTCTCAAAGAAGAAAAAAGGAAAAGAGATGTGGTAGCAGTAACGCCTGTGGAGATCGGAATATCCCGGCCTGTCCCCGGAGTTGTCCCCGGAAACCGGCGGGCGCGGGGCTGTGGAAAAGGCTGTGGAAAGCCCGGCGCACGCAATAAAATCAAGATTTATCAAAGTATTATGCAGACGTAGTTGCCGCCGACCCCCGCCTCCGCTGTGGACCATCGTATTTGTCCCGCCCGCCCGCGAACCGCTGCCCCCATGGGGACATCCGCCCGGCTGCGCTGCCGGCGCGCTTGACAACCGGGGCCGGGGCCGCGCACCAACACCGAAACAGGTAAATATTACCCCGCCGCGCCCAGGAACAAAACGCGACTATTCACAGGCCAGCCCACATCCGAGCCCGCTGCCAGCCGATGCCTCCTCCCATCGTTCTCGCCTCGTCCTCCGAGACCCGCCTGCGGCTGTTGCGCGCCGCCGGGCTGCCGGTCAGCGCCCAGTCGGCGCGGCTGGACGAGGAGATGATCCGGCAAAGCCTGGAGGCCGAGGGCGCGAAGCCCCGCGACGTGGCTGATACCCTGGCCGAGATGAAGGCCCGCCGCATCGCCGAACGCACGCCGGGCGCGGTGGTGGTGGGCTGCGACCAGGTGCTGGACTTCCGCGGCCGCGCCTGGGGCAAGGCGCCCTCGCGCGATGCCGCCCGGGACCAGCTGAAGGCCCTGCGCGGCCAGACCCACCGGCTCTATTCCGCCGCGGTGCTGTGGTACGAGGGCGCCCCGCAATGGCGCCACGTGGGCGAGGCGCGGCTGACCATGCGCGATTTCTCCGACGACTGGCTGGAAAGCTACCTCGGCCGCAACTGGGAGGAACTGCGCCATTCCGCCGGCGGCTATCTGCTTGAGAAGGAAGGCGTCCGCCTGTTCTCGGCCATCGAGGGCGACTGGTTCTCGATCCTCGGGCTTCCCCTGCTTCCCCTGCTCGGCTATCTGGGCGACAGGGGGTTCATTCCGACATGACCGACCATCCGAGGATACCGCTCGCGGGCCTGATCGGCTCTCCCGTCGCGCACAGCAAGTCGCCGGCGCTGCATACCTACTGGCTGCGGCGCTATGGCCTGCAGGGCCACTACATCCCGATGGACATCGCGCATGGCGACCTGGCCGAGGCGCTGCGGATGCTGCCGAAGCTGGGCTTCGTGGGCTGCAACGTCACCATCCCGCACAAGGAGACGGTGCTGAAGCTGGCCGACATCGTGACCGACCGCGCGGCGCTGATCGGGGCGGCCAACACGCTGATCTTCCGCAAGGACGGCAAGATCCACGCCGACAACACCGATGGCTCGGGCTTCATGGCCAACCTGCGGCAATATGCGCCACACTGGGTGCCCTCGGCCGCGCCGGCGGCGGTGTTCGGCGCCGGCGGCGGCGCGCGGGCGGTGATCGCGGCGCTGATCGAGGTGGGGGTGCCCGAGATCCGGGTGGCCAACCGCACCCGGGCCCGGGCCGAGGCGCTGCGGCAGGACTTCGGCGCCAAGGTGGTGGTGACCGACTGGGTGCAGGCCGCCAACATGCTGGAGGACGCCTCGCTGGTGGTGAACACCACCTCGCTGGGCATGGTGGGCAAGCCCGAGTTCCGGGTGCCGCTGGACGGGCTGAACCCCCGCGCGGTCGTGACCGATCTGGTCTATGCCCCCCTGCGCACGGCCTTCCTGGACGAGGCCGCGGCGCTGGGCTGCCATACGGTCGACGGGCTGGGGATGCTCCTGCACCAGGGCGTGCCGGGGTTCGAACGGTGGTTCGGCCACCGGCCGGATACCGACGACGCCACCCGCCAGGCGGTGCTGGCGGCATGAGCGCCTTCCGCCTGGGCCTGACCGGCTCCATCGGCATGGGCACGACCACGACGGCCGGTTTCTTCGCCGCGCAGGGCATCCCGGTCTGGGATGCCGACGCGGCGGTGCATCGGCTCTATGCCGCGGGCGGGGCGGCGGTCGGGCCGCTCGGCACGCTCTGGCCGCAGGCGGTCAGCGCCGGGGCCATCGACCGGGCGGCGCTGAAGGCGGTGATCGCTACCGACCCCGCCGCCCTGGCCCGGGTGGAGGCGCTGGTGCATCCGCTGGTGGCCGAGGACCGCGCCGCCTTCGTCGCCTCCGCCACCGCCGACATCGTGGTGCTGGACGTGCCGCTGCTGTTCGAGACCGGGGGCGAGACGCGGGTGGACGCGACCCTGGTCGTCACCGCCCCGCCCGAATTGCAGCGCCGCCGGGTGATGGCCCGGCCGGGGTTCAGCGAGGAAACCTTCGCCGCCATCCTCGCCCGCCAGATGCCCGACCGCGAAAAGCGTGCCCGCGCCACGCATATCATCGAAACCCTGTCGCTGGAGGCGGTCGAAGCCGCGGTCCGCGCGCTGATCGCCTATATCCGGGAGCCGAAGGGATGAGGGAAATCGTCTGGGACACCGAGACCACCGGCTTCGACCCCGCCGAGGGGCACCGGATCGTCGAGATCGGCGCGGTGGAGCTGGAAAACCACCTGCCCACCGGCCGCACCTTCCACGTCTACCTGAACCCCGAGCGCGACATGCCGGAAGAGGCGTTCCAAGTGCACGGCCTGTCCTCGGACTTCCTGGCCGACAAGCCCCGCTTCGCCGAGATCGTGGCGGAGTTCATGGCCTTCGTGGGCGACGCGCGGCTGGTGGCGCACAACGCCGCCTTCGACATGCGCTTCATCAACTGGGAACTGACCACCTGCGGCCTGCCCCCCTTCGCCGAGACCCGGATGGTCGATACCCTAGCCATGGCGCGGCAGAAGTTTCCCGGTTCGCCCGCCTCGCTGGACGCGCTCTGCCGCCGCTTCGGGGTGGACAACTCGGCCCGCACCAAGCACGGCGCGCTCCTGGACAGCGAGATCCTGGCCGAGGTCTATCTGGAACTGATCGGCGGCCGCCAGCCGGGGCTGGTCTTCGGCGCCGCCACCCTGCGCAGCGTCACCGGCGGGGTGCAGGACGCCGAATGGCGCCCGCGCCCGCGCCCCGTGCCCCTGCCGCCGCGGCTCTCCCCGGAGGAAGCCGCGGCGCATCAGGCTTTCGTGGCGAAGCTAGGCCCCGGCGCGGTCTGGCTGAAGCGCGGGGGCGTGCCGGGCGCGTGACCCCCCGGACCCCACGCAGGGTGGGCAATCTGCCCACCGAAGTCCGGCGCATGGTGGGCAGATTGCCCACCCTACACGAAGCCTCCCGGCGCTTCCGGTTCAGCTCACCGGCTGGCCGGCCTTCTGCGCCTCGGCCCGGCGCGCCAGCTCGGCCCGGTAGAGCGCGAGGAAATCCACCGTGTCGATGTTCAGCGGCGGGAAGCCGCCGTCCCGCGTTACGTCCGAGATGATCCGCCGCACGAAGGGGAACAGCAGCCGCGGGCATTCGATCAGCAGGAAGGGGTGCAACTGCTCGTCCGGCACGCCCTCGATCAGGAAGATGCCGCAATAGTCCAGCTCCACCAGGAACAGCGTCTCGTCGTTGGCGCGGTTCTTGGAGGTCACCTTGAACTTGGTGATCACCTCGTACTGGTTGTCGGTCGGCCGCTTGCGCGCGTCCAGGCTGACGGCCACCTGCGTGTCGGGCGAAACCTCGCCCTGGGTCATGCCGCGCTGCGCCACGGCGTTCTCGAACGACAGGTCGCGGACATATTGTCCCAGCACCTGCATGCGGACCTGCGGTGCGGCGCCCGCCCCGTTGCCCTCGGTCATTGCGCCCACTCCTCTATGTGGAAAACCGGCGCTTCTCTAGCAGGTCGGCCCCGCCGCCTCAACGGCGGATGGTCAGTCCTCCAGCCGCGTCCAGCCGGAACGGCCGCCGGGCCGGCGCACCGCGTCCAGGTCGATCCATTCGCCCTCGATCACCTCGCCCTCGGGCTGCGGCGGCGGGGTGGAGACGAAGGCCGCCTGCACCGGCACCCGGGCGATCAGCAGCCGGCGCACCGCGGGGATCAGCAGCGGCAGCGCGGCAAGGTCGGTCACGAACCCCGGCACGATCAGCAGCACGCCGGCCACCGCCAGCAGCAGCCGGTGCAGCATCGGCGACAGCGGGTCGCGCGGCAGCACGCCCCGCCGCGCCTCGGCCAATGCCCCGACGCCCTGCGCCTTCAGCAGCGCCACGCCGGCGATGCCCGCCAGCACCACCAGCCCCAGCGTGGGCCAAAGCCCGATCCAGCCGCCGACCAGTACGAAACCGGCGATCTCCGCCAACGGCAGGCCCAGCAGTATCAGAAATGTCCGCATTCGGATCGCTTCCCCCGGGATGGTGACCGCCCGGCGGTGGACTCGGGCCGGGTGCTCTCCTACATAGGGCCAAGACCGGCGCGGCCCAAGCCCACCCCACCGAGGACCGACATGAACTCCAGCCTCATCCAGCTTCTCGTCCTGGCAGGAATCGCGATCTTCCTGATCCTGAAGCTGAAGAATGTGCTGGGCACGCGGGAAGGCTTCGAGAAGCCCCCCCTGCCGGCCGATGAGGCCCGCCCCCGCCTGTCCCGCCGCGACGTGGAGGTGATCGAGGGCGGGCTGGACCGCGACATCACCGACCACGTGCCCGACGGCAGCCCGGCGGCCAAGGCCCTTGCGGGCATGAAGATGGCCGAGCCGGGGTTCTCGGTCGGCGAGTTCTTGTCCGGCGCGCGGGGCGCCTACGAGATGATCCTGATGGCCTTCGAGAAGGGCGATCTGGATCCGGTGGTGCCTTTCCTGTCGCGCGAGGTGTTCGAGACCTTCCAGGCCGCGGTGGACGCGCGCGAGGCGCAGGGGCTGACGGTGGACGCGAATTTCGTCGGGCTGCGGGAACTGGCGCTGCACGATGCGACATTCGACCGCAACACCCGCGAGGGGCAGGTGACCGTGCGCTTCCTGGGCGAGCTGACCTCGGTGGTGCGCAACCGCGTCGGCGATGTGGTCGAGGGCTCGCCCACCGAGATCAAGCGCCAGCGCGACGTCTGGACCTTCGCGCGCAAGATGGGCGCCGAGGATCCGAACTGGATGCTGGTGGCGACCGGCGAGTGATGCGCGGTGCGGCCTTGGCCCTCGCGCTGTCGCTGGCCGTGACCGCGCCGGCCCCGGCGCAGGTGCTGGACTTCGCCGCCCTGCCGGGGTGGGAGGACGACGACCACCTCTCCGCCCTGGGCGTGTTCCGCGACACCTGCGCGCTGATCGACGGCCCCGACTGGGGGCCGATCTGCCGCCTTGCCGCCGACGTGCCCGCCAACCGCGCCGCCGCCCGGGCCTTTTTCGAGCTTCTGTTCCGCCCGGTGCTGGTGGGCCATCCGCCCGCGCTCTTCACCGGCTATTACGAGCCCGAGCTGCCCGGCTCGCTGACCCGCACCGCCCGCTTCGCCGTGCCGCTCTACGCCCGCCCGCCCGAGCTGCGCGACGGGGTGCAGTATTACAGCCGCGAGCAGATCGAGGCCGGCGCGCTGGCCGGCCGCGGGCTGGAGATCGCCTGGCTGGAGGATCCGGTCGAGGCCTATTTCCTGCAGGTGCAGGGCTCCGGCCGCATCCGGCTGGCGGACGGGCGGGTGCTGCGGCTGGGCTATGCCGGGCGCAACGGCCATGCCTACCGCTCCATCGGGCAGGAGATGGTGCGCCGCGGCACCTATACGCTGGATCAGGTCTCGGCCCGCACCATCCGCGGCTGGGTGCGCGCCAATCCGGTGGCCGGGGCGGGGCTTTTGCACACCAACCCCTCCTACATCTTCTTCCGCCGGCTGGCCGACCTGCCGCCCGAACGCGGGCCCATAGGCGCCATGGGCCGCTCGATCACCACCCTGCGCTCGGTGGCGGTGGACCCGGCCCATGTGCCGCTGGGCGCGCCGGTCTGGGTCGAGAAGGACGGCCGCGATCCCCTGCGCCGGCTGATGGTGGCGCAGGACACCGGCGGGGCGATCAAGGGCGCGCAAAGGGCCGACATCTTCTACGGCACCGGCGCGGCGGCCGGCGACGCGGCGGGCGAGATCAAGGATCCCGGCCGGCTGATCCAGCTTTTGCCTATCGACACCGCCTTCGCCGTCGCGCCCGGGGGCTGAGGCCCATGTCGCGCCGCCGCAGCCTGGGGCCGGAGGAGCGCGAGCTCTGGCAGGCGGTGGCGCGCAGCGCCCGGCCGCTGCGGCCGCACCGCCCCGCGCCGCCTGCCGTCCCCGAATCCACCCCGAAGCCCGCCCCAGCACCGCTGCCGGCCTTCCGGCTGGGCGAACTCGCGCCTTCCGACCCGGCCCCCGCGCTGGCCCGCCGGCTGGCCCCGCAGCCGCTGGCCATGGACGCCGGCACCTTCGCCCGGATGACCCGCGGCCGGATGGCGCCCGAGGCGCGGATCGACCTGCACGGGATGACCCTGGCCGAGGCGCATCCCGAACTGATCCGCTTCGTGCTGAACGCGCAGGGGCGCGGGCTGCGGCTGGTGCTGGTGATCACCGGCAAGGGCAAGCCGGCCGACGACTACGGCAGCCCCCGCCACCGCGGCGTGTTGCGCCAGCAGGTGCCCGCCTGGCTGCGCCTGCCGCCGCTGGCCGCCGCCGTGCAGCAGGTGGCCGAGGCGCATCCCCGCCACGGCGGCGCCGGCGCGCTCTATCTCTGGCTGCGGCGGTTGCGGTAGGTCACACCTCGCGCAGCACCGCCCGCAATTCGGTCATCAGCCGGTCGGCATGGGCGGGGGCGAAGGGCAGCGGCGGGCGGATCTTCAGCACGTTGCCCGCCGGCCCGCAGGCCGAGATCAGCACCCCCCGCTCGCGCAGCCCGTTCACCACCTCGGCGGCCAGGTCGGCATCCGCCAGTTCCACTCCCAGGAACAGCCCGGCCCCGCGCACCTGGGCGATGCGGGGGTCCAGCCCCTCCAGCCCCTGCCGCAGGATCGCGCCCACCTGGGCGGCGTTCTCGACCAGCCCTTCGTCCGCGATCACGTCCAGCACCGCCTGCCCGGCCGCCACCGCCACCGGGTTGCCGCCGAAAGTGTTGAAATACCTGACCTTCGCCGCAAAGGCCGCCACCACCTCAGCCCGCGCGGCCATGGCGGCGATGGGGTGCCCCGCGCCCATCGGCTTGCCCATGGTCACGATGTCGGGCTGCACCCCGTGCCGGCCGTATCCCCACATCCCCGCGCCGGTGCGCCCGAAGCCGGGCTGCACCTCGTCGGCGATGAACAGTCCTCCGGCCGCCCGTACCTCCGCCACCGCCGCGGCGAGCGGCGCCTCGGGGAAGATGCCGTCGCTGGACAGGATCGTGTCGACCAGCAGCGCCGCCGGCCGCATCCCCGCCTCGGCCAGCGAGGCCACCGCCGCCCGCACCCCCGCCGCCATGTCCTCCACCGGCACCGCCCGCACCCGCCGGCCCAATATGCCCTCCCCCAGCGAGGGCGAGCATTCCGCCGTCGATTCGGTGGTGCCGTGATAGGCGCAGGCGGTCACGATCACCCCCTCCGCCCCCGTCGCCGCCCGCGCCACCCGCAGGGCGAGGTCGTTGGCCTCGGACCCCGTGCAGGCGAACATCACGTGGCCTTCGGCCCAGGGCAGCAGTCCCAGCAGCCGCTCGGCATAATCCACCACGCCTTCGGACAGATAACGGGTATGGGTGTTCAAAACCGCCGCCTGCCCCGCGATGGCCGCCACCACCCGCGGGTGGCAATGGCCCACCGAGGCCACGTTGTTGTAGCAGTCGAGGTATTCCCGCCCCTCGGCGTCGTAGAGGAACACCCCCTCGCCGCGGACCACCTGCACCGGCCGGCGGTAGAACAGCCGATAGGCCGGGCCCAGCGCCCGGGCCCGCCGTGCGGCCAGATCGCTCATCGCCCGCGGACCAGGGCGATGGGCGACAGGATCACCGCGGTGGCGTTCTGCACCGTCAGCACCGCGCCCGGCAACAGGCCGGTACGCCCGCTCTGGTCGGCGCCGAAGGCGGAGTTCACGTCGCCGATCCGGTTCAGCAGCGCGATCAGCGCCGGCGAATTGCCCAGGTTGAAATGCCCGGTGCCGACCGAGAAGGCCGCCACGTCCACCAGCGTCACCTCCAGATCGGCGACTTCGGTCAGGTCGGTCAGGTTGCCCAGCCGGTCGCGCTGCCCGGTCAGCCGCGCCGCCAGCGCCAGCGCCCGGTCGCGGCGCGAGGTGAAGATGATGAAGGGCTGCGGCAGCCTGTCCATCGCGCTCGCCTGCGCGTGGAACACGTCCACGTCGATGTCGGGCGAGATCAGGATCACGCCCGACAGCCGCGGCCGCACCCGGGTCTCGCCCCGGATCGCCATCTGGCGCAGCGTCTCCATCATCAGCGCGGTGCCCATGGAATGGCTGACCAGCAGGATGCGCTCCGCCCCCGCCGCGGCCACCTCGTCCAGCAGCCGCTCCAGCCCGTCGCGGCCGAACAGCGCCGAATCGCGGTCGTAGACATAGCCCAGCGGATTGGCGCGCGAGGGCCAGGCGTAATGCACCACCTGCCCGGGCAGTTGCAGGTCGTGCGACATCTGCGCGATGCGGTACAGCCCCTCGGCGAAGGTGGTGTTGAAGCCGTGGACGAAGACCGTCACCTCCCGCCGCCCCCGCGGGTCCTGCGCCAGCGCCCGGCGCAGGTCGGCGCGGAAATCGGCCGGGCTGTCGTAGAGCAGCGCCCCGGTGGTCAGGAAATCGGTCGCCGGGTCGGGCGCGCGGCCGCGCGCGGGCCAGGTGATCTTGCCCGCCTCGCGGTCGGGCGGGACCGAGATGTCATAGCGGCCCAGCGTGGTGTCGCCCCGCAGCCGGGCAAAGCCGAAGTCGTTGGTCTCGGGGTCCACCTTGCGGGTGGTGCCCACGAAGACGCTGCGCACCGTGCCCACCTCGCCCGCCTGGGTATCGACGGTGAGCCTGCCCCGCGGGGCGCAGGCGGTGACAAGGCAGAGGGCAAGGATGATCAGCACGCGCATGGCGCCCTGCATAGCGCGCGCGGGCCGTTCGTCCAATCCTGCTGCTGTTACAGAACGTAACGGCTCAGGTCCGCCGACCGCGCCAGTTCACCCAGATGGCTTTCCACGTAATCGGCGTCCACCGTCACCGATTCGCCCTCGCGGTCGGGGGCGGTGAAGGACAGCTCCTCGAACACCCGTTCCAGCACGGTATAAAGCCGCCGCGCCCCGATGTTCTCGACCGTGCCGTTCACCTCGGCGGCGATGCGGGCCAGCGCGGCCACCCCTTCGGGCGAGAAGGCGACCTTCACCCCCTCGGTCCCCATCAGCGCGGTGTATTGCCGGGTCAGCGCGTTGTCGGTCTCGGTCAGGATGCGCACGAAGTCGGCCTCGGTCAGCGGCTTCAGCTCCACCCGGATCGGCAGCCGGCCCTGCAATTCCGGCAGCAGGTCCGAGGGCTTGGCGAT
The DNA here is from genome assembly GCA_037190175.1 of Paracoccaceae bacterium. Classification (GTDB taxonomy): domain Bacteria; phylum Pseudomonadota; class Alphaproteobacteria; order Rhodobacterales; family Rhodobacteraceae; genus JBBCJM01. The sequence continues at coordinate 2,680 of JBBCJM010000124.1, read as the reverse complement.
GTGGAAGGCGCCCGAGGCGATGAACAGGATATGGTCGGTCCTGACCGGCCCCAGCTTGGTGGAAACCGTGGTGCCCTCGATCAGCGGCAGCAGGTCGCGCTGCACCCCCTCGCGGCTCACGTCCGCGCCGCGGGTCTCGGCGCGCGCCGCCACCTTGTCGATCTCGTCGATGAAGACGATGCCGTTCTCCTGCACCGCCTCCAGCGCCGCGGCCTTCACCGCCTCGTCGTCCAGAAGCTTGTCGGCCTCGTCGGCCAGCAGCGCCTCGTGGCTTTCCGCCACGGTCAGGCGGCGGCGCACCCGGCGGGCGCCGAAGGCCTTGAACAGGTCCTGCAGGCCCTGCATCTGGGCCTCCATCCCCGGCATCCCCATCATCGGCAGGGGCGTGGCGGTATCGGCCAGGTCCAGCTCGATCACCGTGTCGTCCAGCTCGCCCCGGCGCAGCTTCTGGCGGAACATCTCGCGGGTGCCCTCGCGGGCGTCGCGCCCTGCCAGCGCCTCGATCACCCGGTCCTCGGCCGCCCGCTGCGCCCGCGCCCGCACCTCGTCGCGCATCCGGGCGCGGGTCTCCACCAGCGCGGCGTCGGCCAGGTCGCGGATGATGCTGTCCACGTCGCGGCCCACATAGCCCACCTCGGTGAACTTGGTGGCCTCGACCTTCAGGAACGGGGCCTTGGCCAGTTTCGCCAGACGGCGGCTGATCTCGGTCTTGCCCACGCCGGTGGGGCCGATCATCAGGATGTTCTTGGGATACACCTCGTCGCGCAGCGGGCCTTCCAGCCGCTTGCGCCGCCAGCGGTTGCGCAGCGCCACCGCCACCGCCCGCTTGGCCTCGGCCTGGCCGATGATGAAGCGGTCGAGCTCGGACACGATCTCTCGCGGGGTCAGGTCGGTCATGCGGCTGCCTTCCATGTGCTGCCGGCGACAGGTAGGGCCACGCGCGGCCGGGTTCAAGCCGGCAGGCGGGCGGCGGCCAGGCCGGCGTGGCGCCCGGTGGCCAGGCAGGCGGTCAGCAGGTAGCCGCCGGTGGGCGCCTCCCAGTCCAGCATCTCGCCGGCGGCGAAGGTGCCGGGGCGGGCGATCAGTTCCAGATCGGCGGTCAGCGCGGCGCGGGCGATGCCGCCGGCGGTGGAGATGGCCTCGTCCAGCGGGCGGGGGCCTTGCAGGGGGACGGGCAGGGCCTTGAGCGTGGCGGGGTCGGCCGGCCGGCTGCCGCCCCATTCCCGCACCAGCGCCGCGGCGACCGGCGACAGGCCGCCCTTGCGCAGGCGGTTGGACAGGCTCTCGCCGGGTCTGGCGCGGGCCAGCCGGGACGAGAGGGCTTCGGCAGAGAGGTCCGGCATCAGGTCCAGCGTGAGGCGGGCCCCCTGCCGGAGCTCGCGCGAGAGGGGATAGAGCCCGCCGCCCTCGATCCCCCGTTCCGACAGCACGATCTCGCCCCGGCTCTCCCTTCCCCCGGCCAGCAGCCGCGCGCCCTTCAGCGGCTGGCCGAAGAACCGCGCCATGGCCGGGGACCACGCCACCCGGAACCCCACATTGGCCGGCGCGAAGGGGGTGACCGGCACGCCGGCCGCCTCGAGCACCGGCTTCCAGCCGCCATCCGAGCCCAGCCGCGCCCAGCTGGCCCCGCCCAAGGCCAGCACAGTCACCCGCGGGGTCACCGCCTGCGGGCCCGAGGGCGTGTCGAACACCGCCGCCGCGCCCTCCCACCCGGTCCAGCGCCAGCGGGTCACCAGCCGCACCCCCAGCCCGTCCAGCCGGGCCAGCCAGGCGCGCAGCAGCGGCGAGGCCTTCATCGCCACCGGGAACACCCGGCCGGTGGAGCCGGTGAAGACCGGCTGCCCCAGCCCGCGGGCCCAGCCCTGCACCTCGGCCGGGCCGAAGGCGGACAGGATGGGGTCCAGCCAGCCGGGCGGCTCGTAGGCCATGGCAAAGCGGGCGAAGGGGTCGTCCTTGGTCAGGTTCAGCCCCGACTTGCCGGCCATCAAGAGCTTGCGCGCCGGGCTGGGCTTGCCCTCGGCCAACAGCACCCGCAGCCCGGCCCGGCCCAGCATTTCGGCCGCCATCAGCCCGGCCGGGCCGGCGCCGATCACCAGCGCATCGGGGGTATCGGTCATCTTCCTGTCGCCTTAAGCTCGCCACCCGGAGGCGCTTCCCGATGACCACGCTCTACATCGACGCCGACGCCTGCCCGGTCAAGGCCGAGGCCGAGCGGGTGGCCACGCGGCTCAGGGTGCCGATGGTGCTGGTCTGCAACGGCGGGATCAGGCCCTCGCAGAACCCGCTGGTCCGGCTGGTGGTGGTGCCCGAGGGGCCGGATGCCGCCGACCAGTGGATCGCCGGGCACTGCGGCCCGGGCGACGTGGTGGTCACCTCCGACCTGCCGCTGGCCGACCGCTGCATCCAGGCCGGCGCCCGGGTGGTGCAGCACGACGGCGAGGTGCTGAGCGCGGCCAACATCGGCCCGCGCCTGGCCACCCGCGACCTGATGAGCGACCTGCGCGCCGCCAACCCCTTCCTGCAGGGCGGCGGCGCGGGGTTCGGCAAGGCCCAGAGGTCGCGCTTCCTGCAATCGCTGGACCGGCTGCTGACCGCCGCGCTGCGGGGGTGACCGGGCGCTCTTCCGCCCTGACGGGCGTCATCGCTGAGCGAAAAGGCCCGTCAGGGCCGATGAGCGGGC
>JBBCJM010000123.1:0-8302 GCA_037190175.1 Paracoccaceae bacterium | reverse complement strand
GGCGCCGGCTCCGGTTCGGGCGCCGGGGCCGGCTCCGCGGCGGCGGGCGCGGCCGCGGGGGCGGGCGGCGGCATGGCGCCGGCGCGCGGCTCGTCGCTGCGCAGGTATTCGAAGAAGGCGCTGTCGGGCTGCATCACGATCGAGGAATTGCCCGCACGCAGCGCCCGCTCGTAGGAGGTCAGCGACCGGGTGAAGGCGAAGAACTCCGGGTCGCGCCCGAAGGCCTCGGCATAGATCGCGTTGCGGTCGGCGTCGGCCTCGCCGCGGATCACCTCGGCCTGCCGGCGGGCGTCGGAGGTCAGTTCCACCACCGTCCGGTCGGCCGCGGCGCGCACGCGCTGCGCCGCCTCGTTGCCGCGCGCGATCTCGTCGGCCGATTCGCGTTCCCGCTCGGCGCGCATCCGGGCGAAGGTCTCGGACAGGTTCTGGTCGGGCAGGTCGGTGCGGGTCAGCCGGACGTCGATCACCTCGATCCCCAGCGAGGCCGCCTGCCGCCGGGCGATATCGCGGATCTCGTTCATCAGCGCGGTGCGGTCCTCGGACAGCACCCGGTTCGAGGGCGCGCGGCCCAGCACCTCGGGGATCGCGGCGTTCACGATCCCTTCCAGCCGCCGCATCGCCGCCTGTTCGGCGCCGGTGCCCACCGACTGGCGGAACTGCACCAGGTTGGCGATCCGCCAGCGGGCGAAGGCGTCGACCACCAGGCGGCGGTCGTCGGCCATGGTCACCTCGATGGGCTGGGTGGGCAGGCCGAGGATGCGGTCCTCGTATTTCACCACCTCCTGGATGAAGGGGATCTTGAAGCCCAGGCCCGGCTGGTCCTTCACCTGCTTGACCTGGCCGAATTGCAGCACCAGGGCCTTCTGCCGCTCGTCCACGATGAAGAGCGATGACAGCGCCACCACCGCGCCCACTGCCACCACCGGCAGGATCCAAGCCGTGCGCGCCATCAGTTCGACCCTCCCGTCGCTGCCGGCCCGCCGGCCGGCGCGGCCGCCGCCGCGGGCCGGCCGAGTTCGTTGAGCGGCAGATAGGGCACCACGCCCTGCCCGCCCTCGCCGCCGGCCACGCCGTCGAGGATGACCTTGTTCATCCCCCCCAGCACCGATTCCATGGTTTCCAGATACATCCGCCGGCGCGTGACCTCGGGCGCCTTGCGGTATTCCTCGTAGACGGCCAGGAAGCGGCTGGCCTCGCCCTGGGCGGCGTTCACCACCTGGGCGCGATAGGCCTCGGCCTCTTCCAGGAGCCGCGCGGCCTCGCCGCGGGCCGCCGCCGTCACCTGGTTGGCATAGGCGTCGGCCTCGTTCTGCAGCCGCTCGCGCGTCTGCTGGGCCGCCTGCACGGCGCGGAAGGCGTCGATCACCTCGTTCGGCGCCACGGCGCGCTGCAGGTTCACCCGCACGATGTTGATGCCCGAGTTGTAGCTGTCGAGCGTGGCCTGCACCGCCCTTTGCAGGTCGGCCGCGATGATGCCGCGGTCGCGGTTCAGGATCGGCGAGAGCTCCGAGCGCGCGATGATGTCGCGCATGGCGCTTTCGGCCACGGCGCGGATCGTGTCCTCGGGATCGGCGAGGTTGAAGAGATAGGCCGCCGGGTCCGAGATGTTCCAGACCACCTGATAGCCCACGTCGACGATGTTCTGGTCGCGGGTCAGCATCAGGCCCGAGTTCGAGGCCGCGGTCGGCCCCATCCCGATGTCGGTGGTGCGTTCGCCGGTGACCTGCACGATCTCGGCGGTCACCACCGGCCAGGGGGCGAAGTTCAGCCCCGGGCCGCCGATGCTGTATTCCTGGCCCAGGAACAGCTCGACCGACTGTTCCTCCGGCCGCACGGTGTAGAAGCTGGCGAAGGCCCAGAGGCCCAGCGCGGCCAGCCCGCCCAGCAGCATCCCCTGCCGGGTGAAGATCGGGCCCAGCGGGTTGCCGCCGCCCCCGCCGCCGCCGCGACCGCCGCGACCGCCCCGGCCGCCCATCAGCACGCGCAGCTGCTCCTGCCCCTTCTTGACGATCTCGTCGATCTCGGGGATCTGCGGCCCCTCGCCAGGCCGGCGCCCGCCGCGCGGGGGCAGCCCGTTCCGGTCGTCGTCGTTGCCTCCGCCACCGCCGCCGCGGCCGCCGCCTCCCCAGGGACCCTGTCCTGCCATCTGCCGTCCTTTTCTGCGCTGTCGGTCCTCAATTGTGCATGACGACCGGGAATTCAAGCGGCGAAGGCGCCGGTCAGGCGCTGCGCACGGGGGTGCGCATCGTGACCAGTTCCTCGGCCATGGTGGGATGCACCGCCACGGTGCGGTCGAAGTCTTCCTTGGTGGCGCCCATCTTCACCGCGATGGCCGCCAGCTGGATCATCTCGCCGGCCTCGGGCGCCACGATGTGGCAGCCCAGCACCCGGCGGGTCTCCTGCGAGACGATGAGCTTCATCAGCACCCGCGCCTCCTCGCCGGCAAAGGCGCTGCGCATGGGGCGGAAGGAGGTGGCGTAGACCTCGATCGGCTCCTGCTCCCGCGCCGCCTCCTCGGTCAGCCCGATGGTGCCGAGTTCGGGCTGGGTGAAGACCGCGGCCGGCACCAGGTCGTGGTCGGCGGGGGTGGGCTGGCCGCCGAACAGGGTCAGCGCGAAGGAATGCCCCTCGCGGATCGCCACGGGGGTGAGGTTCACGCGGTCGGTCACGTCGCCGATGGCGTAGATCGAAGGGACCGGGGTCTGCGACCACCTGTCCACCGCGATCTCGCCGCGCCGGCCCAGCTGCACGCCCTGCTCCTCCAGCCCCATCCCGGCGGTGTTCGGCCGCCGCCCGGTGGCGAAGAGCACGGCGTCGAAGACCTGCGGCGCCCCGCTGGACAGCCGCACCCAGAGCGGGCCCCTGGTGGGCAGCGCGTTCTCCACCAGCGTGCCCTCCTGCGCCACCGGCAGGCCCATCCCCTCGGTGCTGGGCGCGGCGGCCTCGGGCGCCAGTTCCAGGACGTTGGTGCCCAGCCGCAGGTCGGTGCCGCGGGCGCGCATGGCCTCGGCCACCAGCCCGCGGGCCTCGTCGTCGAAGCCGCGCAGGATCGGGGCGCCGCGGTAGGCCTGCGTCACCTTCACCCCCAGCCCCTGCAGGATGCAGGCCATCTCGCAGGCGATGAAGCCGCCGCCGACGATGAGGATCGAGCCCGGCAGCCGGTCCATCAGGAACACGTCGTCCGAAACCATCCCCAGGTGGGCGTTGGGGATCTCCGGTCGCTCGGGCCGGCCGCCGGTGGCGACCAGGATGTGCTTGGCGGTGATCCGGCTGCCGTCGGCCAGTTCCACCGTATGCGGGTCGGCAAGGGCGGCGCGCTGGTCGTGGACCGTGACCCCCGACCCCTCCAGCAGCCGGCGGTAGACCCCCTCCAGCCGGTCGAGCTCGCCGTGCAGGCGGGTGCGGAAGGCCGGCCAGTCGAAGGCGCCCTCGGGGATGTCCCAGCCATAGGCGCGCGCCTGGGCCGGCATCTCGCGGAAGGAGGAGGCGAAGACCATCAGCTTCTTGGGCACGCAGCCGCGGATCACGCAGGTGCCGCCCATCCGGCTCTCCTCGGCCAGCGCCACCTTCGCGCCGCAGCCCGCCGCCACCCGCGCCGCCCTGACCCCGCCCGAGCCGCCGCCGATCACGAATAGGTCAAGGTCGAATGCCACGCCGCCCCCCCTTCCGGTCCGCTGACGGGGTATCCCACATGGCCCCGGCCTTGGCCAGAGGCGGCAGGGTCGCGGGGAGGCGCAAGTTTCTTGCAAGAAACTTGCAAAATCCCTGGAAGGATTTTGCAAATTCGTTCCAACGAATTTGTCGGCCGCTCCGCTCAGTCCAGGTCGGCGAAGATATTGGCGGGGGGGACGAAATCCACCCGGTCGTCCTCGGTGGTGCCGGCGTTGATGTCGCGCACCACAACCCGGCCGTCGCCGTGGCCGATCACCACGATGTCGCAGATGTCGATGAAGAGCCCGTTCTCCACCACCCCGGGGATCTGGTTCAGCACCAGCGCGAGCTGCCGCGGGTTGCCGATGCGCTTCAGATGCAGGTCGAGGATGTGGTTGCCCTCGTCGGTGACCAGCGGCGCGGGGCCGTTCATCCGCAAGGAGACCTCGCGGTTCAGCACGTCCATGGCCACCAGCGTCTCCTCCACCAGCGCGCGGGTGGTCTGCCAGCCGAAGGGCACCACCTCCACCGGCAGGGGGAAGCCGCCCAGGTGGCTGACCTCCTTGGCCGCGTCGGCGATCACGATCATCTGGTCCGAGGCGGTGGCGACGATCTTTTCCTGCAAGAGCGCCGCGCCGCCGCCCTTGATCAGGTTCAGCTCGCCGTCGAACTCGTCGGCGCCGTCGATGGTGAGGTCCAGCCAGCGCGCCTCGTCCAGGCTGACGACCGGCACCTTCAGCTGCCGCGCGAGTTCGGCGGTGCGCGAGGAGGTGGGCACGCCGGTGACCTTCAGCCCCTCCTCGCGGATCCGCTCGGCCAGGCAGCGCACCATCCAGGCCGCGGTCGAGCCGGTGCCCAGCCCCAGCCGCATCCCCGATTCGACATATCGCACCGCGCGCTGGGCGGCGAGGAACTTGGCCTTGTCGATGGGGGAAAGCTCTGCGGGCATCGAAGCCTCCGGTGGTGGCGATGCCCGCCCCTAGCACGCCCCGCGCCCCGGATGCGAGCGGCATGTGTCGCCCGGCGCGGCCCCACCCCGGGGGCCGCGGCCCGGCCGGAAGGATGCCCGCTCACGCCCCGCCGGCCAGCAGCGCCACGGCGCGGCGCAGTTCGGCCAGGTCCAGGCTGCCGTCGCCGTCGAGGTCGCAGGCCAGCACGGCCGCCACCATCTCCGCCATGGCGCGGCTTTCCAGGTCGGCCACCCGCCGCGCCTCGGCCATCAGTTCGGCGGGGCCGACCACCCCGTCGCCATCGGCATCGCCGCGGGCGAAGGCCAGGGCCAGCCGGCCGCGCGGCCCCGCCCCCTCGGCCCGCATCAGCACCGCAAGCTCCGCCGCCGTCACCGCCCCGTCGTCGTCGAGATCGGCCAGCAGCAGCAGCCGGAGTTCGCGTTGCCGCAACCGGGCGCGGTCCAGCGCCAGCACCTGCCGGCCCGCCGCGGCATCGAAGCGGCCCTCGGCGCCGAAGCCGAAGATCAGCGCCGCGCCGGTTTCCAGGAAGCGGTCGGGCTGGGCGCGGATGCGTTCCGCCATCTCGGGCGACAGCACCGGCCCGGCCGCGGCGGGCCAGGCCATGAGCAGCATCAGGACCATCCAGCGGATCATCGGCATCCCCCCTCGTTCGCGCTATGTTCCGGCCGATTCGCTTAACGGCGGGTTAACGGGCGTCGCCGCCGCTGGCCGGCAGGGCGGATTCAGCCCATCATCCGCCCCTGCCCCGCGGCAAGACTGGGGCGCAGGGGGAAGCGGCATGTTCCTTTCGGTGTTCGAGATGTTCAAGGTGGGGATCGGCCCCTCCTCCAGCCACACCATGGGGCCGATGGTTGCCGGCGGGCGGTTCCTCGACCGGCTGCGCGCCTCGCCCTTCCGCGCCCACGGCCTGCGGGCCTCGCTGCACGGCTCGCTGGCTTTCACCGGGGTAGGCCACGCGACCGACCGGGCGACGATCCTGGGCCTCGCCGGCTTCCTGCCGGAGACCTACGACGCGGAAAAGGCCGATGCCGCCTTGGCCGCGATCCGCGAAAGCCATGTGATCGAGCCCCCCGGCCTGCCGCCGCTGGCCTTCGACCCCGCGCGCGACCTGGCCTTCGACTACGGCCCCGCCCTGCCCGGCCACGCCAACGGGATGATCCTGCGGGCGACGGATGCCGAGGGCGACGTGATCCTGGAGGAGACCTATTACTCCATCGGCGGGGGCTTCGTGCTGACCGCGGGCGAGCTGGCCGAGGCCGGCGGGGCCAAGGCCCGGGCGCGGGCGGATGTGCCCTACCCCTTCGAATCCGGGGCCGAGATGCTGGAGATGGCGCGGGCCTCGGGCCTCTCCATCGCCGCGATGAAGCAGGCCAACGAGCTGCGCTTCCGCTCCGCCGCCGAGCTCGACCGCGGCATGGCGCGGATCTGGGAGGTGATGAACGCCTGCATCGACCGCGGCATGGCCGGCGAGGGGATCCTGCCGGGGGGCCTCAGGGTCCGGCGGCGGGCCAGGGGCATCCACCAGGCGCTGCTGGCGGAACGGGGGTTGAACCTCGCCCCGCCCCACACGATCAACGACTGGATGAGCCTCTACGCCATGGCGGTGAACGAGGAGAACGCGGCCGGCGGGCAGGTGGTGACCGCGCCCACCAACGGGGCGGCCGGGGTGGTGCCGGCGGTGATCCGCTACTGGCTGGACCATGTGCCCGGCGCCTCGGCCGCGCGGGTGGGAGAGTTCCTGCTGACCGCGGCGGCCATCGGCGGGCTGGCCAAGCACAACGCCTCGATCAGCGGGGCGGAATGCGGCTGCCAGGCCGAGGTGGGCTCGGCTGCCGCCATGGCCGCGGCGGGGCTGGCGGCCGTGCTGGGCGGCACGCCGGAGCAGGTGGAGAACGCGGCCGAGATCGCCTTGGAGCATCACCTGGGCATGACCTGCGACCCGGTGAAGGGGCTGGTGCAGGTGCCCTGCATCGAGCGCAACGGCCTGGGCGCGATCAAGGCGGTCTCGGCGGCCTCGCTGTCGCTGCGCGGCGACGGCCAGCATCTGGTCTCGCTGGACGCCTGTATCGAGACCATGCGGCAGACCGGCCGCGACATGCACGAGAAGTACAAGGAAACCTCGCTGGGCGGGCTGGCCGTGAACGTGCCCAACTGTTGACTCACATAGGAGTCCTATGCAAACCTCTGGGAAGGAGGACGCAGATGGACCCCGCCGCCAACATCGTCACCGGGCTGGCCCGGATCGGGCAGGTGCTGCGGGCGCAGTCCTGGCGGCAGGCGGAGGCCGACGGGCTGAGCCCGACGCAGATCCAGATCCTGATCCACCTGATCCGCCGCGGCCCGGCGCGGGTGGGGGCGCTCGCCGCCGAACTGGCGGTCACCCAGCCCACGGTCAGCGATGCGGCGGCCGCGCTGGTGCGCAAGGGCCATGCCGAACGGCGCCCCGACCCCGGCGATGGCCGCGCCACGCTCCTGCACCCTACCGCCTCTGGCCAAAGGCTGGCCGCGGGGTGGGAGGTCTGGCCCGACGCCCTGCTGGCCGCCGTGGGGGAACTGGACCGGGCCGAGCGGGGGGTGTTGCTGAAGGCGCTGACCCGGATGATCCGCAGCCTGCAGGAGCGGGGCGAGATCCCGGTGCAGCGGATGTGCGTCACCTGCCGCCACTTCCGCCCCCACCGCCATCCCGATGCGGCAGCCCCGCATCATTGCGACCTCGTGGACGCCGCCTTCGGCGATGCCGCCCTGCGGCTCGACTGCGGCGACCATGCGGAGGCCGACCCCGACACCCGGGCGGACGCCTGGGCACGCTTCGCCGGGGCGGCCTGAACGGAGGGGCGCCCCGTCCGCGGCAACGGACGGGGCGCCCGGATTGCAACCCCTGTATCCCAAAGGAAGCCCCTCACCATGACACGGAAATCCCTTCTCCACCATACGGCGCTGGCGCTGGCCCTCGCCGCCCCGGCCCTGGCGCATGACGACCACGGCATCGCGGCCGAGGCCGGCAATGCGCTGGCCCCCTTCGACATCGTGCGCACCACGATCGCGACCGAAGGCAACGTCGCCACCTTCACCATGCAGGTCTCGGGCCGGGCCGGGGAAAGCCGGCCGGCGGCGACCGGCGCCCTGGCGGGGTCGGAGGTCTTCGCCTATGTCTGGCCCACCAGCATCGACAGCGCCGCGGTGGGGTTCGAGCCCGCCGCCGGCATCCTGGCGCTGGCGGTCACCGCGCACCCGGACTTCGACGACACGCCCTTGTTCGACGAGAACGGCGACGGCGATCCGGGCAACGACGGCGATCTCTGGCACAGCCACTGGGTGGTGCTGGGGCCGGACGACGCCTGCGGGCCGGGGGCGCTGAAGGTGATCGACATCCCCGAGGGGGCGACACCGAAGCTGCCCAAGACCTGGCCCGGCCTGCCGATCCTGATCGACAGCCCCGGCTGGCAGCCGCTGCTGGACGCCGAGACGGTGACCATCCGCATCCCCTTCGACGACATCGGCGCGGTCGAGGGGGCGGGCTTCGACGGGGTGACCGCGGGGCTGCGGGTGAACGCCAATGTCCACGCGCCGCTGCTCTGCGTGGCGGACGTGTTCGACGTGGCCTCGGGCGACCTCAGCCTGCCGGGCCGGGTGGGCCAGTAGGGCTCGGGCAGATGGCGGGGTGAACCCCGCCCTATGCT
>JBBCJM010000122.1:0-21485 GCA_037190175.1 Paracoccaceae bacterium | reverse complement strand
GCCGCCGTGCTGGCGCTGAAGCACGGCGACCGGCACGACATTGCCGCGCCCGCCGCGCGCTGGATGCTGCGGGCGGGCGCGGGGCTGATCCGGCCCGGGATGCTGGTGGCCCCGGTGCCGCTGCACTGGTGGCGGCTGGTCCGCCGGCGCTTCAACCAGTCGGCGCTGCTCTCCGCGCAGGGGGCCCGGCAGGCGGGGCTCGACCATTGCCCCGACCTGCTGGTCCGCGCCCGCCGCACGCCCTCGCAGGACGGCAAGGGGCGCGAGGCGCGATTCGCCAATGTGGAGGGTGCGATCCGCCCGCATCCCCGCCGCGCGGCCCGGGCGAGGGGCCGGCCGGTGCTGCTGGTGGACGACGTGATGACCTCGGGCGCCACGCTGGCGGCGGCGGCCGGGGCCTGTCTGGCGGCCGGGGCCAGCGATGTGTCGGTGCTGGTGATGGCCCGCGTTGCGAAGGATTCCGAAACCCCCATATAGTCCCTGCCGTTACCAGGGGACTGCCATGAAGCCGGTCGAGATCTACACCACGCCGTTCTGCGGCTATTGCCATGCGGCCAAGCGGCTGCTGGCCAACAAGGGCGTGGCCTATGCCGAGATCGACGTGAGCGGCGATCCCGCCCTGCGCGCCGCCATGATCCAGCGGGCGAATGGCCGGCGCACCGTGCCGCAGATCTTCATCGGTGGGCGGCATGTGGGCGGCAGCGACGACCTGCACGCGCTGGAGCGCGCGGGCAAGCTCGACCCGATGCTGGCCGAGTGATGCGCGCCGCGCTCTGCCAGCTGAACGTCTCGGACGATCCGCAGGCCAACCTGCCGGTCACGGTGCAGGCGATCCGGCAGGCGGCGGCGGGCGGCGCGGGCTTCGTGCTGACCCCGGAATGCACCAACCTCTTGTCCTCCAGCCGCGCCTACCAGACCGCCACCCTGAGGCCGGAGGGGGAAGACCCGACGCTGGCCGCGCTGCGGGAGGAGGCGGCGCGGGCGGGCATCTGGCTGCTGATCGGCTCCCTTGGGGTGCAGTCGGGCGACCCGGACGGCCGCTTCGCCAACCGCAGCTTCCTGGTCGACCCCGCCGGAGCCATCGCCGCGCGTTATGACAAGATCCACATGTTCGACGTGCAGGTGACCGAGACCGAGGTCTACCGCGAATCCGCCGCCTATCGCCCCGGCGACCGCGCGGTCATCGCCGACACCCCCTTCGCCCGGATCGGCCTGACCGTCTGCTATGACGTGCGCTTTCCGCATCTCTACCGCCGGCTGGCCCAGGCCGGCGCGCAGATCCTCACCGTGCCCGCCGCCTTCAACCACCTGACCGGGGCGGCGCATTGGGAGGTCCTGCTGCGCGCCCGGGCCATCGAGACCGGCTGCTTCGTGCTGGCCCCGGCGCAGACCGGCCACCACCCCGAGCCCGCGGGCAACGGCAAGGGCCGGCGAACCCACGGCCATTCCCTGGCCATCGCGCCCTGGGGCGAGATCCTGGCCGATGCGGGGACCGAGCCGGGGGTGACCTTCGTCGACCTCGACCTCGACCAGGTGGAGCAGGCCCGCGGCCGGGTGCCCTCGCTCACCCACGACCGTCCGTTCGGAGGCCCCTGATGGCCGATGCGACCGAGGATCTGGCGGTGGCGCTGTTCGGCGAGCTGTTCATGGCCGACCAGCTGGCCCGCACCCGCATCTCCAAGGTGCTGCCGCGGGGGATGGAGCTGTCGCAGTTCGGGGTGCTCAACCATCTGGCCCGGCTGGGGGAGGAGCGCACGCCGGCGCAACTCGCCCGCAGCTTCCACGTCACCCGCGGCGCGATGACCAACACCTTGTCGCGGCTGGAATGGGCCGGCCACATCCACATCCGCCCCGACTGGGACGACGCGCGGCAGAAGTTCGTGGCGATCTCGCCCGCCGGGCGGGCGGCGCGGGATGCCGCTGTGCAGGCGGTGGCGCCGCTGATCGCCGAGCTGGTGGCCGATCTGGGCGCCGACCGGGTGCGCGCCGCCCTGCCGGTGCTGCGCGAACTGCGCACCCGGCTGGAGGGGCAGGAGTGAGCCGGGCGACCCCCCTTCTGGTGCTGGGCTCCACCGGCGCGATCGGCCGGGTGCTGCGGGCGCTCTGGCCGGTGCTGATGCGGGGGGGCCTGATGCCGCTCTGGCAGGCCCGAGTGACCAGCCGCGAGGCGCTGGGCTGGGACATCCTGGCCCACGACTGCCCCGAGGTCGCGGCCTCGGGCGTGGTGCTGTGCCTGGCGGGGGGGCGGGTCGAGCCCGGGGTGAACGCCGAACTGGCGCTGGCGGCCTTGCAGGCGGCGGCGGATCAGGGCGGGCGGCATGTGTTCCTGGCCTCCTCCGCCGCGGTCTATGCCCCGGGCGAGGGGCTGGCGGAAGACGCGCCGACCGAGCCTCCGTCCGACTATGGCCGCGAGAAGCTGGCGATGGAGCGCGCGGCGCTGGACTGGGCGGCGCGGAACCCGGGCGGGCCCGGGCTGACGCTGCTGCGCATCGGCAATATCGCGGGGCTCGACGCGCTGCTGGGCCGGCGGCGGCAGGCCGGGCCGGTGGTGCTGGACCCGGTGCCGGGCTACGCGCGGGGCCCGGTCCGCTCCTATATCGGGCCGCAGGTGCTGGCCACCACGCTGGCCGGGCTGGCGGTGCGGGCCGCGGCGGGCGAGGCGCTGCCGCAGGTGCTGAACCTCGCCGCGCCCCGGCCGGTGGCGATGGCGGATCTGCTGGATGCGGCGGGGATGGAGTGGTCCTGGGGTCCGCCGGCGCCGCAGGCCATCGGCGCGGTGACGCTGGACACCACGGCCCTGCAGGGGCTGGTGCGGATGTCGCCGGTGGCCTCCTCCCCCGCCGGCATGGTGCAGGAGTGGCGCAGCCTGCCCCCCGGCGCGACATGACCCCGGCCAAGCGCGCGCTGGATCTGGCGCTGGCCCTGCTGCTGGGCGGGCTGCTGGCGGTCCCCTTCGCGGCTCTGCTGCTGTGGCTCCGGGCGGTGGAGGGTCGGCCGCTGTTCCACGTTTCCGAACGGATGTTCGCACCGGGCCGGCCCTTCCGGCTGTGGAAGCTGCGCACCATGCGCCCGGCGGCGGGCGACAGCGGGGTCACCGGCGCCGACAAGCGCGACCGGATCACCCCCGCCGGCCGTTTCCTGCGCCGCACCCGGCTGGACGAGGTGCCGCAGCTGTGGAACGTGATCCGCGGCGAGATGAGCTTCGTCGGCCCCCGCCCGCCGCTGCGGCAATATGTGGAGCGGTTCCCCGAGCTCTACGCCCGCGTGCTGCGCTCGCGCCCCGGGATCACCGGCCTTGCCACCCTGCGTTTCCATGGCCGTGAGGAGCGGCTGCTGGCCCGCTGCCGCACGGCGGAGGAGACGGATGCGGTCTATGCCCGGCTCTGCGTGCCCCGCAAGGCCCGGCTGGACCTCATCTACCAGCGCCGCCGGACGCTGTGCTGGGACCTGTGGCTGATGGCGCAGACCGCCGTCCCGGCGCTGAGGCGGTGGCGATGAGCTGGGACGCCGAGGTGGATGCACGCGGCCTGCTGTGCCCGCTGCCGGTGCTGCGGGCGCGCAAGCGGCTTCTGGCGATGGCGCCGGGGCAGGTGCTGCGGGTGCTGTCGACCGACCCGGCGGCGGTGATCGACATGCCGCATTTCTGCCGCGAGGCGGGGCACGAGCTGCTGTCGGGCACGGCGGGGGAAAAGGGCCATGTCTGGCTGATCCGCCGGGGATCGTGAACGTCAGTTCGGATTGAGCGCGGCCGCCAGTGCCTGCCGGTATCCCGCGCCGAGGATCCAGCCCTCCTCGGCCAGCAACCCGGCCGGCTGGTCGGGGTGCAGCAGGGGCGTCAGATCGGCCGCGGACAACGCCCGGGCCAGCAGGTCGACCTGCGCGGCGTCCTTGCAGGGATAGCCCGCGGCCTGCCGCACCTGCGGCGCAAGGATCGAGGGGAAGATCTCCGCCAGCACCACCGGAGCATCGTCGCAGGGCTCGAACGGCCAGACCGCCACCTGCCCGGGAAACGCCGCCCGCAGGCGGTGCAGGGCGGGGATGCCGGTCAGGGCCTGGCTGCCGACCGAGCCGGTGGTATAGAGCTTCCAGCAAGGCTGGGTGCCGGGCAGCAGCGCCTCGACCTGCCGCCGTTCGGGCAGGCCGTGGCCCTGCCGCAGGCTGCCCCGGTCGGGCAGGTCGGGCAGCGCCAGATGCGCCGGGCGGCCCCAGAACGGGCCGATGCCGGGAAAGCGGCGGTTGATCGCGGCGGCCAATTCGAAACGATTGTTCATATTCGCCGCGTCGTCGCGCAGATGCGCCGCCAGCCAGCTCCAGACCGCCAGCGCCCGGGGCTTTCCGGCCAGCCGTTCGGCAAAGCCGCGGGGATAGGCGAAGGGGAAATCCGCGCCGATCAGCAGCCGTTCGCCTGCCGCCAGCGCCTCGGCCACCCGGCCCGCCAGATATACCCCCGCCGCCGCCCGGGTGGGCAGGTTCACGGGCGCCCGCGCCGCCTCGCCGACCCAGATCGAATCCGCCCCCAGCCGGGGGCTTGCGGCCGCCGACCAGTCCACCACGATCACCCGGGCAAAGCTCACGATCCCGCCCGGATGACGCCGGCGATCCCGGCGACGTCGTCCCGGGCGAAGACCGGCACCCCTGCGTCCACCGGACCGTCCGAGGCCACCGCCCGCACCCAGGGATCGCCCGGCGCCAGCAGCGGCTGCCCCGCGCCCGGCCGGTGCACCTCGATCTTCGGGTGCGGCGCGGCCTTGAACCCTTCCACCAGCACCAGGTCGCAGGGGTCGAGCCGGGCCAGCAGCTCGCCCAGCGGCGGTTCCGGCGCGCCGTGCAGCTCGGTCACCAGCGCCCAGCGGTGGGGCGAGGCCAGGATCGCCTGCCCCGCCCCGGCCAGCCGGTGGCGGTGGCTGTCGGTGCCGGGCTCGCCCTCCACCGCATGATGGCTGTGCTTGACGGTGGAGACGCGCAGCCCCGCGGCGGTGAAATGCGCCACCAGCCGCTCGGCCAGCGTGGTCTTGCCGGCGTTCTTCCACCCCACGATGCCCCAGACGATCATTCCCCGCCCTCCAGCCGCCGCGCGGCCTCGGCCAGGTCGGCGGGGGTGTTGACGTTGAAGAAGGCGTCGGGGTCGGGGAACTCCACCGCCACCGCCCCGCGGGTAAAGGCCCAGTCCCGCACCCGCCGCACCCCCGCCCGCAGGTCGGCCCGCAACGCCTCGCGCAGCCCCACCGGCCAGAGGCCGCAGGTCGGATGCACCCTGCCGGCGGAGGCCAGCGCGAAGCCCCCCGCCGCGGCCAGCCGCGCCACCAGATTGGCCGGCAGGAACGGCGTGTCGCCGGCCACGGTCGCCACCCTCTCCGCCCCCAGCGAGAACCCCCAGTCCATCGCCGCCAGCACCCCGGCCAGCGGCCCCGGGCGCCCGGGCTCGCCATCCGCCAGCACCGGCAGCCCGAACCCCGCCAGCCGCGCCGGATCGCCGTTCCAGCTGATCGCCAGCGGCGCGCATTGGCGGCCCAGCCGCCCGACCGCATGGGCCAGCAGCGGCCGGCCGCCCAGCGGCGCGAAGGCCTTGTCCCCGCCCATCCGCGTGGCCAGCCCCCCGGCCAGCACCACCCCCGGAACGCTCATCCCCGCCCCCGGGGCTTGCCCGCCCGGCCCCGCTCTGTGCTAGATGCCGAACCAGCCCGCGAGGACCCATGCCCGACACCGCCCTCTCGCCCCCGATGCCGCCGGCGCAGGAGTTCACCGATGCCGCCGCCGCGGTGGCGCGGCTGGAAGAGATCTATGCCACCTCCACCGCCTTCCTGCTGGAACAGCTGCGCCACGCCGTGGCCGGCCACCGGCCCGACCGCAAGGTGCGCGCCTTCTACCCCGAGGTGCGGCTGGTGGTCTCGAGCTTCCAGAAGGCGGATTCGCGCTTGTCCTTCGGCCATGTCTCGCAGCCCGGCACCTATGCCGCCACCATCACCCGGCCCGACCTGTTTCGCAAATACCTGATCCAGCAGCTGGACCTGCTGATCCGCAACCACGGGGTGCCGGTGGCGGTGGGCGTGTCGGACACGCCGATGCCGGTGCATTTCGCGGTGGCGGGCAGCGCCACGCTGGCGGTGCCGCAGGAGGGGGTGCTGGACTTCAGCCTGCGCGACGTGTTCGACGTGCCCGACCTTGCCACCACCAACGACGACATCGTGAACGGCCAGCGGGCGACCAACGCCGACGGCTCCTTCCCGCTGGCGCCCTTCACCGCGCAAAGGGTGGATTATTCGCTGGCCCGCCTGTCGCATTACACCGCCACCGATCCGCAGCATTTCCAGAACCACGTCCTCTTCACCAACTATCAGTTCTACGTGGACGAGTTCGAGGTCTATGCCCGCGCCGCGCTGGCCGACCCGGCCTCGGGCTATACCGCCTTCGTGGCGCCGGGGAACCAGGTGATCGCCGCGCCGGATGCCGAGATCGCGATCCTGGCCCGCAACCCGCAGATGCCGGCCTATCACCTGGTGCGGCCCGACGGGCAGGGGCTGACGCTGGTCAACATCGGCGTCGGGCCATCCAACGCCAAGACCGCCACCGACCATATCGCGGTGCTGCGCCCCCATGCCTGGCTGATGGTCGGCCATTGCGCGGGGCTGCGCAACAGCCAGCAGCTGGGCGACTTCGTGCTGGCGCACGCCTATCTGCGCGAGGACCACGTGCTGGACGACGACCTGCCGGTCTGGGTGCCCATCCCCGCGCTGGCCGAGATCCAGATCGCGCTGGAGGACGCGGTGGAGGCGGTGACCGAGCTGGAGGGCTATGAGCTCAAGCGCATCATGCGCACCGGCACCGTGGCCACCATCGACAACCGCAACTGGGAGCTGCGCGACACGCCCGCCCACCGGCTGAGCCTTTCCCGCGCGGTGGCGCTGGACATGGAGTCGGCCACCATCGCCGCCAACGGCTTCCGCTTCCGGGTGCCCTACGGCACGCTGCTTTGCGTGTCGGACAAGCCGCTGCATGGCGAGCTGAAGCTGCCCGGCATGGCGTCGGAGTTCTACCGCACCCAGGTCTCGCGCCACCTGCTGATCGGGGTCCGGGCGATGGAGGCGCTGCGCGAGATGCCGCTGGAACGCATCCACAGCCGCAAGTTGCGCAGCTTCGACGAGACGGCATTCCTCTGAAGATCGGCCTCTGCCCGCGCATTTGCGGTTGCAGCGGGGTATTTGGGCTTGATCCCGGGCAGGAAAACCTGTGTAGCAAGGCAATTCATCCCGGGTCGCGGAACAAGCCGCCCCGGAACAGGGGACAGACCAGGAGGGAACGGATGACGACGAAACCGATGACCAAGGCGCAGCTGGTGGCCGAACTCGCGACCGAGATGGGCTCGGACAAGAAGACCGCGGGCGCCGCGCTGGATGCGATCGCCGCCATCGTGTCGCGCACGGTCGCGGCCGGCGGTGTGGTCACGCTGCCCGGCATCGGCAAGATGCAGGTGCGCAGCCGGCCCGAGCGCCAGGTGCGCAACCCCGCCACCAACGCGATGATCACCAAGCCGGCGGACAAGGCGGTGAAATTCGCCATCGCCAAGGCGCTGAAGGACAGCGTGAACGCCTGACCCCGGTCGGGCCGCGCGGCCGTCCCCGACCGGGGCGGCCGGAACCCATCGGAGGCGCGCATGGCGCGGGCGACGGGCATCGGCGGCTTCTTCTTCCGCGCCCGCGATCCGCAGGCGCTGTCGCAATGGTACGCGCAGCATCTGGGTCTGGGGGCCGGGGAAGAGCCGTGGCAGCAGGAGGCCGGCCCCACGGTGTTCCAGCCGTTCCGGCAGGACAGCGACTATTTCCCCGCCGACCGCGCCTTCATGCTGAACCTGCGCGTCGATGACCTGACCGCGCTGATCGAGGCCCTGCAGGCCGCCGGCATCGCGGTGGAGACCCGGCCGGAGTGGGATACCTCCTACGGCCGCTTCGCCCGCATCCACGACCCCGAGGGCAACCCGGTGGAACTCTGGCAACCGCCGGCGGGCGCCTGAGATCATGGACCTTCGCGCCATCGCGGGCGGCATCGCCTTCGCGCTGATGTGGTCTTCGGCCTTCGCCACCGCGCGGATCATCGTGGCCGGGGCGCCGCCCTTGGCCTCATTGGCCCTGCGCTTCGCCATCTCCGGCCTGCTGGCGGTCGCCGTGGCCCGCGCCCTGGGGCAGGGCTGGCGGCTGACGCGGGCGCAGGGACGGGCGGTGATCGTCTTCGGCCTGTGCCAGAATGCGCTCTATCTCGGCCTCAACTTCGTCGCCCTGCAATGGGTCGAGGCGGCGCTGGCCGCCATCGTCGCCTCCTCCATGCCGCTGATCGTGGCGGCGCTGGGCTGGGCGCTGCGGGGCGAGCGGCTGGCGCCGCTGGGCCTCGCCGGCATGGCCGCGGGCTTTGCCGGGGTGGCGCTGATCATGGGCACCCGGCTCTCCGGCGGGGCAGATCCCGTGGGGCTGGCGCTTTGCGTGGGCGGGGCCATCGGGCTGGCGGTGGCCACGCTGACCGTGCGCGGCGCGGCGGCCGGCGGCGGCAACCTCTTGATGATCGTGGGGTTGCAGATGCTGGTGGGCGGGGCGGCCCTGGCGGTGGTTTCCGCCTTCACCGAGGTGCTGGAAATCCGCCCCTCCTGGCCGCTGGCCGCCGCCTTCGCCTATCAGATCCTGGTCCCCGGCCTGGCCGCCACGCTGTTGTGGTTCGCGCTGGTGGGCCGGATCGGGGCGGTCCGCGCCGCGACCTTCCACTTCCTGAACCCGTTCTTCGGGGTGATCATCGCCGCGGCGCTCCTGGGCGAGGCCATCGGGCCGACCGACCTGATCGGCGTCGCCGTGGCCACCGCCGGGATCCTGGCCGTGCAGCTGTCGCGCCAGCGGGGCTAACGGAGGCTCCTCGCTTCCTGACGGTCGCTCCTCGCGAGGACCGACCGACAGGGAGGGAGGAGCAGCCCTAGCCCAGCGCCGCCAGCAAGAGCGTCAGCGTGACGAACGACACCACCACCGCCACCAGCATGGCGATGGAGGCCATGCCTTCCATCCCCGCCTCCTGCGCGATGATCGGATAGATCCCCATCATCGGCATCGCCGCGTTCAGGATCAGCGCCGCCCGCATCTCTGGGCTCAGCGCCGGCAGGCCCAGCGCCACCAGCGCCGCCAGCAGCACCGCCACCAGCAGGGGTTGCAGCAGCAGCTTGCCCGCCACCACCTGCGCGGTCAGCCATCCGGCCCCGCGCAGGGGCAGCCCCACCAGCGTGCCGCCGATCACGATCAGCGCCACCGGCCCGGTGGACTGGGCCAGCAGCGCGGCCACCCGCTCCACCGCCACCG
Source organism: Paracoccaceae bacterium (assembly GCA_037190175.1). GTDB lineage: Bacteria > Pseudomonadota > Alphaproteobacteria > Rhodobacterales > Rhodobacteraceae > JBBCJM01. The sequence continues at coordinate 12,159 of JBBCJM010000122.1, read as the reverse complement.
GCAGGGCCATCCCGGACAGCGAGACCGCCAGCCCCGCCACCAGCCCCCAGATCAGCGGCCGGCGGGCGAGGTCCAGCAGGATCGCCCGCAGCGTCGGCCCGAAACCCTGCCCCTTGCCGCGGGACAGCGCCAGCAGGGTCAGGATCAGCGGGATGATCAGCAGGTTCTCCACGATCACGTTCATCGCGAAGGCCGGCGCGGCCACCTGCGGAAAGGCCAGCAGCACCGCCGGATAGCCGATATAGCCGGTGTTCGGGCAGCTCATCCCCATCGCCGCCACCGTGGCCTCGGGCAGGCTGCGCCCCTGCGCGCGGAAGAGCATCAGCCCCCCGCCGATCAGCACCAGCCCCGACAGCGCATAGGCCAGCAGATAGGCGGGCTGCACCGCCTCGGCCAGGTCGCGGGTGGCCAGCGCCATGAAGATCAGCGCGGGCAGCGCCAGGTCGCGCACATACCGGCCCAGCACCCGCATGTCGGCCGAGGAAAACAGCCCCCAGCGGGTGGTGGCATAGCCGATGCCGATCAACCCGAAGATCGGCAGGGTGATCGACAGGATCGCGGCCATCTCAGCCGACGCGCCCCCGGGTGCCGCCGGTCTGCGCCCGGTCGAGCAGCAGGTGGTCCAGCAGCACGCAGGCCATCATCGCCTCGCCCACCGGCACCGCGCGGATGCCGACGCAGGGGTCGTGGCGGCCCTTGGTGACCAGCTCCCGCTCCTCGCCCGTCATGGTGACGGTGCGGCGGGGGGTCAGGATGGAGGACGTGGGCTTCACGGCGAAGCGGCAGACCACCGGCTGGCCGGTGGAGATCCCGCCCAGGATCCCGCCGGCGTGGTTCGAGAGATAGAGCGGCCCGTCGTTGCCCATCCGCATCTCGTCGGCGTTGCGGCTGCCGGTCAGTTCGGCGGCCGCCATCCCCTCGCCGATCTCCACCGCCTTGACCGCGTTGATCGACATCATCGCCGCGGCCAGGTCGCCGTCCAGCTTGGCATAGATCGGCGCGCCGAGGCCCGGGGGCACGCCCTCCGCCACCACCTCGATCACCGCGCCGACCGAGTCATGCGCCTTGCGCAGGTCGTCCAGGTAGGCGGCCCAGGTCTCGGCCATCGCGGCGTCGGGGCACCAGAACGGGTTCTCGCGGATCTGGCCTTCATCGAACCGGGCACGGTCAATCCGGTGCGGGCCGATCTGCACCAGATAGCCGGTGATGCGCAGCCCCGGCACCAGCGCGCCCAGCACCGCCCGCGCCACCCCCCCTGCCGCCACCCGCGCCGCCGTCTCGCGCGCCGAGGACCTTCCGCCCCCGCGATAGTCCCGCAGGCCGTATTTCTGATGGTAGGTCAGGTCGGCGTGGCCGGGGCGGAAGCTCTGGGCGATCTCGCCATAGTCCTTGGACCGCTGGTCGGTGTTCTCGATCATCAGCTGGATCGGCGTGCCGGTGGTGCGCCCCTCGAAGGTGCCCGAGAGGATGCGCACCGCATCGTCCTCGCGCCTTTGGGTGACGTATTTGCTCTGCCCCGGCTTGCGCAGGTCCAGCCAGGGCTGGATCTCCGCCTCGGTCAGCGCGATGCCCGGGGGGGTGCCGTCCACCGTGGCGCCCAGGGCCGGCCCGTGGCTCTCGCCCCAGGTGGTCACGCGGAACACATGGCCGAAGGTGTTGTAGGACATCCGCTTCCCCCGCTGGTCAGGCCGGGGGTAGCGGAAGGCCCGCGAAACGTCAAAGCCCCAGATACTCGGCCAGCGCGGGCGGCGGGTTGTCGAGGAGTTGCGCCGTGGGCGCCGGCGGATGCGCCACGCCCTCGGCCACGAAGACGGTGAGGTCGGCGAAGCGCCGCGCCTCGGCCGGGTCGTGGGTGACCAGCATCGCCAGCGCCTCGCCGGCCAGTTCCGCCACCAACCCCAGCATGTCGGCCTTCAAGGCGGGCCCGAGGGCGGCGAAGGGCTCGTCCAGCAGCAGGATCGGCCGCGCGCGCAACAGGGTGCGGGCCAGCGCCGCCCGGCTCTGCTGCCCGCCGGAGAGCTGCGCGGGCTTGCGGGCGCCAAGGCCAGCCATGCCGACGCGGGCCAGGGCGGCCTCGATGCGGTCCTGGTCGGCGGGGGTCAGCCGCAGCGCCGGGGAAATCCCCAGCCCGAGGTTCTGCGCCACGGTCAGGTGGGGGAACAGGTTCTGGTCCTGGAACAGCATCGACACCGGCCGGTCGCCCGGCTTCACCGCCGTGATGTCGCGCCCCGCCCAGCGGATGCGTCCCTCGGCCGGGGTCAGGAACCCGGCGATGGCCGCCAGCAGGGTGGACTTGCCCGAGCCCGAAGGCCCGATCACCGCCACCCGCGCGCCCGGCGGCAGGCTCCAGTCGGCGGTCAGCCGGAAGCTGCCGGCCTGCACCGCGATGCGTTCAAGTTCCAGCACGGCGTCCGATCCCGTCGAAAATGGCGAAGAGGGCGAAGGAGAGGGTGACCAAGAGCAGCGAGGCCCCCGCCGCCGCCTCCATCCGATAGGCCCCCATCAGCCTTTGCACCACCACCGGCAGCGTGGCCCCCCGCTCGGCCGCGAACAGCGCATTGGCCCCCAGATCGCCCATCGCCAAGGCTGCCGTCAGCCCGGCGGCGAAGCCCAGCGGCCGCGCCAGCCGCGGCAGGATCAGCCAGCGCAGACGGGGGATGCCGGTCAGCCCCAGATGGTCCGCCAGCCGCGCATGGGGGGCCAGCGCGCGGGCCTCGGGCGCCAGGATGCGGAAGGCGAAGGGCAGGGAGAGGAGCGCATTGACCGCCAGCGTCACCGGCAGGGCGACCGAGGCCGGGCTGACGAAGGGCTGCACGATCAGGAAGATCCCCGTCCCCAGCGCCAGCGAGGAAACCGCCAGCGGCAGGGTCGCCGCCAGCCCCAGCCAGCGACGCCCTTCCGCCCCCAGCGCCAGCGGCAGGGCCAGCGCCATGGTCGCCACGGTGGCCCCCAGCGCCACCAGCAGCGAGTTTCCCGCCCCCCGCCAGACCTGCGCCGGCAGGCTCGCCAGCCCCGGCAGCCCGCGCCAGACCACCGCCGCCAGGGGCAAGACGACGAAGGCCAGCACCGAGACCAGCACGAAAGCATCCGCCCACCGCCGCCAGCCCCCCGGCCCGCCCGGCCCGCCGACGCGATCCAAGCCCCCGCCGAAGGCCGCCGGCAGTTCCAGCCGCGCCGCCACCCCATAGGCCGCGGCGCAGAGCACCAGCTGCACCAGCGACAGCCGCGCCGCCGCGGCGAGGTCGAAGTCGAACCGCAGCGCCTGATAGATCGCCAGTTCCACCGTGGTCGCCCCCGGCCCGCCGCCCAGTGTCAGCGCCACCGCGAAACTGGTCAGGCAGACGGTGAAGATCACCAGAGCCGCCCCCGGCACCACCTGCCGCAGCATGGGCCATTCCAGATGCCGGAACACCGCCCAGGGGCCGAAGGACAGGCTCTCGCCCAGCCGGAACCGCTCGGCCGGGATCGCCTGCCAGCCGCCCAGGATCAGCCGGGTGGCCAGCGGCAGGTTGAAGAACACATGCGCCAGCACCACCCCGTGCAGCCCGTAGATCGAGACCGCGGGCAGGCCCAGCGCCGCGAGGCCGGCATTCGCCCAGCCGGCGCGGCCGAACACGGTCAACAGCCCCAGCACCGCCACGATCGCCGGCAGCAGGAAGGGCGCCCCCATCAGCGCGATCATCGCCCCCCGGCCGGGGAACCGGCGACGGGCCAGGGCGCGCGCCACCGGCACCGCCAGGGCGACGCTGATCGCCGCCGACAGGAACGCCTGCCACAGGGTGAAGCGCACCGCGGCCCAGTCGGCGGGCGACAGCGCCCATGCGCCCCCGGCCCGCCCTGCCAGCACCACCACCGGCAGGGCGACCGCGAGCAGCAGGCCGCCGCCTATCGCGACAGCGCCGCGCGCCATGCGTCCAGCGCCGGGCCCCGCGCCGCCTCCGCCGCCTCAGGCGACAGCAGCAGCGAGGTTTCGGGTTGCAGCAGCGTGTCGAACCCCTCCGGGAGGCCCGCCGCCGGGATCTTCGCGGGATACATCCAGTTGGTGGTGGGGATCGCCTCCTGCACCGCATCGATGGCCAGGAAGGCCAGGAAGCGGTCGGCCAGCTCCGGGTTCGGCGCGTTGGCCAGCTTGCCCGCCACCTCCACCTGCAGGTAGTGCCCCTCGGCGAAGGGGGCCGCCGCCTTGGTCGCGTCGTCCTCGGCGATCAGGTGATAGGCGGGCGAGGTGGTGTAGGACAGCACCATGTCCGCCTCGCCCTCCAGGAACAGGCCATAGGCTTCGGACCAGCCGGGGGTGACGGTGACGATGTTGTCCGCCAGCCCCGCCCAGATCTCGCCCGCCCGCGCGCCATAGGCGGCCTCGACCCACATCAGCAGCCCCAGCCCGGGGGTGGAGGAGCGCGGGTCCTGGATCACGATGCTCACGTCGCTGGCCGCCAGTTCCTCGAACGACCGCGGCGGGTCGGGCAGCCGGGTGGTGTCGTGGACGAAGGCGAACCAGCCCCAGTCGAAGGGCACGAACAGCGGATCGTCCCAGGCCACCGGCAGGTCCCACGCGCCGGTCTGCCCGTGGGGGGCGAAAAGCCCGGTCGCCGCCGCCTGCGCGGTCAGGTTTGTGTCCAGCCCCATCACCACATCGGCGCCCGACCGCGCGCCCTCCAGCTGCACCCGGGCCAGCAGCGCCGCCCCGTCGCCCGCGCCGACGAAGCGCAGGTCGCAGCCGCATTCGGCCTCGAACGCCGCCTCGATCACCGGGCCGGGCCCCCATTCGGTGACCAGGCTGTCATAGGTCAGCACCGTCAGGACGGGTCTTTGTTGCGCGGCCGCCGCGCCCGCCACCATGGCGAACAGGCAACCCGCGGCAAGTGAGGTTCTCATCTCATCCTCCATTGCACGACGGGCGGAGTCGGGCAGGAGGATCCTGTCACCTTCCCTCCGCCGGTCTTAACCGGTTCAGGTTCGACGGGTTCGCGGTTCGATTGCCGCATCTCAGCCCGGACGACCGGGCACCCCGAGGTGGGGCGGAACCTAGCGCAGGGGCCGGGGGGTGCAAGCGGAAAAGCGCCTTCAGCGGAAGCGGTGGGCCTGGTCGGGCGGGTATCGGCCCAGCCTTATGTCCTCGGCCAGCGCCTCGGGGTCGCGTTCCGAGGGCGGGCCGTAGCCCCCGCCCCCCGGGGTGCGCACCCGCACCCGGTCGCCGGGAGAAAGCGGAATGTCCTGCGCCTTGGACAGGTGGTCGGGGGTGAAGGTGCGGCCGCCTTGGGTGATCTCCACCCGGTTCGGCGCGCCGTCCTGGCCGCCCAGCACCCCGGGCGGGCCGAAACGGCCGTGGTCCATCACGAAACTGGCCCGGGCGGTGCCGCGCAGCAGCTCCACCTCGTAGTCCAGCCCGAAGCCGCCCCGGTGTCGCCCGGCGCCGCCCGAGCCCTCGTGCAGCGCATAGCGGCGGTAGAGCACGGGGAACTTCTGTTCCATGATCTCCACCGGCGGGGCCTTGGAGATGCCGATGGTGGAACAGCCGTTGGACAACCCGTCGTGCGCGATATTGCCGCCGTAGCCGCCGCCGGAAATCTGGTACATCACATAGCCGCGCCCGGTCTCGGGGTCGTGCCCGCCCAAGGCGAAGTTGCCGCTGGTGCCGGCCGGGGCGGCGGTCACTCGATCTGGGATCGCCTGCACCAGGGCCAGGAACACCGCCTCGGCGATCCGCTGGCTGACCTCGGCGGCGCAGCCGGAGACCGGGCGAGGGTATTGCGCGTCGAGGAAGGTGCCCTCGATGCCGGTCACCTCGATGGGCTCGAAGGCCCCGGCAGAAAGCGGCACCTCGGGGAAGATGTGCCGCAGCGCGAGGTAGACCGAGGACAGCGTGGTGGCGCGCACCGAGTTCATCGGCCCCTGGCAGGGCGGCGAGGATCCGGTGAAGTCGAAGGTGATGGCCTCGCCATGGCGGGCGACCTTCAGAACGATTTCAAGCGGTTCGTTCACGATCCCATCGCTGTCGACATAAGCGCGCGCAATATGATTGCCCGCCGGTATCGCCGCCAGTTCCGCCCGCATCTGCCGCGCCGCCAGCCTGCGCATCTCGGCGATGGCCTCGGCCACGGTGGCGTCGCCATAGCGGTCCATCAGCGCGCCGAGCCTTTCGGCCCCCACCAGCAGCGCCGCCCGCTGCGCCTCCACATCCCCGATCCGCTGGTCGGCAACGCGGATGTTCGAGCGGATCACCTGCCACAGTTCCGGGTCGAGAAGCCCCTTCTTGAACAGCTTCACCGGCGGCAGCCGCAGCCCCACCTGCTCCACCTCCCGCGCATGGGCCGAGAACCCGCCGGGCACCGCGCCGCCGGTATCCGGCCAGTGCCCGGTGTTCGAAAGCCAGCAGAAGATGCGCCCCCCGCGCCAGAACGGCATGGCGAAGCGCACGTCCATCAGGTGGGTGCCGCCCAGGTAGGGGTCGTTGACGATGTAGATGTCGCCCGCATCCGGCGGCAGGGTCTCGCCGCTGGCGATGCGCTCGATCAGGTGGCGGGTGGAGAACTGCATGGTGCCGACGAAGACCGGCAGGCCCTTCGACCCCTGCGCGATCAGCGCGCCGTCCGCGGCGTCGTAGATCCCGTCCGAGCGGTCGTCCGCCTCGGCGATCACCGGGGAGAAGGCGGCGCGCGAGAAGGTCAGGTCCATCTCGTCGCAGACCTGCTGCAGGCCGGCCTGGATCACGGCGAGGGTCACGGGGTCGATCATGGCGCCTCCGGGGGGCTCATCGCTCGCTGCCGCGCGCTCTTCGCGGCGAGGCGCGACCGGAAGGGAGCGAGGAACATCATCCCACCTCCACGACCAGGTTGCCGTCGCCGTCCTGCCCGGCGCGGTCGCCGGGGTGGAGGAGCGTGGTGGCGTCCATCTGCTCGATCACCGCGGGGCCCTGGATCTCGGCCGCCGCCGGCAGGTGGTCGCGCCAGTAGACGGGGGTCTCGTGCCAACCGTCGAACCAGACCGGACGGCGGGCGGTCAGCGCATCCTCCAGCCGCGCCCGGCGGCCGGCGGGGTCGATCAGGCGCGACAGGTCGGCCTCGGGGCGGGTGCCGATCACCGCGGTGCCCAGGTTCACCAGCGCCGCCCGGATCTCGGGCAGCGAGACGCGGAAGCGGGCGTGATAGGCGGCCTCGAACCTCGCTTGCAGGTCGTCGCGGCTGGGGTCGGCGGGCACGGGCACGCGCAGCAGGTGGGTCTGGCCGACGAACTGCATCTCGGCGAAATGCTCCACCGCGATCCCGGTCAGGGCGATCCCGGCGGCCGCGATCCGCGCCCGCCCCTCGGCCGCCTGCGCGGCCAGCACCGCGGCGACCTCGGCCATGTCGCAGCTATCCAGCGGCCGGTTCAGGGTGCGCAGGAAGTCCTGCCGCAGGTCGGCGGTGATGCAGCCCAGCGCGTTGGTCAGCCCCGGCCGGGCAGGCACCAGCACCCGCGGGATCGCCAGTTCCCGCGCCAGGGCGCAGGCGTGCAGGGGCCCCGCGCCCCCGAAGGCGAAGAGCGCGAAGTCCCGCGGGTCGGCGCCCAGCGAGACCGAGACCATGCGGATCGCGCCCGCCATATGGGTATTGGCCAGCCGCACCACCGCCCCGGCCGCGGCCTCGGCCGAGAGCCCCAGGGGCTGCCCCAACCTGGCAAACAGGTCCGCCAGCCCCTCCGCCGCCCCGAACCGCGCCCGCGGCAGCCGGCCCAAGAGCAGGTTGGCGTCCGACAGCGTGGGCTCCGTCCCACCGCGGCCATAGCAGACCGGGCCGGGGTCGGATCCCGCGCTCTGCGGCCCCACCCGCAGCATCCCGCCGCCGACGATCCGCGCGATGGAGCCGCCGCCGGCCCCCACCGTGCGCACGTCCACCATCGGCACGTGGATCGGCATGGCATATTCCACCTCGATCTCGTTCGAGACCGGCGCGCGCAGCCCGCGGATCAGGGCGACATCGGTCGAGGTGCCGCCCATGTCGTAGGTGATGAGGCTTGCCACCCCCGCCCGCCGCCCGGTGGCGATGGCGGCCATCACGCCCGAGGCGGGGCCGGACATCACGGTCTTCACCGCCTCGGCCGCCACCGCCCGGGCCGGCACCATGCCGCCGTTGCCGGCCATCACCACCAGGTCGTGGGGATAGCCCTTGGCGGCCAGGGCATCGGCCAGCCGGGTGACATAGCGTTCCAGCAGGGGCTGCACGGCGGCATTGACCGCGGCGGTCACGCCCCGCTCGAACTCCCGGCTCTCGGACAGGAGCTCATGGCCGGCGGTGACGTAGGGGTTGGGCCAGAGGCTGCGGGCGATCTGCGCGGCCCGGATCTCATGCGCCGGATTGGCGTAGGAATGCAGGAAGTGGATCACCAGGCTCTCGCAGCCCCTCGCCAGCAGCTCGGCCACCGCCGCGCGCAGGGCGCCCTCGTCCAGCTGGGTGAGGATGCGGCCGCGGGCGTCCATCCGCTCGGGGATCTCCAGCCGCAGGTCGCGGGGGATCACGGGCACGAAATGCCCGGTCATCCCGTAGGGCTGCGGCCGGGTGCGGCGGCCGAGTTCCAGCACGTCGCGGAAGCCCTGCGTCGTGATCAGCCCGGTGCGAGCCAGCTTGCGCTCCAGCACCGCGTTGGTGGTGGTGGTGGTGCCGTGGACGATCAGCCGGATGTCCGGCAGCGCCACCCCCGCCTGGTCGAACGCCGCCAGCACCCCCCCGGCCTGGCCCCCCTGCGCGGGGTCGAGCGTGGTCGGCACCTTGGCCAGCCGCACCTGCCCCGAGGCGGGGTCGAGGATCACCAGGTCGGTGAAGGTGCCGCCCACGTCGGCGCCCGCCACTAGGCCCGGAGGGGGATCAGACGCCGACATGCTGCGCGAAGGGGGTCGAGTTGCGGGAAAGGGCGGCGGCGGGGTGGGTCTCGGCGATGCGGCCGTGGTTCATGAAGGCGATGGTGTCGGCGAGGGCCAGCGCGGCCTCCACCCGCTGTTCCACCAGCAGGATGGCGGTGCCTTCGGCGCGCAGGCGGGCGACGGTCTCGCGGATCAAGGCGATCATCGAAGGTTGCAGCCCCTCGGTCGGCTCGTCCAGCAGCAGCACTGCGGGCTCGAGGCACAGCGCCCGGCCGATCGCCAGCATCTGCTGCTCGCCGCCCGAGAGGGTGCGGGCGGGCTGGTCGAGCCTTTCGCGCAGGCGGGGGAACAGGGTCAGCACCCGCTCGCGCGTCGCCTCGCCCCGGCCGCGGGTCAGCAGGCCGACCGACAGGTTCTCGGCCACCGTCAGATCGGGGAACAACCGGCGGCCCTGCGGCACCCAGCCGATGCCGTGACGCGGGATCTCCTGCGCGGGCAGGCCGTGCAGGGGGGTGGTCCCTAGTGTGATCGTGCCGGCCGTGGGCGGGGTCACGCCCATGATGGCGCGCAGCGTGGTGGTCTTGCCCGCCCCGTTGCGGCCCATCAGACAGGTGACCTGCCCGGGCGGAACCTCCAGGGTGACGCCATGCAGCACCTGCACCGGGCCATAGCCGGCAGCGACCCCCTCAAGCCGCAGCATCGGGCGCCCCCAGATAGGCGGCCTGCACCGCGGGGTTCGCCCGGATCTCCTCCGGTGTACCCGTGGCCAGCACCTTGCCGAAGTCCAGCACGGTGATGCGGTGGGCGAGGTCCATCACCACGTCCATGTTGTGTTCGATCAGCAGGACCGTGGTGGCGGGGATGAGGGAGCGGACCAGCGCCTTGAACCCCTCGATCTCGCCCGCAGCCAGCCCCTGCGTGGGCTCGTCGAGGATCAGCAGGCGCGGCTCCAGCGCCAGCCCCATGGCGATCTCCAGGAGCCGCTGGTGGCCGTAGGACAGCGCCCCGGCAGGCTGGTCCAGCCGGCCCTCCAGCCCCACCCGGGCGGCGGCGGCGGGCAGGTCGGAGCCCCCGTGCAGGTCCAGCGCCAGCGCCAGGTTCTGCACCACGGTCAGGCGGGGATAGATCGAGGTGATCTGGAAGGTATAGGCGATGCCCCGGCGCACGCGGGCATGGGCGGGCAGGCGGGTGATGTCCTCCCCCGCCAGCCGGATCGTGCCCGCCTGCACCGGGATGCGGCCCGACAGCAGCGAGACCAGCGTGGTCTTGCCCGCGCCGTTCGGCCCGATCAGCGCGTGGATCTCTCCCGCGTGCAGGTCGAGGTCCACCCCGTCCACCGCCTTCAGCCCGCCGAAATGGCGGACCAGCCCGCGCGCCTGCATCAGGGCAGCCATCGAAGCCACCTTTCCCGCAGGGTGCCGAGGATGCCGCGCGGGGCGAAGAGCATCAGGATCAAGAGCGCCGCCCCGGTGACCGCCAGATGCGCCTGGGTGGCCGAGGAGGCGAGGTCGATCAGGTAGAACATGGCCAGCGCACCCAGGAACGGCCCCAGCACCGTGCCCGCCCCGCCCAAGAGCACGTAGAGCAAGGGCAGGATCGACCACTGGATGGTGGCGAAACTGGCGCCGACATAGCCGAACAGCACCGCATAGCCCGCCCCCGCCGCCCCGGCATAGAGGCCCGAGAGGGTCAGCGCCGCCAGCTTCACCCGGAACGGGTCCATCCCCAGCATCCGCGACCGCTCCTCGTTCTCACGCATCGCCACCATCGCGCGGCCGAGGCGGGAGCGGGTGAGCGCCAGCAGGGCAATGAGGCCCACGCCGAACAGCAGGAAGGCGGCGATCCAGCGGGGGGTATCTGTGGACAGGTCGAACCCCGCCACCGCCCGGGCGGCGCGGGGCAGGTTGAACCCCTCGTCCCCCCGCGTCCAGGCGCCGAAGTAGAGGATGGTCAGATACCCTGCCTGCGCGAACATCAGCGTCACGATCAGGAAGGCCACCCCGGCGGTGCGCAGCGCCAGCAGCCCCACCAGCCCGGCGGCCAGCCCCCCCGCCAGCACGCCCCCCGCCAGCGCCGGGCCGGTCGCCACGCCCCCGTGCTGGATCATCAGCCCGGTGGCATACATGCCCGCGGCGAAGAACAGCGCGTGGCCGAGGCTCAGCAGCCCGGTGTAGCCGAAGGCGATGTTGTAGCCCATGGCATAGACCGCCAGCAGCATGATCCGCGCCAGGTTGGTGTGGTGATAGGGCGGCAGCACCGCCTGCATCGCGAAGAGCAGGGCGAGAAAGCCCAGATGCAGCGCCCAGACCCTCATGCCCCCCGCCTTCATGCCTTGGCCCCGAACAGGCCCTGCGGGCGGAACACCAGCACCAGCGCCACCGCCAGCGTGGCGATGATCTTGGCCAGCGTCGGGGTGAAGAACATCGAGACCACCCCGTCGGTCAGCCCGATCACCAGTGCGGCCACCAGCGTGCCGCGCAGCGAGCTCAGCCCGCCGATGATGACGACGATGAACGACAGCAGCAGCGGGTCGTGTCCCATCAGATAGTCCGCCTGCCGGATCGGCACGATCAGCACCGCCGCCACCGCCGCCAGCCCCGCCCCCAGCGCGAAGACCAGGGTATAGACCCGCCCGGTGTCGATGCCGAAGGCGCGCGCCATCTCGGCGTCCATCTGGGTGGCGCGCATGACCAGCCCCGCCCGGCTGCGCGTCATCGCCCACCAGACCGCCAGCAGCATCAGCCCCGCGGCCAGGATCACGAACAGCTTGTAGCCCTGCCAGCCGAACCACGGCAGTTGCAGCCGGATCGAGAAGGGCGCCGCCACCGCCCGCGCCTCGGGGCCGAAGAAGCTGAGCGCGGCCTGTTGCAGCAGGTAGGACAGGCCGATGGTCGCGACGATGGTGGCCTCGGGGTCGTAGTGCAGCCGCCGCAGCACCCCCCGGTCGGCCAGCGCCGCCACCCCTGCCACCCCGGCCGGTGCGATCACCAGCGCGGCCAGGAAGGCCACCCAGGCCGGCCCCGGCACCGCCTGCGCCACGAACCAGGCCGCCACCGCGCCCAGCATGAAGAACTCGCCATGCGCGACATTGACCACCCGCATCACGCCGAAGACCAGGCTCAGCCCCGCCGCGGTCAAGGCCAGCACCGCGGCCTGTACCAGCCCCTCCATGACGGCGAGCAGCAGGAAGGGACCGAAGGCCAAGGCTCAGGCCGCCGGCCGGGCAGCGGGGGCCAGCCCCCGCACCCCCGGAGTATTTGCACCAAGATGAGGAACAATTTGATTCAAATGCTTCCTCATCTTGGCCCAAATACTCCACG
>JBBCJM010000121.1:0-65706 GCA_037190175.1 Paracoccaceae bacterium | reverse complement strand
GGCCGGCAAGCGAAGAAAGCCGTCAGGCTCGATGAGCGCGCCCCCGCCTATGCCTGCATCTCGCCCGAGGCCGCCGCCGGGTCCATCCAGACCAACTCCAGCACATGCCCGTCGGGGTCGCTGAAGCTGCGGCCGTACATGAAGCCCATGTCCTGCGTCTTGTCGTTGTCGCTGCCGCCATGGGCCAGCGCCGCCTCGCCGAAAGCATCCACCGCCGCCCGGCTGTCGCGGCTGAGCGCGACCAGCACCGAGGTGGTGGTATGGGGGTCGGCCACCGGGCGGGGGGCGAAGCCCGCGAACCGCTCGCGCGTCATGATCATGAGGAAGATCGCGTCCGAGATCACCACGCAGGCGGTGGTCTCGTCCGAGAACTGCTCGTTGAAGGTGAAGCCCACCCCGGCATAGAAGGCGCGGGAACGGGCGAGGTCGGTCACCGGCAGGTTGACGAAGATCATCTGGGTCATGGCTTGCGCCTTTCATAGCATCCGGTCCGGGGGGAACCGCCGGGACCGCCGCGGGGTTCCCTCGCTTGACGCCGCCCGGGCGGGGCGCGAGAAGCCGGGGATGGACATCCGCCCCCGCTTCACCGGCAGCTTCACCCAGCAGGAGCCGATCCCCGAACCGGCCGTCGAGGCGGCGGTGGCGGTGCTGCGCCACGGCCGGCTGCACCGCTACAACACCGTGCCGGGCGAGGTGGCGGAGGCCGCGCTTCTGGAGGCCGAGTTCGCCGCCTTCACCGGGGCGCGGTTCTGCCTGGCCGTGGCCTCGGGCGGCTATGCCCTGCGTATTGCCCTGCGCGCGCTGGAGGTGGGGCCGGGCGAGCCGGTGCTGACCAATGCCTTCACCCTGGCCCCGGTGCCCGGCGCCATCGCCGCGGTGGGCGCCCGGCCGGTCTTCGTGGAGACGACCGAGGATCTGACCATCGACCTCGGCCACCTGGCGGAGATGATCGGGGGCACCGGCGCGCGGGTGCTGATGCTGAGCCACATGCGCGGGCATGTCTGCGACCTGGACGCGCTGATGGACCTGTGCCGGCCCGCGGGGGTGCGGGTGGTGGAGGACTGCGCCCATACGATGGGGGCGGAGTGGCGCGGCCTGCCCTCGGGCCGGCATGGCGTCATGGGCTGCTATTCGACCCAGACCTACAAGCACATCAACTCGGGCGAGGGCGGGCTGATCGTCTCGGACGACGCCGGGCTGATGGCGCGGGCGGTGCTGCTGTCGGGCAGCTACATGCTTCACGGCCGCCACCCGGCGGGGCCTCCAGCCGGCACCTATGCGGGGCTGGCGGGCGAGGTGCCCAACGTCTCCGGCCGGATGGACAACCTGCGTGCCGCGGTGCTGCGGCCGCAGATCCCCCTGCTGCCCGGCCGGCGGCGGCGCTGGCGGGCGCTTTACGAACGGCTGGCGGCGGGGCTGGCGGGGGCCGAGGGGATCGCCCTGATCGCCCGGCCCCAGGCGGAGGACTTCATGGGCTCCTCCTTCCAGTTCCGCCTGCCGGAGTGGGAGGCGCCGAGGAGCGCCGGCGTCCGGGCCCGCGCCGCGGCGCGGGGGGTAGAGCTGAAATGGTTCGGCGCCCCCGCGCCACAGGGCTTCACCTCCGCCTATCGGCACTGGGCCTATGCCGCCCCCGCCCCCCTGCCCCGCACCGACCGGGTGCTGGCCGGCCTCATCGACCTGCGCCTGCCGCTGACCTTCACGCCCGCAGACATCGACCTGATCGCGCTGATCCTGCGGGAGGAAGCCGCCGACCCGACCCCCGCGCCGGAAGCCCCCCGGGCAGACTGAGGCTCTTCCCGCTCTGCCGCGGTCAGACCCCGAAGCCGCCGGCGGAGACGAGGTCGGCCAGGCTCCGGCGGGCCGAGGGGCGTTCGTCGGCCTGCATTCCCGGGGGCAGGCCGGCGGCGTCGCCGATCCGGCCCAGCACCGCCACCGCCTCGATCCGCCAGCCGCCGGGCAGCCGCAGGATGCCGGCCAGCGCGCCGTGGTCCACCGCGGCCAGTGCCCGGCTGTGCCAGCCCTTCAGCGCCGCCTGCAGGGCGAAGGACATCCAGGCCGCGCCGGTGTCGAAACTGGCCAGCGCCTCGCCCTCGGCCCGCGAGGCGAAGGCCACGAAGGCGGCGCCGCGATAGGCCCAGGACTGGTCCTCGGGCGCCAGCGCCGCCATGCAGCGTTCCCAGTTCTGCTGGCCCGGCAGCACATAGGCGAAGCGCCAGGGCTGGTCGTTCGACACCGAGGGCGCCCAGCGCGCGGCCTCGAAACAGCTCATCAGCGTGGCCTCGTCGATGGTGCCCACCGCAAAGGCCCGCGGCGACCAGCGGTCGGTGAAGACCGGCGCGATCTCCAGATCCGAGGTGCGGCCCACCACGCTGCCATAGGCGCCGTCGTGGTAGAGCAGCGGCCGGCGCGGGGTGGCGGCGCATTCCACCACCTGCCCGAAGAACACGGAATGGCTGCCGAAGTCGTGCCGCTCGGCCACCCGGCAGACGGCATGGGCCACGCAGCCGTCCAGCACCGGCACGCCCATGGGGCCGTGGCGGTAGGTCAGGCCGGCGAACTGGTCCTCGCCCGCCGCGGCGAACCGCTCGGACACCGCGCGCTGGCGCTCGGACAGAATGTTCACCCCGAAGGCGCCCGAGCCTGCGAGCAGCGGATGGCTGCGGGCCGCGCGGTTGACCGCGATCATCACGCTGGGCGGATCGGCGGTCAGGCTGGCGAAGGCGGTGGCGGTCATCCCGTGGTCGTGGCCGTGGTGGCGGCTGGTGATCACCGTGACCCCGGCCGAGAAGCTGCGCATGGCGCGGCGGAAGGCGTCGGGGCTGACGGCGGTTTCGGCTGCTTGCACGGGCGTCAGGCTCCTTGGGCGGGTTGCGCGGGCCAGGGCAGGCCCAGGTTGCCGCGCAGCGTGTCCGATTCGTACCGCGTGCGAAAGAGCTTGCGGTTCTGCAACTCGGGCACCAGCAGGTCGGTCAGGTCGTCGGCGAAGGCCGGCAGGCGGGCGGGCATGAAGTTGAACCCGTCGGCGGCGTGGTTCTGGAACCAGCGTTCCAGATGGTCGGCCACCTGCACCGGCGTGCCGATCACCAGGTTCTGGGTGACGCCATGCCCGACCATCCGGGTCAGCTCCCGCAGGGTGGGCCTGTCGCGCTGGATCACCTCGCGCAGCCGCCTGGCCCCGCTCTCGAAGCCGGTGATGGCGATGTCGGTCACCGGCTCGTCCAGCGGATGGCCCATCAGGCCGGGGGCCAGCCGCATGACCGCGGAAAGCCCGGTCTCCAGGTCGATCAGCGATTGCAGTTCCTCGTACTTCTCGCGCGCTTCGGCCTCGGTCCGGCCCAGGAAGACCGTCATCCCGTACATGATCTTCAGGTGGTCGGGGTCGCGGCCGTAGCGGGCCATGCGGCCCTTCACATCCGAGTAATACGCCTGCGCATCCTCCATCGAATTGGCCACCGCATAGATCACGTCCGCGGTGGAGGCCGCGATCTCGCGCCCCTGGTCCGAACCGCCGGCCTGGATGATGATCGGCCGGCCCTGCGGGGTGCGGGGGATGGTCGCCGGGCCGTGGCAGGCGAAATGCGCGCCGCGGTGGCGGATCGGCTGCACGCCGGCATAGTCGTAGAACAGCCCGGCCGCCTTGTCGGCCAAGAGCGCCCCGTCGCGCCAGCTGTCCCACAGCTTGCACACCACCTCCAGGAACTCCCGCCCGCGGGCGTAACGGGCGTCGGTGGCCTTCAGCGGCTCCACCCCGAAGTTCTTCGCCTCGTCCTCGCCCCAGGAGGTGACCATGTTCCACGCCGCCCGCCCGCCGCTGATGAAGTCGAGCGAGGAGAACCGGCGGGCCACGTTGAAGGGCTCGTTGTAGGAGGTCGACATGGTGACGGCGAGCCCGATGTTCCGGGTCAGCGGCGCCAGCGCGGCCAGGATCATCAGCGGGTCCAGCTCGGCGTTCCAGCTGGAATGCGCGGCGGCGCCGGGGGGCAGGTCCACCGCCTTCTGCGACAGGGTGTCGGCCAGGAACACCATGTCGAACAGCCCCCGCTCCGCCGCCTGCGCCGCGGCCAGGAACTGGCGGTAGTCGAGCGCGCCGGCGGCGGGCTGGTCGGGGTGGCGCCAGGCCGCCACGTGATAGCCCATGCCGCGGATCGACAGGCCCAGCCGCATCTTGTCGCTTCGCATCGGATCCCTCCCGGCGCTCGCCAGATATCATTTCTGCTTATTTGATCGTACACAAAAATTCATAAATGCAACAACTGAATTGCCGCGAGCCCCCTACAGCCGGTGCCGGCGGGACATGGCCGCGAACCACAGGCCCAGGATCAGGATCGCCGGCGCCGGGGCCAGATAGGCGGCGACGATGCCGATCCGGTCGGTCAAGAGGCCGCAGATCGCCGCCCCCACCGACTGCGACATGAAGAAGAGCGTGGTGAAGATGGAAAACCCGGTGGCGCGGGATTCCGGCAGGATCTGGGTCGCGTGGGTCTGCAGGTTGTTGTGCATCCCGCTGCCGCCCAGCCCCAGCAGGATCGCGCCCAAGGGCGTCAGCCACAGCCAGGGGGCCAGCCCCAGGATCAGCATCCCCGCCACCGTCACCACCGCGGCGATCAGGTATTGCGCCGGCGCGCCGAAGCGGCGCAGCAGGCCGCGGATCACCAGCGTGTGGACGAAGCCCCCCAGCGCATAGGTGGCCAGGATGAAGCCGGTCTGCGCCAGGTCGATCCCGAACCTCTGCACCAGCAGCAGGCCCGAGAAGGGCACGATGGCGAAGACCGTCATCCCCTGCACCGACCCCGCCAGCAGCAGCATCCGCCGGGTCAGCCCGCTGAACACGGTGCGGAACGCGGTGCCGACGGGCATGGGCGGGCGCGGCGGCTCGCCCCCGTTGCCGTGCACCGCCGGCACCCGGCGGGCATAGGCGGTCATGCCGATCCCCACCGCCAGGTAGATCAGCGCCACCATGGCCGGGGCCAGCCGCCAGCTGACCCATTCGGCCAGGAACCCGCCGCCGATCTGGCCCAGCACCATGCCGGTCAGCGTGCCGGCCATGTACCCGGCCAGCACCGCCTGCCGCTGGTCGATGGGCACGTTGTCGCCCATCCACGAGACCGACATGGGGATCACCGCCGCCGCCACCGCGCCCGCCAGCAGGCGCAGCAGCCACAATTGCCCGAAGCTGCCCGCCAGCGCCCCGGCCATGGTCGCGGCGAAGCACAGAAAGCAGAACAGCGCGATCAGCCGGTACTTCCCCCGCCGGTCGCCCACGATGCCGAAGGGCAACTGGCAGGCGCCATAGGCCAGCAGATAGGCCGAGGCGAGTTGCCCCACCTGCCCGGCGGTCACCGAGAAGTCCTGTGCGATCTGCGGCAGCGCGCTGTCCAGCATCCGCAGGTTGGCGTTGCTGGCCAGCCCGGCGCAGGAGAGCAGCAGGATCACCCGCCGGCGTTCGGTCAGGCTCAGCGGGCGGCCGGTCATCGCCTGCACCCCGCTCAGCCGAAGGACCGGAACCGTTCGTCGTCGGGGATGAAGCTTTTCTCGCCGCTCTCGCCCTCGATCGAGCCGAAGGGCATCTGCGCCCGCAGCCGCCAGTGCGCCGGCAGATCCCAGATCTGCGCCACCTCGGCATCCACCAGCGGGTTGTAGTGTTGCAGGCTGGCGCCGATCCCGGCGTCGGCCAGCGCCATCCAGACCGCCAGCTGCGCCATGCCCGACGCCTGTTCGGAAAAGGCCGCGAAGTTTTCGGCGATGGCGGGATACTGCATCTCCAGCCCGCGCTGCACCTCGGCGTCCTCGAAGAACAGGATGGTGCCGATCCCGGCGGCGAAGGCGGCCATCCGCCGCTCGGTGCTGGCGATCTTCTCGGGCGGGACGAGGGGGCGCAGGGTGGCCAGCGTCAGGTCCCAGAACCGCAGGCTGTGCTTGCCGAACAGGATCACCACGCGGGAGCCCTGCGAGTTGTAGGTCGAGGGCGCCAGCCGCACCGCCTCCTTCACCAGCGCCTCGATCTCCCCCCGCGGCAGGGTGACGTTGCGGCCCAGCGCATAGCGGCTGCGCCGGCGGGTCAGCGCCTCGATCGTAGGAAGGGTCATCCGAGGGTCTCCTGTGGGGCAGGAACATCGCCCCTGCGCGGCAGGCCGGCAAGGGAAGGATTTCCCAAGTCCAGACTGCATAACAGAAGACGGCAATATTTCATTGAATCTATAATTAGATATGATATCTGTCGTCAAGCAGCTATCGGCCGGGCTGCCGCAGGTGGAGGCGGGGATGAAGGACACGGACACCGCAGGCGCAGCCGACACCCGGCCCGGCCGGGTGGAACGCGCGCTGGCCCGCCATGTGGAGCGGACGGGATGGGACGACATTCCCGCCGGCGCCCGCGACTATACCCGCATCTGCGTGCTGGATGCCTTCGGCTCTGCCATCGCCGGGGTGAAGGCCGAGGGCTGCGAAGCGATCGCGGCGCTGGTGCAGGGCTGGGGCGGCGCGGCGCAGGCCCACGTGATCGGCTCGGGCGCGAAGGTGCCGGCGCATCACGCGGCGCTGGCCAATGCCACCATGGCCCGGGCGCTGGAGATCGACGACGCCCACGAACAGGCGATGTCGCACCTGACCGCCTCCATGGCCCCCATCGCGCTGGCGGTGGCCGAATCCCGCGGCGGCATCTCGGGCCGGGATTTCCTGGCCGCCGTGGTGCTGGGCAACGACCTGGCGATCCGCATCGCGGTGGCGCCGCGCGCCGATGTCTCGGCCGGCCGCGCGGCGCGGCGCACCCAGTCGCATACCTATCACGTGGGCTCGCTGGTGGGCGCGCTGGTCGCCGGCAAGGTGCGGGGCTTCGACGCGCTGGCGTTGCAGAATGCGCTGGGCATCGCCTACAGCCAGTGCGCCGGCAACCTGCAAGGGGTGGCCGAAGGCGCGCTGACGGTGCGGGCGCAGCAGGGGCTTTCCTCCATGGCCGGGGTGGTCGCGGCCGATCTCGCGGGGGCCGGGATCACCGGCGCGCTGGAATCGCTCACCGGCCCCTGCGGCTATTACGCCGCGCTGCACGGCGGGCGCTATGACGCGGCCGTGCTGACCGACCGGCTGGGCGAATACTACACGGTGCAGGAGATCAGCATCAAACCCTATCCCTGCTGCCGCCACATCCACACCGCGGCGGCGGCGGCCGAGCAGGCGATCCGCGACCACGCGATCCGGCCCGAGGAGGTGGAGAAGGTCACCCTGCGGGTGCTGAACCGCGAATATTTCGACGTGGTCTGCACGCCGCTGGACAAGGACGAACACCGCGCCGCCATCCTGTCCGACCGCGGCTGGGTCCATGCGCAGATGTCGATGCCCTTCGTGGTGGCCGCGGCCTTCTGCGACGGGCGGGTGCGGCTGGACCGCTTCGCCGACGACCGCCGGCGGGCGCCGGATCTGGTCTCGATGTTCGACCGGGTGGAGGCGGTGCTGGACACCAGCGCCACCGGCAACGTGCTGCCCACCCCGGGGATCGTGGAGGTGCGGCTGCGCGGGCGGGCCGAGCCGGTGACCGCCCGTGTGGACTATGCCCACGGCCACCCCGAGAACCCGATGAGCTTCGACGACGTGGCCGCCAAGTTCATGGACATGACCGAATTCGCCGCCGACCGCTTCAGCCGCGACCGCCGGCTGCGGATCATCGAGGCGGTGCAGGGGCTGGAGCGGGTGGAGGACATGCGCGAGATCGGCGCGCTGCTGGTCGCGGACCGCTGATGACTGGAGGGAAGGCGATGACCGGAAAGAAGATGAGCCTCGCGCTGCTGGTCGCCGGAGCGGGACACCACGTGGCGGGCTGGCGCCTGCCCGAGGCCGAGTTCGGGGCCGAGAACTTCGACCTGATCCGCCGGATCGTGCAGACCGCCGAGCGCGGCAGGTTCGACGTGGTGTTCTTCGCCGACGCGGTGAACGCGGGCCGCGACGCGCACCCCAAGCACATCGTGCGGCTGGAGCCGCTGACGCTGCTGGGCGCGCTCTGCCTCTGCACCTCGCGCATCGGGCTGGTGGCCACCGCCTCGACCACCTATTCCGAGCCCTACAACATCGCCCGCGCCTTCGCCTCGATCGACCACATGAGCCATGGCCGCGCGGGCTGGAACGTGGTCACCGGCGCCAGCCCCGACGCCGCGGTGAACTTCGGCACCGATCCCTTCCCCAGCCACGAGGCACGCTATGGCCGGGCCGAGGAATATGTCGAGGTCGCCAAGGGCCTGTGGGACAGCTGGGAGGACGACGCGCTGGCCGGCGACAAGGCGACCGGGGTCTACATGGACCGCGAGAAGATGCACGAGCTGAACCACAGCGGCGCGCACTTCACCGTCAAGGGCCCGCTGAACATCACCCGCCCGCCGCAGGGCTATCCGGTGATCTTCCAGGCCGGCGCCTCGGACCGCGGGCTCGACTTCGCCGCGCGCACCGCCGAGGTGGTCTTCGCCAGCCAGCAGGTGAAGGAGGACGCCATCGCCTTCACCCAAGGCTTGCGCGACCGGGTGGAGGCCGCGGGCCGGCCCCGCGATGCGGTCAAGGTGCTGGTCGGCATCCTGCCCATCATCGGCCGCACCGAGGCAGAGGCGCAGGGCATCATCACCCGGCTGGCCGATCTGGCCGACCCCGTGGCCTCGATGCGCGTCCTGTCCGACCGCATCGGGCACGACATGAGCCAGTTCCCCCTGGACGAGCCGGTGCCGGAACTGCCTGACCTGACCGAGAAGATCCAGGGCCATTCGGTGATCATCAAGGCCATCGCCAAGCGCCACGACATGACCGTGCGGCAGCTGCGCGACTATGTGGCGGCCAGTTCCGGCCACCGGCTGGTGCATGGCACCGCCGAACAGGTGGCCGACGACATGCAGGACTGGTTCGAGAGCGGCGCCTGCGACGGGTTCATGGTGCTGCCGCCCTACATGCCCCGCCCGGTCGAGGTCTTCGTGGACGAATTGATCCCGATCCTCGTGCGGCGGGGCCTGTTCCGGGCCGAGTACGAGGGCACCACCCTGCGCGACCACCTGGGCCTGCCGCGCCCCGCCCATCCCGCGGTCGCACGGCGCGCGGCGGCGGAATAGGCCCGAAAAAGCGGCAGGCCGCATAACACCGGCGCAGGGGGAGCCGCCCATCATGCTAACACTGGATTATATCTTTGACAGAATCATCGGGGCCGATGCTATGATTGCCGCCAGCGCGACAGCAAAGGACGCAGCAAGCCGTCCCTGACCATCCCACCCGCAGCACCGGGCCCGCCAGAAGGCCCGGCTGCCTCATCGCCAACGGGGAGCCCATGACAACCCAGACAGAACCCGCACCGTGCGGGCTGGTGCCGTGTGTCCTTGCCGGACGGCGCCGCCGCGCCCGAAGTCGGCGGCCCGCCGCCCGCCAAGCCTTCACCTTCAGCCCTGGGGACCTGTCATGACCACATTCCATTGCAACCCGAACCGCCGCCACATCCTGGCCGGGCTCGCGCTGGGCTCGGCGCTGCCCTTCGTGCCGAAATGGGCCCATGCGGCGCCGAAGTCCGGCGGCACGCTGACCATCGTGACCACCGGCGGCCCCACCTACCTGAACGCCGCGATCTCCACCTCGGGCACCGAGGCGCTCTTGTGCGCCAAGCTCTTCGACGGGCTCTTCGACTATGCCGAGGGCATGGTGCCCGAGCCGCAGCTGGCCGAAAGCTGGGAGGTCTCGCCCGACGGGCTGCGCATCACCTTCAACCTGCGGCAGGGGGTGGTCTGGCACGACGGCACGCCCTTCACCTCGGAGGACGTGAAGGTCTCGGTGCTGGAGATCCTCAAGGTGCACCACGGCCGCGGCAAGGTCACCTTCGACTCGGTCACCGATATCGAGACGCCCGACCCCCACACCGCCATCTTCGTGCTGAGCAAGCCGACGCCCTGGATGATGTCGGCGCTGAACGCCGCGGAATCGCCCATCCTGCCCGCGCATCTCTACAAGGGCACCGACATCATGGCGAACCCGGCGAACCTGGCGCCGGTGGGCACCGGGCCGTTCCGGCTGGCCAGCTATACCCGCGGCGAGAACATCGTGATGGAGCGCAACCCCGACTACTGGGACCCGGGCAAGCCCTACGTGGACCGCATCGTCATGCGCTTCATCGCCGACGGCTCCACCCGCGCGGCGATGCTGGAATCGGGCGAGGCCGATTTCGTGGGCGCCAACCAGCTGCCGGCGACCGAGATCCTGCGCTTCCAGGGGATGGAGGGGTTCGAGGTCACCACCCGCGGCTACGAATACGTGCCGACCGTGCATATCTGCGACTACAACCTGCGCCGGCCGCTGTTCCAGAACAAGCTGGTGCGCCAGGCGCTGGCCCATGCCATCGACCCGGCCTGGATCACCGACAACATCTGGTTCGGCTTCGGCGAGCCCGGCACCGGCCCCATCCATGCCGAACAGAAGACCTTCTACTCCACCGACGGCGTGCCGCAGTACCCCTACGACCTGGCCCGCGCCGAGGCGCTGCTGGACGAGGCGGGCCATCCGCGCGGCCAGAACGGCATCCGCTTCAGCCTCACCATCGACGCCTCGACGCTGGGCGAACAGCCGGTGCGGGCGGCGGAATACATGCGCGAGCAGTTCCGCGAGATCGGGGTGCAGGCCGAGGTGCGCATCAGCGACCCCGGCGCCTATGTCACGCGGATCTATACGGAACGCGACTTCGACCTCAGCATCTTCTACGGCTCGGCCGGGGCGGACCCCGCCATCGGGGTGCACCGCTTCTACTGGTCGCAGAACATCCGCGACGGGGTGCCCTATTCCAACGGATCGGGCTATTCCAACCCCGAGGTGGACGCGATCCTCGAGGCCGCCAGCGTGGAGGTCGATCTGGACCGGCGCAAGCAGCTGTACCTCGACTTCCAGCGCATCGTGATGGAGGACATCCCCACCATCCCGCTGTGTTCGGCCGCGCGGATCACCATCTGCCGCGCCGAGGTCAAGGACCATACCATCGGCGCCATCGGGGCCTATGGCAATCTGGCGAGCGCCTGGCTGGATAGATGAGCACGACGGCCACGACCCTGCGGGCGCCGGGGGGCCGGCGCCCGCATTCTTCCCGGCGCTGGCTGGCGCGCTTCGTGCTGCGCCGGCTGAGCCAGGCGGTGCTCGTGCTGCTGGTCGTGGTGCTGGGCAACTTCCCCATCATGGAGTTCGCGCCTGGCGACATGGTATCGGTCATCGCCGGCAATGCCGAGATGACGGCCGAACAGATGGCCGACCTGCGCGCGCGGTTCGGGCTGGACCAGCCGATGCCGGTGCGGCTGTTCAACTATGTGGCGCAGCTGGCGACCTTCGACCTCGGCTTCTCCTACCGCAACCAGGCGCCGGTCTGGGACATCATCCTGATGCGGCTGCCCACCACGCTGGCGCTGATCGTGCTGTCGGTGGTGATCTCGCTGGTGCTGGGCACGGTGCTGGGCGTCGCCGCGGCGCGCAGCGCCGGGCGGGCGGCGGATGCGGCGATCAACGTGCTGGCGCTGCTGCTCTACGCCACGCCCTCCTTCATCGTGGCGGTGCTGATGGTGCTGGTCTTCTCGGTCTGGCTGGGCTGGTTCCCCATCGCGGGGCTGACCACGCCGGCGGTCGAGATGACCTCGTGGGAACGGGCCAGGGATGTGGCCGCGCATCTGGTGCTGCCGGTGACCTCGCTCTGCACCTTCTACGTGGCGATCTATGCCCGGATCACCCGCGCCACCATGCTGGAGGTGATGGGGCAGGACTTCGTGCGCACCGCGCACGCCAAGGGGCTCAGCGAGACGCGGGTGATCTATGGCCATGCCCTGCGCAACGCCATGCTGCCGCTGGTGACCATGGCGGGGATGCAGGTCTCGACCGTGCTGGGCGGCGCGGTGGTGGTGGAGACGGTCTTCGGCCTGCCCGGCATGGCGCGCACCGCCTATGACGCGGTGTTCGAGCGCGACACCAACCTGCTGCTGGGCGTGATGTTCGTCAGTTCGCTGGCCGTGGTGGCGATCAACCTGGTGGTCGATCTGCTCTACGTGGCGCTGGACCCGCGGGTGGAGCTGAAATGAGGGCGCCGCGCTCCGGCCTGCAACGCTTCCTGCGCCATCCCAGCGGGATGATCGGGGCGGTCACGCTGACCTTCATCATATTGTGTGCGCTCTCGGCCGGGGTGCTGTTCCCCGAAGGCCCGTGGCGCATGGTGGCGCGGCCCATGCTCTGGCCCGGGCAGAACCCGGCGCTGCCTTTGGGCACCGACCCGATGGGGCGCAACCTGCTGGCCGGCGTGGTCTACGGCGCGCGGGTGTCGCTGCTGATCGGGCTGTCGGCGGCCATGGCCGCGGCCATCGTCGGCACCATCGTGGGCGCCGTCGCCGGCTACTACGGCGGCTTCATCGACGATGCGCTGATGCGGATCACCGATGCGATGCAGACCGTGCCCTCCTTCATGGCGGCGATCCTGATCGTGGGGCTGATCGGCCCGTCGCTGGGCACCATGATCACTTCGATCGCCATCGTCAGCTGGCCCATGGTCGCCCGTCTGGTGCGGGTCGAGTTCCTGCGGCTGCGCACCTATGACTTCGTGCAGTGCTGCCGGATCATGGGCATGTCGGATGCCCGCATCATCTTCACCCAGATCCTGCCCAACTGCCTGAGCCCCATCGTGGTGGCCACCTCGCTCTTGGTCGCCACCGCGATCATCATCGAATCCGGCCTGTCCTTCCTGGGGCTGGGCGACCCCAACATGATGAGCTGGGGCGGCGTGATCGGCAACGGACGCTCGGCCCTGCGCACGGCGTGGTACATCACGCTCATCCCCTCGGTGGCGGTGGTGGCCACGGTGCTGGCCCTCAACCTGCTTGGAGACGCGCTGAATGACGTTCTCAACCCCCGCCTCCGCACGCGCTGAACCGCTTCTCGCGGTCGAGGCGCTGTCGGTCGGCGCCGGCCCGGGGATGCCGCTGATCGAGGATCTGTCCTTCTCCGTGAACCCGGGCGAGACCCTGGCCATCGTGGGCGAAAGCGGCTGCGGCAAGTCGCTGACCTCGCTGGCCGTCATGGGCCTCCTGCCGCCCGAGTTGCGGCGGCACCAGAAGGGCGCGATCCGGTTCCGCGGCCGCAACCTGCCCGACCTGCCGCCCCGCCAGTTGCGCGCCCTGCGCGGCAACGAGATCGCGATGATCTTTCAGGAGCCGCTGACGGCGCTCAATCCGGTGATGACCGTGGGCGCCCAGATCATGGAGGTGCTGACGGCGCATTCCCGGCTGGACCGCGACGCCGCCCGGCGCCGGGTGGTGGATCTGCTGGACAAGGTGCGCCTGCCCGACCCCGAGGCCCGGGTGCGCGAGTATCCGCACCGCCTGTCGGGCGGGATGCGCCAGCGGGTGACCATCGCCATGGCCATCGCCTGCGAACCCGCGCTGATCATCGCCGACGAGCCCACCACCGCGCTGGACGTGACGGTGCAGGCGCAGATCCTCGACCTGCTGTCGGACCTGCACGCGCGGTCAGGCAACAGCCTGATCCTGATCACCCACGACCTGGGGGTGGTGGACCAGATCGCCGACCGCATGGTGGTGATGTACGCGGGCAGCCTGGTGGAGGCCGGGCCGGTGGCCGAGGTGCTGCGCAGCCCCCGCCATCCCTATACCGCCGGCCTGCTGGCCGCCCGCCCCCGCGGCAGCTTCGTGCACGGCGGCCAGCCGTTGCAGGAGATCCCGGGCCGCGTGCCCGCGCCCGACCAGCGCCCGCCCGGCTGCCTGTTCGCCCCGCGCTGCCCGCGGGCCACCCGGACCTGCACCGCGACCCGCCCGCCGGTCGAGGATTTCGCCGATGGCCGCAGCCTGCGCTGCTTCCACCCGCTGGGGGTCGCCTGATGGCCGCGCCGGCGCTGGAACTGCGGGATCTGGTGCTGCACCACCATACCCCCGCCGGGCCGTTGCAGGCGGTGCGGGGGGTCTCGCTGACCGTGGCGCGGGGCGAGACGCTGGGGCTGGTGGGGGAAAGCGGCTGCGGCAAGTCCACGCTGGCGCGCTGCGTGGTGGGGCTGAACCGGCCGACCGACGGTCAGGTGCTGGTGGCGGGGGAACCGCCCGGCACCTCGGGCGCGGCCCGGCGGCGGCTGGCGCGGCATGTGCAGATGGTGTTCCAGGATCCGATGAGCTCGCTGAACCCGCGCCTGACCATCCGCCGCATCGTGGAACAGCCGCTGTCGGTGCACGGCATCGGCACCCCGCCCGAGCGGCGGCGGAAGGTGGCGGAGCTGATGGAGCAGGTGGGCCTCGGCCCGCATTTCCTCGACCGCTATCCGCACGAATTGTCGGGCGGCCAGCGGCAGCGCGCCTCGATCGCCCGGGCGCTGGCGCTGGCGCCGGAGCTGATCGTCTGCGACGAGGCGGTCTCGGCGCTGGACGTGTCGATCCAGGCGCAGGTGCTGAACCTGCTGACCGCCCTGCAGCGCGACCTGGGGGTGGCGTTCCTGTTCATCTCGCATGACCTTGCCGTGGTGCGCTATGTCGCCCACCGGATCGCGGTGATGTACCTGGGCCGGGTGGTGGAGACCGGCGATGCCGAGTCCGTCTGGCACGACCCCCGCCATCCCTATACCCGGGCGCTGATCGGCTCGATCCCCTCGGCCGCGGCGGGGCGCGGCCGGCCGCTGGCGGGAGACGTGCCCTCGGCGGTCAATCCGCCCTCGGGCTGCGCCTTCCGCACCCGCTGCCCCTTCGCGCAGGCGGTCTGCGCCGAGCGGATGCCCGAACTCAGCGACCGGGGCCGCCCGCATCAGGTGGCCTGCCACTTCGCCGAGCGGTTCGACGCCTTCCGCCCGCCGGATGCCGCCTGAGCGTCAGTCCCGGTCGGGCACCAGCCGCGCCAGCGCCTCGGCATAGATCGCAGCGGCCTCGGGGCGGTTGATGCGATAGGGCTCGACCTCCACCATGCAGGTATGCGCCGAACAGCCCTGCCCCAGCATGGAGGAGGGGATGTCGGGCGTCAGCACGTTGGGGTTGCCGGCCAGGTCCAGGCCCCCCGGCCCGTCCGGGGTGTACCAGGCGCCGGTGGGCAGGATGACCACCCCGGGCCGCAGGTCGGCGGTCAGCACCGCAGTGGCGATGCAGGCGCCGCGCTGGTTCCACAGCCGCACCGTCTGCCCGTCGGAGATGCCGCGGGCGGCGGCGTCCTCGGGGTTGATCTGCACCGCCTCGCGCCCCGCCCGCTTGCCGGCGAGGCTGGCCTTGCCCTGTTCCAGCTGGCTGTGCAGCCGCCCCTCGGGCTGGCGCGACATCAGGTGCAGCCCGGGCCGGCCGCCGCCCAGCCATTCCAGCGGCGGCAGCCAGGCCGGGTGCGGCAGGCAGTCGGGATAGGCAAGCTCCACCAGCCGCCGGCTGCCCAGCACGATCCGCCCGCTTTCGGTGCGCAGGGGATGGGCCTCGGGGTCGGCGCGGTAGTCTTGCAGATACACGTTGTCCTCGCGCATCGGCACCGTGGCGCGGCCCTGGGACCAGAAGGTCTCGAACTCCGGCATCGCGTGGTCGAACCGCGCGGCGGCGTCCCGGCGCACCCCCTCATACAGATGGCGGATCCAGCCCATCTCGTCGCGGCCCTCGGTGAAGGCGCCTGCCACCCCGAACCTTTCTGCCAGTGCCGAGAGGATGGCATAGTCCGACCGCGCCTCGCCCACCGGGGCGATGGCCTGCTGCATGGCGATCACCACGTCGGTGCGGCGGTTGCCGGCGATGTCGTTGCGCTCCAGCGAGGTGGAGGCCGGCAGCACGATGTCGGCGCGCAAAGCGGTGGCCGTCCACATCGGATCCTGCACCACGATGGTCTCGGGCCGCTTCCAGGCCTCGGCCAGGCGGTTCAGGTCCTGATGGTGGTGGAAGGGGTTGCCGCCGGCCCAGTAGACCAGCCGCGTGTCGGGATAGGTATGGGTTTTCCCTTCGTAGACGAACTCTTCGCCGGGCCGGGTCAGCAGGTCGGTGATCCGCGCCACGGGGATGAAGCTGTCCAGCGCCTTCACCCCCTGCGACAGCGACGGGCCCTGCGCCACCGCGAAGGGCGCCCCCACCCCGCCCAGCGAGCCGATGCCGAAGCCCACCCCGCCCCCCGGCAGCCCGACCTGCCCCAGCACCGAGCCGAGCCCGACCGCCGCCCAATAGGGCTGTTCGCCGTGATGCGCCCGCTGCAAGGCCCAGCTGGCGGCGATGTGGCTGCGGGTGGCGGAAAGCCGCAAGGCCAGCGCCCGGATGGCGTCGGCGGGGATGCCGGTGATCCCTTCGGCCCAGGCGGCGGTCTTTTCCACCCCGTCCGACCGGCCGGCCAGATAGCCGAGGTAGAGATCCGCCCCGCTGGTGCAGCGGTCGAGGAAATCATGATCGGCGCGCCCGGCGCGCACCACCTCCTGCGCCAGCGCCAGCATCAGCGCGGTGTCGGTGTTCGGCCGGATCGGCCACCATTCCGCCCCCGCCCAGCCGGGCATGTCGTCGCGGCTGGGCGAGACATGGACGATCCGCACCCCCCGCGCCACCAGCCGCTTCAGATAGCCCGGCAGCAGGTGGCGGCCCAGGCCCCCGGCCTCGGTCTGCGCGGTGCGGGGCGACATGGCGCCGAAGACCACCAGCGTCTCGCAATGCCGGGCCAGGTTTTCCAGCGTGGTCGCCCGGCCCGCGCTCAGGTCGTCGGTCCCGGTCACATGGCGCAGGATCACCTGCCCGGCGGCCACCGAATAGGTGTCGACATGCCCCGTGTAGCCGCCGATCAGGTTCAGCATCCGCTTCAGCTGGCTGGCGGCGTGGTGGAATCGCCCGCAGCTGGTCCAGCCATAGGAGCCGGCAAAGATCGAGGCATTGCCGTGGTCGCGCCGCACCCGGGCGATCTCGGCCGCCACCATGTCCAGCGCCTCGTCCCAGGTCACGCGGACGAAGGGCTCCTCCCCCCGCCCGGCGCCATCCGGGATGCGCCCCGCGCGCCAGGCCTCCAGCCAGCCCCGCCGCACCATCGGATGGCGGATGCGCAGGGGCGAGGTGGCCCATTCCGGCACGGATTCGATGATGGGCGAGGGGGCGGGGTCCTCGGGGAAAGGCTCCACCCCCAGGATGCGGCCGTCCTGCACCAGCAGGGTATAGGCGCCCCAGTGGCTGCAATGGATGATGCGTTCGGGTTCGTTCATCCCTGCCTCCCGCCCGCCGGTGCTAAAGCTCGATCCGCGCCGTAGTGGCGTCGATTTCGGTGAAGCGGGTGCCGAAGCGTTCGCTGTGCTCGCGCAGCCAGGCCCAGATCTCGGCCGCCACCTGCGGCGAGGCGATCACCGGCCGACCGCGCTGGCTGGTCTTGGTGCCATAGCCCAGGTCCACCGCGTGCAGCGTCACCCCGGCCAGCTCGAAGCCGCGGAACTCGCAGACCGGGATCACGGTCTGGTAGCAGGCGGGTTCCCTGGTCCATGCCCACAGGCTCTCATGCGCGAAGGTCTCGGTCCATTCGCCGGGGATGGCGGTCTGGTCCATGCCGATGCGGGTATAGGAGGGCGCGGGCACCTTCTCCAGCGTCTCGACGTTGAAGACGAAGTTGCCCAGGCTGTAGAAGATCGGCCGGCCCTTGTAGATCTCGATCCCCCGCATGACGTGGGGCCCGTGGCCGAACACCACGTCGCAGCCCTCGTCGATCAGCCGGTGGCAGAACTCCACCAGGAAATCGGGGACCGAGGGGCGGTGGACGGCATTGCACCACTTGCCGGTGGTGCCGTTGTCATGCGCGTGGATCGAGAACACCACGAAGTCCGAGGTCTGTTTCGCCGCCCGGACATAGCGGGCGATGTCCTCCAGATCCTCGCGCCCGCAGGAGGTGGTGACGCCATAGCCATCCCCCTTGCGGAACACGCTGCCCGAGAAGGTGATCTGCTCGGCCGAGGCGGGCTCGCGCAGGCCCAGCCCTTCGCGCATCCGGGCCATGGCCTCGAACTCCGCCGCCGGCACGTGGTTCACCGTGTCGTGCCGCAGCATCGAGATGCCGGGCTTGCCGGGCATGTCGTGGCGCCCCGGCCCGGCATGGACCACGTTGGTCAGGGCGAAGGTGGTGGCGGCGGACATGACCGCGATCCGCCCCACCGGGGTTTCGACCCAGGCCGGACTGCGCGCCTCGCCCAGATCCCGCCCGGCGCCGGCCAGCGGAATGCCGCGGGCGCGGCAGTTGTCCAGCGTGGCCAAGAGCCCGGCCTCGCCGCAGTCGAAGGAGTGGTTCATCGCCACCCCCATGCCGCCGAAGCCCAGCCACTTCACCTCCTCCAGCATCTCGGGCCGGCCCACCTGATAGGCGGCGGTGTAGATGCTGCCATAGGGCATTTCCCAGTCGTGATAGAGGCTTTCCAGGTTGCCGATGGCGGCGTCGGCCCCGGTCAGGATCTCGCGCACCCGCAGGAAGCCCGGCTCGCGGTAATGGCTGAGCGGGCGGTTCAGGATCACGTCGCCGGCCAGGGCGATGGAGATGTTGCCTTCTTCGGCGGCGTAGATCACGGGCAGTCCTCGCGGTTCGGTCATGGGCAGGACGGCCGCCCCCGGCGAAGGGGCGGCCGGTGTCTGGGGGCAACGGGCTCAGGGCCAGAACTTCACCGTGATCTCGCGCGTGGCGCGGGCCTGGTCGGCGAAGGTGTCGTAGTCGGCCATCTTCAGATCCATCCCGGTGATGTCGGGCAGGAAGCTCGGCGGCGGAATGTCGTCATAGATGCTGTAGACCCCGGCCTGCGGATAGAACGCCTGGCCGGGCCGCGACAGGATCCAGCCCATCAGCAGCCGGGCCGCCCGGGGATGCGGGCAGTTCTTCATGATCGAGATCACGTCGTACTGCGCCGTCGTCACCGCCGGGCGCGCCACCATGCCGACCGGCGCCCCCTGCTTGGCGATCGAGGTGAAGCCGGTCGAGGCCGCCCACATGCCGATGTCGTATTTCCCCTGCGCCACGGCGGTCACCATGGCGACGACCCCGGCCTCGACCGCGAAGTCGGCGATCCTGGCGATCTGCTCCTCGGTCACCATGCCGTTCTCGCGCAGGATGGCCAGGCTGTTGTCGACGGACTGCGCCCCGGTGGGCTTCTGGATGGCGATGCGGCCTTTCCACTCCGGCGCGAAGAAGTCGTCCAGGTCGTGCGGGATATCCTCGGGTTTCAGGCGGTTGGTGTTGTAGGCGATCCCGGTGATCGAGCGGCCGTTGGTGAACATCTGGTTGCCGAAGAAGCCGGCGCCCGGGGGAATGCCCGAGCCTTCGGGGAAGGGCCAGGCGTCCTGCCGGCCCGCGTGGTGCAGGCGCAGCTGCACGGTGGGACCGCCCTGCGCCACGTCGATGGCGCGCTGGCCGGTGGCCTCCTCGGTGTCGAGGATGGCGGCCAGCTCGGCGCCCAGGGTGTACTTGTACTGCAGCTCGATCTCGGGGAAGGCTTGGGCGAAGGCTTCCAAAAGCGGCTCCTGCCCCGGGCCGGTGGGGTAGTAGACCACCTGCCGCTCGCCCGCCGCCAGCGCATCCTGATAGAGCGCGGCCAGCCAGTCGGGCACCGCCTCCTGCGCCAGGGCCCGGCCGCCCATCGCGCCCCATGTGCCGAATGCGGCGCCGGCCGCCAGAAAGCTGCGTCGTCTCATCTCCGATGCTCCGTCTGCTCGGGTAGGATGCCCGGCGGCGGCCAACCCGCCGCCGGGCCGGCAGTCACGGCCAGTACTGGACCGTGATCTCGCGGGTGGCCCGGGCCTGGTCGCTGAAGGTGTCGTAGTTGGCGATCTTCAGGTCCACCCCGGTGAGGTCGGGCAGGAAGTCCGGCGGCGGGATGTCGCCGTAGATGCTGTAGACCCCGGCCTGCGGGAAATAGGCCTGCCCGGGGCGCGACAGCAGCCAGCCGGCCAGCAGCCGCGCCGCGTTGGGATGCGGGCACTGCTTCAGGATGCAGAACACGTCGTTCTGCGCGGTGGCGATGGTGGGCGGGGCCAGCTTGGCCAGCGGCGCGCCCTGCTTGACCAGCGGGGCCAGCGCGGTGGAGGAGTTCCACAGCCCGATGTCGTATTTCCCCTGCGCCACCGCGGTCAGCACCGCCACGTTGCCCGCCTCGATGGGGAAGTCGGCCAGCTGGGCGATCTGCTCGGGCATGACCAGCCCGTGCTCGCGCAGGATGGTCAGGCTGTTGTCCACCGTCTGCGCGCCGGTCGGCTTCTGGATCGCCACCCGGCCCTTCCACTCGGGGGTGAAGAATTCGTCCAGCGTCTGGGGAATGTCCTCGGGCTTCAGGCGGTTGGTGTTGTAGCTGATGCCGGCGATCGAGCGGCCGTTGGTGAACATCTCGTTGCCGAAGAAGCCCACCTCCGCCGGGATGCCCGAGCCTTCGGGGAAGGCCCAGGCGTCCTGCCGGCCGTTCGCCTGCAGCCGCAGCTGCACGTTCGCGCCGCCCTGCGCCACGTCGATGGCGCGCTGGCCGGTGGCCTCCTCGGTGTCCAGGATGGCGGCAAGCTCGGCGCCCAGGGTGTACTTGTACTGCAGCTCGATCTCGGGGAAGGTCTGGGCGAAGGCTTCCAGCAGCGGCTCCTGCCCCGGGCCGGTGGGATAGTAGACCACCTGCCGCTCGCCCGCGTCCAGCGCCTGCCGGTAGAGCGCGGCCAGCCAGTCGGGCACCGCCTCCTGCGCCAGCACGCGGCCGCCGGCCGCTGCCCAGGTTCCGAACGCCGCGCCGGTTGCCAGGAAACTACGTCTGTGCATGTGCCATCTCCCTGATGTTGGCTTCTTGTTGGTGGTCTCAGTCCTGCGAAACCGGGATAAGATCGGCCAGCCGCAGCCACAGCCGGTCCTGCGCCGCATTGGCCGCGAAGGGGGCCAGCGACTTCGCCACCAGCCGGCGGCCGCCGGCGCGGAACACCGCGGTGTGGATCAGGCTGTCATAGGTGGCCGACAGCCGCTCGGCCCCGGGGATGGTCACCCAGCCGGCGGGGTCGGCCGGGGGCGTGTCGCGCAGGTCGGTGGCGGCCAGCGCATGGCTGCGGGTGGCGTCCAGCGCCACGGGGCCGCCCTGCGGGTCGGTCAGGATCGCCGCCCATTCCTCGCCGCGCCAGATGTTCTCGATCCCCAGGAAGCCGGCGACGAAGCGGGTGGCGGGCTGGCGGCGCAGGCTGGCCGGCGTGCCCTCCTGCACGATCCGCCCCTCGTGCATCAGCACCAGATGGTCGGACAGCGCGAAGGCCTCGCCCTGGTCATGGGTCACGAAGACCGACGTGGCCTTGGCACTTTCGTGCGCGATCTTCAGCTCGTCGCGCAGTTGCAGCCGCAGCTGCACGTCGAGGTTGGAGAGCGGCTCGTCCATCAGCAGGACGCCCGGCCCGCCCACGATGGCGCGCGCCACCGCCACCCGCTGCTGCTGGCCGCCGGAAAGCTCGTGCGGGAAACGGTCCGCGTGGCCCTCCAGCCCCACGGTGCGCAGCGCGGTGCGTGCGATGGCCTCGGCCCCCGCCACCCCCTGCCGCAGCAGCGGGAAGGTGACGTGGCGCAGCACGGTCATGTGCGGCCAGAGCGCATAGTTCTGGAAGATCATCCCGATCCGGCGGTGGCGCGAGGGCAGGTTCACCCCGCGGGCGGCGTCGAAGACCAGCTTGTCGTTCAGCCAGATGCGGCCGTGGTCGGGTTCCTCCAGCCCGGCGAGGCAGCGCAGGATCGTGGTCTTGCCGCTGCCCGAGGGGCCGAGGATGGTGGCGAAGTCGCCGCGCCGGATCGACAGCGAAACCCCCTTCAGCACCTCCACGGGACCGTAGTTCTTGCGCAGGTCCTCGATCACGATGGCGGGGGTCTCGGGCGGTGCCGCCATGGTGCCTCCTGTCAGTCGCTCGGGTCGGGCGTTCATGCGGGGATCTCCTGCCGGGTGGCTTTCGGGCCGGGTCGCAGGCGGCGGATCAGGCCCGCCCGCAGGTCGGGGCGGATCAGCAGGACCAGCACATGCAGCACCAGCGCCGTGGCCGCGAAGATCAAGAGCGTCAGCATCAGCATCGCCGCCGAGGCGCCGTAGTTGCCGTTGAAGGTGAAGTATTCGAACACGGTCGAGGCCACGACCCGCAGCGAGGCCGAACCCAGCACCAAGGGCACGTCCAGCGCCCCGGCGATGGCCACCGCACACAGGAACCAGGCGTTGATCAGCGAAGGCGCCAGCAGCGGGATCTGCACCCGCAGCTGGATGCCCACCGGCGTGTCGCCCGACATCCGCGCCGCATCGTCCAGCGCCGGGTCCAGCTGCGCGAAGGCCCCGCTCATCAGCATGTAGGCCACCGGGATGACGCTGACGGTCAGGGCCAGGAACAGCAGCCAGACGGTGCCGTAAAGCTCCCGCGTCGGCGCGAAGAGCGTGACGGCCCATATGAAGGCCACCGCGGTGACGATCCCGTGCATCACCTTGGGCGCCAGCATGATGATGTCCAAGAGGCTGCGCGCCCCCGCCCCCTTCAGCCGCTTGCGCATGTTGATCATGGCCAGCGCGAAGGCCACCGCCGCGGTGGATCCCAGCGTGGCCAGGATCGCCGTGGTGCGCAGCGCGGCGTAGGTCTGCGAATTGGTCCAGACCGTGGCATAGTTGGCCAGCGAGAAGGTGTCGTAGACCCCGGGGAAGCGGATCAGCGAGGTCACCGCCAGCGAGACCACCGGGACCACGATGGCGAAGAGCGCCCAGAGAGCCAGGAACAGGTCCACCGCCACCCGCCAGGGGCCGAGATCCAGCCGCAGCTGCGCCTCGGGCTTCACCGCCACCGTGGTGAACCGCCCGTCGCGGGTGGCGCGGTTCTGGATCAGGATCAGGATCACCACGAGGCCCAGCAGCATCGAGCCCACCGCGCTGGCCCCGGGGAAATCCACGTACTGCTGGTTCAGGAAGCTGTAGGTCAGGGTGGAGAGCGTATGCACCCCCGAACTGGTGCCCAGGATATAGACCGCGTCGAAGACCTGCACCGAGGCGATGGTGACCAGCACCGCGGTGGCGATGAAGGCGGGCTTCAGCGAGGCCAGGATCATCCAGAACCGCAGCCCCGGCCGGGCGCCGAAGATCCGCGCCGCCTCGTCCTGCCCCTTGCCCAGGGTCGAGACCGGGCCGATCAGCAGGATATAGGCGAAGGTGGTCGAGCGCAGGACCGAGACGAAGATCAGCCCCCAGAAGCTGGTGAAGTTGAAGGGCGCCACGTGCGAGCCCGTCAGCAGCATGTAGAGGTCGTTGCCGCTGCCGGCCCGGCCGCTGCCCACCAGCGCATAGCCGATGGCATAGAACATCGCCGGGATCGAATAGCAGATGATCATCACCGGGGTGATCAGCCGCCTTCCCCTTGCGTTGGAGAACGATCCGATCACCGACAGGAACAGCGCCAGCAGCATCGACACCGGCACCACGATGGCGCAGTAGAGCGCGGTGGTCAGCAGCGCCTGGCCGAACCTGGGCGAGGTCAGGGCGCGTTCGAAGGCGCCGAAGCCCCAGTTGGCCGGCGCGCCGATGTTGTTGTCCCAGAACGTGCCGATCAGCAGCGCCAGCACCGGCCAGACCGTGGTCAGGATCGCCACCGTCCAGAGCGCCAGATGGCCCGGGTGCAGCCGGCGCAGGCCGGGCAGGCGGGGGGATTCGGTCAGGGTTGTCGTGACCTGTGACATGCTACGATATGATATCTTGCGGTCCTGTTAGGCAATCATGTTATGCGAGAGCCCCCGGGTCAAGAGAAATGACTTATTGTGTCAAGCATCCGTCATGAAACCTGTTAGGCGTTATGAGTGGATATCGGGCATGTCTGGTCTCTTGCGGGCCCGAAAGTCGCTGCGGGCGGCGGGGATGATTCGCGGCGGCACCCCCGGGTGGCGCGGTGGATCGGCGGCAGCGCGGTGTTCCGCCGCGACCGCCCAGCTGGACGGCACCTGGATCAATCAGCGCAAACGGCCAGCCCGGGGCCGCCGCGGCACCTGCAGCCGACATTCATTTTGGGCCGGTTTTGGTACCTGTATCATTACCCAATATTATTTCTTCTTGATTTCAGATGCGCCAGATGCATTTCTGTCACCACCGGACCGGAGTGCTTCGCCCCCCGCGGCGTCGCCACCGGCCGGCGGACGACTTGCGCAGCAACGACGGGCACGAGAGTGAGATGATACGCATCGGGATTGATATCGGCGGCACCTTTACGGACTTTGCCGTCTGGCGCGGAACCGAGTCCTTCGACCAGATCCTGACGCACAAGACCGCCTCGACCCCGCCCGACTTTGCCGAGGGGGTGAAGGAGGGGCTGCGCGACCTGCTGCCGAAGCTCGACCGCCGCCCCGACCAGCCGGTCATCGTGGTGCACGGGATGACGGTGGGCACCAACACGGTGATCGAACGCTCGGGCGCGGAACTGGCGCTGCTGGTGACCGAGGGCTTCCCCGACCTCCTGCGCCTCGGCCGGCTGCGGGTGCTGAAGCCCTTCGACCTCTACTCGCAGCGCGCCACGCCGCTGATCCCGCGCCGGCACGTCTACGAGATCGGCGGGCGGGTGATCGCCGACGGGCGGGCCATCGAGCCGCTGGACACCGCCGCCTGCGTCGCCGCCGCGCGCAAGGCCAAGGCGGCGGGGATCATGACGCTGGTGGTCTGCTTCCTGCATTCCTACCGCAACCCGGAACACGAGCTGGCCGCGCGCGAGGCGATCCTGGCCGCCGAGCCCGACATGGACGTGGTGCTGTCCGCCGAGGTCTGGCCGCAGGAATCCGAGTTCGAACGCTGCACCCTGGCGGTGCTGAACGCCTTCGTGAAGCCCGTGATGTCGGCCTATCTGGCCGAGGTGGAGAATTTCCTGGCCGCCGAGATCCCCGAGGCGCGGCTGTTCGTGGCCAAGTCGAACGGCGGGATGATGTCGGCCGCCGAGGCGCGGGTGTTCCCGGTGCACACGCTGCTGTCCGGCCCCGCCGCCGGGGTCACCGCCACCCAGTTCCTGGGGCAGCTGACCGACCGGCCCAGCCTCCTGACCATGGACATGGGCGGCACCTCGACCGACATGTCGCTGGTGCGCGAGGGCCGCTCGATCACCTCCTCGGGCTCCGAGGTGGGAGATTTCCCGCTGACCCTGCCGGTGACCACCATCGAGGCGATGGGCGCGGGCGGCGGCTCGATCGTGTGGACCGACGGGCAGGTGCTGCGCGCCGGCCCGCGCAGCTCCGGCGCCCGCCCCGGGCCGGCCTGCTACGGCCGCGGCGGCACCCTGCCCACCCTGTCGGACGCCTATCTGCTGTCGGGCTATCTGGGCGATGCGCTGCTGGGCGGCAACCTGGTGCTGGACCGCAAGGCGTCCGAGGCCGCCTTCGGCCCCATCGCCACCGCGCTGGGCGTCTCGGCGGAAGAGGCGGCGGACCATGCGATCACCGTGGCCACCGCCACGATGATGAGCCGGGCGCTCCCCTTCCTCGCCCGCCTGGGGGTGGATCCGCAGCAATTGACGCTGGTGCTCTTCGGCGGCGCCGGCGCCCTGCAGGGGCCGCTGCTGGCCGCCGAGATGGGCATCAGCCAGGTGCTGATCCCGCCCACCCCTTCGGTCTTCTGCGCCGCGGGCTGTCTGGTCGCGGGCGTGATCCACGACGCCGTGCGCTCGGTCCGCGGGCCGGTGGACATCGAGGCCACCTTCACCGCGCTGGAGGCCGAGGTGCGCGACTGGCTTTCCACCCAGATCGACCCCGCCTGGCTCCTGGGCACCCGGATCGAACGCTATGCCTCGATGCGCTACGTGGGCCAGTCCTTCTCCATCGACGTGCCGCTGCCGCCCGGGGGCGACGTGGACGCGGCCAAGGCCGCCTTCCACGACGAGCACCTGCGGATCTATGCGCATTGCGACCCCCGCAACCCGGTGGAGTTCGTGGAGCTGCGGGTGCGCATCATCGGCAGCCTGCCCACCCCCGAGGCCGCCAAGGTGCGCGAGGTCAAGGCCACCACGGCGGAGCCCTATGTCCGCCGCAGCCTGCGGCTGGACGGCCGCCGCCACGACGACGTGGCGATCTACAAGCGCGAACACATGGCCCCCGGCGCCACGCTCCGCGGCCCGGCGATCATCGAGCAGAACGACACGACCATCCTCGTCCCCGCCAGCTTCCGCGCCGAGGCCGGCAAGGTGGGCGAGCTTCTGATCACCAGGGAGAACTGAGATGCGCGCCATCCGCACGGAAGTCATGCGCAACCGTTTCGCGGCGCTGGTCGAGGAAGCCTCGATCATCCTCTACCGCACGGCGCACACCACCTTCATCAAGCAGACGCAAGACTATCAATGCGCCATGTGCACGGTGAAGGGCGAGGTCTTCGCCTATCCGCGCTACAACGGCGTGGCCACGCTGGTGGGCCATTCGCTGGCGCCGGCCATCGACGCCATCGGGATCGAGAACATGGCGCCGGGCGACGTGATCCTGACCAACGATCCCTTCTCGACCGACGGCGTGTGCACCCACATGCCCGACATCTTCGTGCTGCGGCCGATCTTCCACGAGGGCGTGCTGCAATGCTTCAGCTGGGCCTTCGCGCATGTCTCCGACATCGGCGGCGCGGTGCCCTCGTCGATCTCGCCGCTGTTCACCGAGATCTTCCAGGAAGGGCTGCGGCTGCGGCCGGTGAAGCTCTACAAGGCCGGGGTGCTGAACGAGGAGCTGCTGTCGATCATCCATGACAACTGCCGCATCCCGGACGAGACCTGGGGCGATATCAAGGCGATGTGCTCGGCGCTGGCCAGCATGGACAAGCGGATCATGGAGATCTGCGACCGCTACGGCGTGGACGAGCTGCGCGCCGGCATCGACGACGTGCTGGACTATGCCGAGACCAAGGCGCGCGAGGTGATCACCAACCTGCCGGACGGGTCCTGGGAGTTCTCGGACTACCTGGAGGTGGTCGAGGGCCAGCCGATGATGCTGCACTGCACCATGACGGTGAAGGGCTCGGACGTGACGCTGGACTTCTCGGGCTCCGCCCCGCAGGTGCAGGCGGCCTGCAACTTCGTCACCGGGGCCGCGCCGCATCCCGCGCTGGTGCGCTGCTTCGTGGCCTTCCTGCTGACCTCGGCGCCCGACGTGCCGATGAACGGCGGCATCGTGCGGCCGATCACCGCCACGGCGCCCAAGGGCTCGATCATGAACGCCGAATACCCGGCCGCCTGCGGCAACCGGGCGGCGGCCTATACCCGGATCTACGACCTCGTGCTGGGCTGCCTGAACCAGGCGGTCCCCGGCGGCATCGCCGCGGGCGGCGGGTCGCAGGCCGCCATCATCGCCGCCTCGGTCAGCGACCGGCGGACGCGGAAGCCCAAGGTCTCGGTCATCCAGCCGCTGATCGGCGGCTCGGGCGGGCGCAAGGGGGTGGACGGGATCGACGCCATCGACACGCCCTTCGGCTTCCTGCGCTCGAACCCCATCGAGTCGGTCGAGCAGGAGATGCCGATCCTGGTGCGCCGCTTCGGCCTGATGACCGACAGCTTCGGCCCCGGCAAATGGCGCGGCGGCGCGGCGCTGGAGATCGAGATGGAAAGCCGCGAGCTGGAGGCGACCTTTTCGGTCCGCGGCTGCGACCGCTTCACCTTCCAGCCCTGGGGCGTCGCGGGGGGCGAGGCCGGCAACTGCGGGCAGGGCCGCAAGAACGGCGAGCCGATCAGCCTGATCCAGATGCAGAAGCTGGGCCGCGGCGACCGGCTCTACCTGCGCTCGCCCGCCGGGGGCGGCTTCGGCGACCCGTTCGAGCGCGACCCCCAGGCGGTGCTGGCGGATGTGGTGGAAGGGCTGCTGACGCCCGAGGCGGCGCTGCGCGACTATGGCGTGGCGATCCGCGACCTGGCCGTGGACAGCGTGGCCACGGCCAAGGCGCGCGAGGGGCGGCAGGCGCGCGAGGGCATCTTCAACTTCGGCGCCCGCCGCCGCAGCTATGAGGAGACCTGGCCCACCGCCGCCACCATCGCGCTGTCGAACGGCCTGCTGGAGGCGCCCTCGGGGATGCGCAACGCGCTGCGCAACTGGGTGGTCGAACGCCAGCAGGGCGCGGCCAGCCCCGCCAGCGTCAAGGTACTGATCGCCGAGGGGCTGGAATACTTCGCCTGACCCCTCCGCCGCCGCCCGGGGGCGACATGCTCCCCGTCCCCGGGCGGCCCCTGCCTCCGAACCGCCATCCACAGGGATAGAGTGATGCATCAGTTGACCCATGTGCCCTCGGACGCCGAGCTGCCGCGCAAGGTGGATGTGGTGGTGATCGGCGGCGGCATCATCGGCGCCTGCACCGCGCTCTACCTGGCCGAGGAGGGGCTCTCGGTCGCCATCTGCGACAAGGGCGAGTTCGGCGCCGAACAGTCCAGCCGCAACTGGGGCTGGGTGCGCAAGATGGGCCGCGACCCGCGCGAGCTGCCGCTGGCCATCGCGGCGTTCAGGGAATGGCACAAGCTGAACGAACAGACGGGCGAGGAGACGGGGTTCCGCGTGCGCGGCATCACCTATTACGCTGCCGATGACGAGATCATGGGCAAGTATCTGAAATGGCTTGAGTTTGCCAAGCCCTTCGGCCTCGATACCGTGCCGGTCAGCGCCGACGACCTGTCGCAGTTCGGCCCCGGCGCCACCCGCCGCTTTCCCGGCGGGCTGCATACCCCCAGCGACGGGATGGCCGAGCCCGCCATGGTCACCGCCGCGGTGATCAACGGGGCCAGGAAGCGCGGCGTGCTGGCCTTCTCCAACTGCGCCGTGCGCTCGGTGGAAACCGCCGGCGGCCGGGTCAGCGGGGTGGTGACGGAAAAGGGACCGATCGCCTGCCAGGCCGCGGTGCTGGCCGGGGGCGGCTGGTCCTCGCTGTTTGCCGGCAACATGGGGCTGCGCCTGCCGCAGCTGAAGATGCTGGCCAACGTCATGCGCACCGCCCCGCACGAGGGGGGCCCCGAAGGCTGCGGCTCCGGCCCCGGCTTCGGCTATCGCAAGCGGCTGGACGGGGGCTACAACATCTCGATGCGCTCGGCGCATCCGGTGGACATCGTGCCGGACAGTTTCCGCTTCTTCCGCGACTTCCAGCAGGCGCTGAAGCACGAACGCAAGGCGCTGCGGCTGCGCATCGGGCGGCGGTCGTTCCAGGAGCTGTTCATGGCCCGCCGCTGGCGCCCCGACGGCTCCACCCCCTTCGAGAAATACCGCATCGCCGATCCCGAACCCGCGCACGACATCCTGGCCCGGGCGAAGGAGAACATCGGCACCCTGTTCCCCTCGCTGAAGGATATCCGGGTGGTGGAGAAGGTGGCCGGGCTGGTGGACAGCACGCCCGACGCGCTGCCGGTGATCTCGGACGTGGCGAACGTGCCGGGGTTCTACATCTCCACCGGCTATTCCGGCCACGGGCTGGGGGTGGCGCCGGGGGCGGGGCGGATGATGGCGCAGATGGTGGCGGGCAGGAAGCCCGAGGTGGACCCCGCGCCCTTCCGCTTCGCCCGCTTCAGCGACGGCACCCCCATCGAGCACTGGCCCATCGGGTTCTGAGGAGGCGGGCATGACCCTTCCCTGCGTCGATCACGTCCTGCTGCTGGTGGACGATCTGGACGCCGCCGCGGCCGACATGACCGCCGCCGGCTTCACCGTCCAGACCCGCGCGGATCGCGAGGTCAAGGGCGGCTCGACCTACCGCTTCGTCAGCTTCCCCGACGGCAGCTATCTCCTCCTGACCGCCTTCACCCCCGAGGGCGCGGCGGCGCACCGGCTGGCGCGGGTGATCGCGGGCGGGCAGGGCTGGGCCGACTGGTCGTTCTGCGTGGCGGATGTCGAGGCCGCGCGGGCGGCGGGGCTGGCTGCGGGTCTGGCGATGGGGCCGGTGCATGTGGTGGCCAACCGCGTGGCCTCGGGCGAGGAATGGGGGCTGCGGCTCCTGGTCTCCGGCCGCGGCTCGGGCGGGGACGAGGCGCTGCCCTTCCTGGTGCAGGACAGGCTCAACCGCCATGTCCGCATCCCCGCCCCCCTGCCCCATCCCAACGGCGCCACCGGCATCGCCGGGCTGAGCGTGGCCGCCGCCGACCCCGCGGCCTCGGCCCGGGCGCTGGCGGTGCTGCTGGACGGGCCGCCCCCAGTCGAGGTGGAGTTCGTGCCGCTGCACCCCGGCGCCCCGGGCACCGCCGGGATGGGCGGGCTGGTCGGCGTGACCCTGCGCGGCGCCGGCACGCCCTTCACCCTGCGCGGCGGGCGGTTCGCGTTCTCTGGCTGAAAGGGAAACCCATGGACCCCTTCCTTGTCGAACCCGACTGGTTGCAGCAGCACCTCGGCGAACCCGGGCTGGCGGTGCTGGATTGCTCCTGGAACATCCCCGAGGCGGGACGCGACATGGCGGCCGAGTTCGCCGCCGGCCATATCCCCGGCGCGCGGTTCCTGGACCTGGACGCGGTGTCGGACGCCGCCTCGCCCTACGTCAACATGCTGCCCACCGCCCAGCAGTTCGCGGCCGAGGTCGGGCGGCTGGGGATCGGCAGCGACACGCTCGTGGTGGTCTACGACTCCGGCTATGTCTCGGCCCGGGTCTGGTGGATGTTCCGCATCTTCGGCCACGACAAGGTGCGCATCCTGAACGGCGGCTGGCGCCGCTGGCAGCAGGAGGGGCGGCCGGTGGAGACCGGGCCGGCGCCCGCGCCCACCCCGCAGGCGTTCCGGGCCGCGCTCGCCCCCGGCCATGTCGCCGACTGGCGGCAGGTGCAGGCCGCGCTGCGCGAGGGCAGCGCGCAGGTGGTCGATGCCCGCACCCGCGAACGCTTCACCGGCGAACTGCCCTCGGGCTATCCCGGCGTGGCCGGCGGACACATGCCGGGCGCGGTGAACATCCCCTGGGGGCGGATGATCCCGCAGTCGGGCGACTTCACCTTCGTGGGGTCGGAGATCGCCGCCGCGATCTTCGCCGAGGCCGGGATCGACCTCGCGCGGCCGGTGATCTCCACCTGCGGGTCGGGCGTCACCGCGGCGGTGCTGGTGTTCCAGCTGGCCCGGATGGGGCGCGCAGGCGTGCCGCTCTACGACGGGTCCTGGCACGAATGGGGGCAGCGCGACGACCTGCCCAAGGAAAGCGTCTGAGATGGCGGGCGCCGGATCGCGGCTGGTCAAGGCGGGACGGCCGGCGGGGGACGGGGTGTCGGTGAACCCGCCGGTGCACCGCGCCTCGACCTTCGTGTTCCAGACGCTGGCGGCCTTCGACAGGGTGGCGAAGACCCCCTTCGACGCGCCCTTCTACGGCCGCGTGGGCACCCCCACCAGCTTCGCCTTCGAGGAGGCGATGGCGGAACTGGAGGGCGGGCACCGCGCCATCGCCTACCCCTCGGGCCTGGCCGCGATCACCGCGGTGTTCCTGGCCTTCCTGAAGGCCGGCGACCATGTGCTGATCGTGGACAGCTGCTATGGCCCCACCCGCCGCACCGCCGACCGCACGCTGGGGCGGATGGGGGTCAGTGCCAGCTACTACGACCCCGCTTTGGGCGCGGGGATCGCCGACCTGATCCGGCCCGAGACCCGGCTGATCTTCCTGGAATCCCCCGGCACCGGCACCTTCGAGGTGCAGGACGTGCCCGCCAGCGCCGCCGTGGCCCGCGCCCGCGGCATCGCCACCGCCATCGACGCCACCTGGGCCACGCCGCTGTTCCTGCGGCCGCTGGCGCTGGGGGTGGACGTGTCGATCCACGCGGCCACCAAGTACATCGCCGGCCATTCCGACGCGATGCTGGGGGTGGCGACGGTGAATGCCGAACGCTACGACGACCTGCGCCGGACCACGCAGGACCTGGGCTATGTCGCGGGGTCCGAGGAGGTCAACCTGGGCCTGCGGGGCCTGCGCACGCTGGAGGCGCGGCTGATGCGGCACCAGTCCTCGGCGCTGGCCGTGGCCGGATGGCTGGCGGCGCGGCCCGAGGTCGGCCGCGTGTTCTACCCCGCGCTGCCCGGCGCCCCGGGGCATGAGCTCTGGCGGCGCGACTTCACCGGCGCCTCGGGGCTCTTCTCCATCGAACTGCCGGGGATGGGGGCGGAGCGGCTGGCGGCGATGGTGGACGGGCTGACCTGGTTCAAGATCGGCTTCTCCTGGGGCGGCTACGAGAGCCTGGCCCTGCCCGCCCACCCGGAAACCCGCCAGCACCCGGCCTGGACCGGCACCGGCCCGGTGCTGCGCCTGCATGTGGGGCTGGAGGACCCGGCCGACCTGATCGCCGACCTCAAGGCCGGGCTGGCGCGGGCGGCGGGGTAGGTTTCGGGCGGCGGTCCCGGCGGACAGCGCCGGGGGCTTCGCGCCCCCGGACCCCCGCGGGATATTTATGGACAGAAGAAGGACAATTTGAACCAAATCGTCAGCGATCTGGCCCCGCCTAGCGCCCGTCCACACTGTTCCTGAAATGCTCCATCACGAATTCCACGAACCGCTGGCCGGGCAGCGACTGGGTTTCGTCGCGGGTGAGCAGCCCCACCTCGCGCACCAGCGCCGGGTGGAAGGGGCGCGAGGTCAGCGCCGGGCTGTCGCGCAGGTGCGGCGAGAAGGGGCTGATGATCGCCACCCCCACCCCCTCGGCCACGAAGTTGCACACCGCCTCGTGCGAGCCCGCCTCGACCTTCATCACCCGCTCGATCCCCTCGCGTTCGAAGAGCGTGTCCACCTGGAACCGGGTGGCGCTTTCGCGAGGGAAGCTGATGAAGGGCACGCCCTCCAGATCCTTGGGGTGGA
Source organism: Paracoccaceae bacterium (assembly GCA_037190175.1). Lineage (GTDB taxonomy): Bacteria > Pseudomonadota > Alphaproteobacteria > Rhodobacterales > Rhodobacteraceae > JBBCJM01. Next base: position 33,035 of record JBBCJM010000121.1, on the reverse strand, counting down.
TCAGCGGCTTGGTCGCCAGGGGGTGCGAGGACGGCATCACGCAGACCGCCGGCTGCGCCGCCAGCCGGTGCACCACCAGGTTGCCCGAGAAGGCCGGCAGCGACACGAGCCCGATCTCGCAGCGCCGGGCGTTCAGCCAGTCGATCAGCCGGTCGTGGGTGTCGATCTCCAGGATGACGTTCAGCCCGGGGTTCTGCTGCAGGAACCTGGCGATGATCCCGGGCAGGATGCCGTTGCCGTAAAGGCTGATGGTGCAGATCTTCAGCTCGCCGATCTCCAGGTCGCGGATCGCCATCGCCTGGCGCTCCAGCTCCTCCAGCCCCGAGAACACCCGCTGCACCTCGCGCTGGAAGCGTTCGGCGTCCACCGTGGGCACCATCCCGTGCCGGGTGCGGCGGAACAGCACGAAGCCCACCGCCGCCTGGAGATCCGCCATCAGCCGGCTGACCGCGGGCTGGGAGATTTGCAGAAAGTCCGCCGCGCGGGTCATGCTGCCCAGGAGCATCACGGCCTGAAATGCCTCAACCTGACGAATCGTCAGCCGACTCACCGGCGCCTCCGCCTTGAACTGAACTTCTTTCGACATCTGCCTCTACCATATCGGCGGTTTTGCCAATTCGCAGGAAAAATGGCGGAAACTCAAGATATAATCTGATGCGCAAAACAGCGCACGTAACATATTCATATGTTACGTCGGGTTGCGGTTGCCGCCGGGGTCAGGCCCGCCCGGCGACCAGCACCGAGGCATAGCTGGCCACCGCCGCCCCGCCCATGTTGAAGACCAGCCCCACCCCGGCATCGGGGCGCTGCATTTCGCCCGCCTGCCCGGTCAGCTGGCGGTAGGCCAGCGCGTGCATCGAGACGCCGGTGGCGCCCACCGGATGGCCCTTGGCCTTCAGCCCGCCGGAAAGGTTGACCGGCGTGCGCCCGCCGGCCAGCACGGTGCCCTCCGCCAGCACGCGGCGGCCCTGCCCGGCCGGGGCCAGCCCCATCGCCTCGTAGATCAGCAGCTCGGCGATGGTGAAACAGTCGTGCACCTCGGCGAAGTGCAGATCCCCGACCCCGATCCCCGCCGCCTCATAGGCCCGGGCGATGGCGCGGGCCGGGCCCTCGAAGGCCACGAAGTCGCGGGTGGAAAGCGGCAGCAGGTCGCTGACGTGCTCGGCGGCGGCGAAGCGGGCGGTGCGGGCCTCGGCCGGCGCGTCGGCCTCGGCGGCCAGCACCACCGCGGCGGCGCCGTCGGAGATCAGCGAACAGTCGGTCAGCCGCAGGGGCGGGGCGATCAGCGGGTTCTTCTCCGACACGGCGTTGCACTCCTCGACCGTCATCGGGCGGTGCATCTGCGCCAGCGGGTTGGCCATCGCATTGCCGTGGTTCTTGGCGGCGATGCGGGCCAAGGTCTCCATCGGGTCGCCGTACCGCTGGGCATAGGTCTGCGCGGCCAGCCCGAACACGGCCGGGAAGGAAAGCCCCCCCTCGACCGGATCGTTCTGGTAGCCGGCGCCGGCCAGCGCCTGCGTGACCTCGGCGGTGCTGCGCCCGGTCATCTTCTCGGCCCCCACCACCAGCACCCGTCGCGCCCGGCCGGCGAGGATCGCGTTGATCCCGGCATGGATCGCCGCGGCGCCCGAGGCGCAGGCGTTCTCGCAGCGCGTGGCGGGGGTAAAGCGCAGCCCCGGGTCGGCCTGATGCACCAGCGAGGCGGCGAAGGCGTCGGGCACCAGGCCCGAGTTGAAATGCCCCAGGTACACCGCGTCGATGTCGGCGCCCGCCAGCCCGGCCTCGGCCAGCGCCTCGCGCGCGGCCCCGACGATCAGTTCCTCCAGCGTGGCGGGAAGGCGGCCGAACCGGGTATGGCCGCTGCCGATGATCGCGATGTCCTGAAGGGCTGTCATGTCGGCTCCCATGGTGACGGGCGGAGACTATCCGCCCGCCGCGAAAGGGGCCATCCCCGCCGGGCGGCCCCCCGAGGGGATCATTCCATCCAGATCCCGGTGAAGTCCTGATACCAGCTTTGCGCCGGTTCGAAGCCCTTCACGTTGCTGGCCATGGCGCGCGGGTTCTTGTCGTGCACCACGTAGAGCCAGGGCGCGTCGTCCACCAGGATCGCATGGGCCTCGGCCAGCAGGCGGTCCACCTCGTCGGGGTCGAAGGTCACCCCCACCTTGTCGATGATCGCGTCGTACTCGGCGTTCTTCCAGTAGCCCCAGTTCGAGCCCACCGGCGGCTCGTTGGAGCCGTGGAACCAGCGCGACCATTCCGCCGGGCCGGGGAACGAGAGGCTCATGTTCATGGCATCGGCGCCCTCGCGGATGTCCGAGCCGATCTCCTGCCGGAAGGCGGTGACCAGTTGCCCCCATTCCAGCACCTCGACCGTCACGTCGAAGCCCACGGCGTTCAGGTTCTGCTGGATGATCTGCGCCATGGCCACCGGCAGCAGCTGCCCGCCGCCCGAGGCCGAGGTCAGCACCTTCATCGGCACCCTGTTGCCGGGGCCATAGCCCGCCTCGGCCAGGAGCGCCTTCGCCTTTTCCGGGTCATAGGTATAGCGATGCGTCGGGTTGCCGTAGCTGACGTCGCTTTCCGGCACGAAGCCCGAGGCGGGCTCGACGGTGTTGTTCAGCAGGTGGACGAGCCCCTCGCGGTCCACCGCATAGTTCGCCGCCTGCCGCACCCGCGCGTCGTGCAGCGGCGAATCCTCGGCCACCGTGAAGATATAGGGCCAGATATGCGGATAGATCTTCATCGAGATGGTGAAGCCCGCGGCCTCCAGCCCCGGGATGGCGTCGGGCGGCGGCGCCTCGATCCAGTCGACCTGCCCCGAGCGCAGCGCGGCCAGCCGGGTGTTGGGGTCGGGCATCGGATAGAGGGTGATCGCGTCCAGCTTGGCCTTGCCCTCGGGGTCCCAGTAGTCGTCGTTGCGCTCCAGCCGGACGTACTGGCGCGGCACCACCTCGGCGATGCGGAAGGGGCCGGTGCCGGCGGGGCTGGCGGCGAAGGCGGCCCAGTCGCTGCCCACGGCCTCGTATTGCGCCTTGCTGGCCACCGGGAACTGGGTCAGCCCCTGCGGGAAATAGGACGAGGGCGTCTTGGTATGGATCGCCACCGTCATGTCGTCGATCTTTTCCCAATGGCTCATCTGCGGCACCCGGCCCTGGGCGATGCCGGCGGCGGCGGATTCGAAATGCGGCGCCTGCTCGTCCCAGAACCGTTCGAGGTTCCAGATCACCACGTCGGCATTCAGCGGCGAGCCGTCGTGGAACCTGACCCCCTCGCGCAGGTGGAAGATCCAGCGGTTGTTGTCGGCGGGGTCAAGCTCCCAGGAACTGGCCAGCCCCGGGCCCACGCCGGCGCGCTGGTCGGTGTTCCTGCGCAGTTCCCACGCCACCAGCGGCTCGAAGACCGGATAGCCCACGAAGCGCATCCCCTCGCCGCCCTGGCTGGGCATTCCGGTGGTGGTGGGCAGGTCGGCCACGGTCATGGCGATGCGGAGGTTGCCCTGGGCCTGGGCGGCGGTGGCGTAGGGGAGGGCCATCAGCAGCCCCGCCGCCATGCCCAGTCCCGCCAGAAGGCTTCTGCGTTTCATCCCAAACTCTCCTGTTGCAGGCAGGCCCGTTATCTTCGGGCGGGGGGAATGGTCGCGCGGGCGGGGGCGGGGGCGTTAGACGAAATCCGTCATCCCTGCCGTGACGAAAACGGCCTTTCGGCCCCCTCGGGCGGCCAACATAGTTTCCGGGTGCCCCGGCAGCGGAGACCCGGAACGTGACAGCCCTGGCAGACCTCGAACGGCGTGTGGCGCAGCGGATGGCCGAGTTCGGCATCGCCCCCGACCCCGCCACCCTGCGCCGCATCGCCGAGATCGTGGCGACCTTCCCGGCCGTCGGCGAAGGGCTGCGCCGCCACCCCTTCGCGGTGGAGCCGCTGGCGGGCGCGGTGGCCGACGCGCCGGTGCGGGGCGGGCGATGAGCGATCCGGCACTCCTGACGCTGGCCGAGGCGTCGCAGGCGATCGGGGCCGGGCGGCTGAGCCCGGTGGATCTGGTGGAAGCCTGCCTGGCCCGCATCGCCCGGATCGACCCGCAGATCCATGCCTTCGTCACCCTGTGCCGCGAGGGCGCGCTGAAGGAGGCCCAGGCCAGCCGCTGCCGCGCGGCCGAGGGGCGTCGGCTGGGGCCGCTGGACGGCATCCCGCTGGCGATGAAGGACATCGTGGAGACCGCGGGGGTGCTGACCACCGGCAATTCGGCGCTGTTCGCCGACCGGGTGCCCGAGCGTTCCGCCACGCTCTGGGCGCGGCTGGAGGCTGCGGGGGCGATCCTGATCGGCAAGACCACCACCTGGGAATTCGCCCTGGGCGGCACCGCCTTCGACCTGCCCTGGCCGCCGGCGCGCAACCCCTGGGACCTGTCGCGCGACACCGGCGGCTCCTCCTCCGGCTCGGCCGCGGCGGTGGCGGCGGGGCTCTGCGCGGGGGCCATCGGCACCGACACCGGCGGCTCGATCCGGGTGCCGGCGGGCTGGTGCGGCTGCGCGGGGCTGAAGCCGACCTATGGCCTCGTCAGCCGGGCGGGGATCTATCCTTTGTCGCACACGCTCGACCACGCCGGGCCGATCTGCTGGACGGCCGAGGACTGCGCGCTGGTCATGCAGGCCATCGCCGGCCCCGACCCGCGCGACCGCACCAGCCGCGGCGCGCCCGCGCTGGACTTCGGCACGGTGCGCGATGGCGTGCGGGGCCTGCGGCTGGGCCGCTGGCGCGGGCTGTCCGACACGCTGAAGACCGACCCCGCGGTGGCCGCCAACATGGAGCGCGCCGTCGCCGGGCTGGTGGCGGCCGGCGCCACCGTCACCGAGGTGGACCTGCCGCCGCTGGCCGAGTTCGACGGCACCTGCCAGCTGATCTCGCGGGTGGAGGCCTTCGTCTATCACCGCGCCAACCTGCTGGACCATCCCGATCTCTTCGGCGCCGAATCCCGGGCGCGGATGCTGGCCGGCGGCGTGGTGGGCGCGGCGGAATACATCGAGGCGCAGCGCAACCGCACCTGGCTGATCGCCGAGGTGGAGCGGGTGATGCAGGGGGTCGACCTGCTGGTCTGCGAGCTCTCCGGCTCCACCGCGCCCGAGATGGGCGGGGCCACCACCTATGGCCGGCTGGCCAGCCGGCCCTTCAACGTCACCGGCGCCCCGGCGCTGTCGGTCTGCACCGGCTTCGACGCCGCCGGCCTGCCCACCGCGATGCAGATCGTCGGCCGCGCCTTCGAGGACGACCTGGTGCTGCGCGCGGGCCATGTGGTGGAGGCCGCCACCGGCTCGCGCGCCCGCCGCGCCATGGCTGCCGACCCGATCACCGCATGATCCGCTATACCGCCTTCCGCATCCTGCAGACCCTGCCCATCCTGCTGGGCGTGTCGATGGTGGCCTTCGGGCTCCTGTTCCTGCAACCCGGCAATCCGGTGGAGGCGCTGCTGCCGCCCGAGGCGCCGGCGGCGGTGGTGGCGGCGATGAAGGAGCGGCTGGGCTTCGACGCGCCGGTGCCGGTGCAGTACCTGCGCTGGCTGACCCGCACCCTGGGCGGCGACCTGGGCCTGTCGCTCTACGACGGTACCCCGGTGCTGGCCACCTTGCGCAGCGCGCTCTTCAACACGCTGATGCTGGCGGTTCCGGCGGCGCTCTTGGCCTTCGGCACCGGGATCACGCTGGGCCTGATCGCCGGCTATCACGGCGGGCGCTGGCCCGACCGCGGCGCCTCGATGCTGGCGATCCTGGGCGTCAGCCTGCCGCAATACTGGGTCGCCATCGTGCTGGTGGTGATCTTCTCGGTGCAGCTGGGCTGGCTGCCGGCGCAGGGGATGGGCAACGTCCACGGCCTGCCGCAGACCTGGGCGCAGGCGTCGAACATGGTGCTGCCGGTGGTCTCGCTGGCCCTGGTCCCGGCCGGGGTGGTGGCCCGGGTGGTGCGGGCGGCGGTGCTGGACATCCTGTCGCTGGACTTCATCCAGGGGCTGGAGGCCAAGGGGCTGGGCCGCCCGGGGATCCTCCTCCACGTCATGCGCAACGCGGGGGCGGCGGCGCTCGCCGTGATGGGGATGCAGTTCGGATACCTGATCGGCGGCTCGATCCTGATCGAGACGGTGTTCAACTGGCCCGGCACCGGGCAGCTCATGAACCTGTCGATCTTCCGCCGCGACATCCCGATGCTGCAGGGCACGGTGGTGACGCTGGCCACGATCTTCGTGCTGACCAACCTGGCGGTCGACCTGTTGCAGGCCGCCATCGACCCGCGGATGCGGCGATGACCGACCTGCCGCTCCCCGCCGCCGCGCCTGCACCGGCCGGATCCGCCGGCCCCGGCTACTGGCGCCACGTCTGGCGCCGGCTGCGGCGCGACCCCGCCAGCATGGTGGCGCTGGCGGTGCTGGCGGCGATCCTGCTGGGCAGCCTGGGCGCGCCGCTGATCACCTCGCACGACCCCAACCAGGGCAACGTGATGCGCCGGCTCTCGGCCATCGGCAGCGAGGGGCACTGGCTGGGCACCGACGCCACCGGGCGCGACATCTATACCCGGCTGGTCTACGGCGGGCGGATGTCGCTGGTCTCGGGCCTGGTGCCGGTGGTGCTGGCGACGCTGATCGGCGGCGGCCTCGGCATCGTCGCCGGCATGTCGGGGCGGCTGGTCAACGGCATCATCATGCGCATCACCGACGTGTTCTTCGCCTTCCCCTCGATCCTGCTGGCCGTCGCCATCTCGGGCATCCTGGGCAGCGGGCTGGGCAACACGCTGACCGCGCTGACCGTGGTCTTCATCCCGCAGCTGATCCGGGTGGCCGAGGCCGCCACGGTGCAGATTGGCAAGCAGGACTTCATCGACGCCGCGCGGGCCACCGGCGCCTCGCCCTGGCTGATCCTGCACAGCCAGATCCTGCCCAATGTGCTGGGGCCGATCCTGGTGTTCTCGACCAGCCTGGTCGCCATCAGCATGATCGTGGCCGCGGGGCTGAACTTCATCGGCCTCGGCATCACGCCGCCCACGCCCGAATGGGGCTCGATGCTGAACGAACTGCGCGATGCGATCTATGTCCGGCCCAGCCTCTCGGTGCTGCCCGGGGTGCTGATCGTGGTCACCTCGCTGAGCTTCAACCTGCTGAGCGACGGGTTGCGCGAGGCGATGAACATCCGGGGGCCGCGGGCATGAGCGGGCTTCTGGAGGTCACCGGGCTTGCCAAGCACTTCCCCATCCGCCGCGGCTGGTTCGGGCGGGTGGAGCGGGTTCATGCGGTGGACGGCATCTCCTTCCGCATCGCCGCGGGGCAGACCTTGGCCATCGTGGGGGAATCCGGCTGCGGCAAGTCCACCACCTCGCGGCTGCTCCTGCACCTGATCCGGCCCGACGCCGGGCGGATCGTCTTCGCCGGGCAGGAGGTCAGCGCCGCGAACCCGGCCTCGGTCAGGATGCTGCGGCGGCAGGCGCAGATGGTGTTCCAGGACAGCCATTCCTCGCTGAACCCCCGCAAGCGGGTGCTGGATTCGGTGGCCTTCCCGCTGATCGCGCTGGGTCGCCCCCGGGCCGAGGCGCGCAGTCGCGCCGCCGCGCTGCTGGACCGCGTGGGGCTGGAGCCCGACCGCTTCGCCCACCGCTTTCCGCACGAGTTGTCGGGCGGGCAGCGGCAGCGGGTGAACATCGCCCGCGCTCTGGCCACCACGCCCCGGCTGGTGATCCTGGACGAGGCGGTCTCGGCGCTGGACAAGTCGGTGGAGGCCGAGGTGATCAACCTGCTGGCCGACCTGAAGCAGGAACTGGGGCTGACCTATATCTTCATCAGCCACGACCTGAACGTGGTGCGCCACATCGCCGACGAGGTGCTGGTGATGTACCTGGGCCAGGTGGTGGAGACCGGGCCGGCCGCAACGGTGTTCGCCAGCCCCGCGCATCCCTATACCCGGGCGCTGCTCTCGGCCGTGCCCAGCCTCGACCCTTACGAACGCACCGAGGTGGCCCCCCTGATCGGCGACCCGCCGAACCCGGTGAACCCCGCGCCCGGCTGCCGCTTCCGCCCCCGCTGCGCCTTCGCCGAGGCGGTCTGCGCGGCCCGCGACCCGGCGCTGGTCCCGGCCGGGGGAACGCTGGCCGCCTGCCTGATGTGCGACCCGGGCTCGGGCCATACGAGGGCGGGCGCCCATGGATGACCTGCTGCTGGACATGCAGGGCCTGACGCTGGCCATCGGCGCCGGGCGCAGCAGCATCCATGCGCTGAACGGGGTGGATATCGCGCTGCGGCCGGGCGACGCGCTGGGCCTGCTGGGCGAGAGCGGCTCGGGCAAGAGCCTGACCCTGCGGGCGATCATGCGGCTGTTGCCGCCGGGCTCGCGGGTGGGCGGGCGGCTTGCCTGGCGCGGGCAGGACGTGCTGGCCATGCCGCGCCGCACCCTGCGCCGGCTGCGGGGCGGCGAGATCGCCATGGTGTTCCAGGAGCCGATGACGGCGATGGACCAGACCTTCAGCGTCGGCCACCAGATCGTCGAGGCGATCCGGTCGCACGACCGCTGTTCCCACGGCGAGGCGCGGCGGCGGGCGATCGACCTCCTGGAGATGGTGCAGATCCCCTCGGCCGCCCGCCGTTTCCACGCCTATCCGCAGGAGATGTCGGGGGGGATGCGCCAGCGGGCGATGATCGCGCTGGCGCTGTCCTGCCGGCCCCGGCTCCTGCTGGCCGACGAGCCCACCACCGCGCTGGACGTGACGGTGCAGATCCAGATCCTGCTGCTCCTGCGCCAGTTGCAGCGGGATTTGGGGATGGCGCTGATCTTCGTCACCCACGACATCGCCGCGGCGACCGAGGTGGCCGATACCCTGGCCATCATGTACGGCGGCCGGATCGTGGAGCGCGGCTCGCTGGCCGAGGTGATCCGCACCCCCGCGCATCCCTATACCCGCGGGCTGATCGGCGCCGTCGCCTCGCGCCGGCCGGGCGAGCGGTTCGCGGGCATCCCCGGCCGCCCGCCGCGGCTGGAGGCCCCGCCCGCCGCCTGCGCCTTCCACCCCCGCTGCGCGCTGGCCCGCGACCTCTGCCGGCAGGCGGTGCCGCCGATGACCGGGGCCGGCCATGCGGTGGCCTGTTTCCACACCGGGGCTCAGGCGGTGTCGGGCGAGGCGGCGCAGACCCCGGCGATATAGTCCACGAAGTTGCGGATCCGCGCGTTCAGCCGCCGGCGGTCGTGATAGACGGCATAGAGCGACGGGCCCTGCGCCGGCTCGTAGTCCTGCAGCAGGGGCACCAGCCGGCCGGTGCGGAAGTCCTCGGCCGCAAGGATCCGGGTCAGCGAGGCGACGCCCAGGCCCGCCAGCGCGAACTGCCGCAGCATCGAGCCCTGCCCGGCGCGGAACCGGCCGTCGACCCGGATCGAGGTCTGCTCGCCATCCCGCTCGAAATGCCAGGTGTTCCACATGTCCCAGGTGCACTGGATGCAGGGCAGGTTCAAAAGGTCGGCCGGCCGGCGCGGGGTGCCGTGGGCGGCCACGAACTCGGGCGAGGCGCAGACCACCATCCGCGTGCTGCCGATCCGCCGCAGCACGAAGGACTGGTTGGTGGGCCGTTCGTGCGAGATCGTCACGTCGATCCCGGCCTCGACCGGATCGACATAGCCGTTGCCCAGCTGGAACTCGAACTCGATCCCCGGATAGCGGCGGTTGAACTCGGCCAGGGCCGGGCCGATCAGGTATTCGGCGACCGAGGGCGAGACGTGGACGCGCAGCCGCCCGCCCTCGGCATGGGCGCGGCCCATCACGCTGGCCTCGGCCGCCTGCATCGCGCTGAGCGCCTGCCGGCAGCCGTCGAAGAAGGTCCGCCCCTCCTCGGTCGGCACCAGGCTGCGCGAGTTGCGGTTGAAAAGCCGCACGTCGAGGTGATCCTCGATCCGCGCCATGGTCTTGCTGACGGTCGAGGCGTCCAGCCCCAGCCGGCGGGCGGCGGCGGCGAAGCCCCCGGTCTCCACCACCGCCACGAAGATGTACATCTCGGATTTGCGGTACAGCATGGTTCCCTCCGGTGGCAAGCCGGTGGATTATCGTCCGACAGTAAGTACAGACATGGCCGCCGGTCAAACGATTTCGCCCCGATATGCGATGGTATACGAGTTGACTCGAAAATGTTTGCCCGACAATAATGCAGGGAGGAGATCATCGTGACCCATCCCGCCGCCCCGTCCCTCCTGCCGCCGCCGCCCGATGCCGCCCTGCGGCCGGGGGCGGAGGGGCTGGACATCGCACGGGTGGCCCAGGCGGCGGGGGCGGCGGGGCTGGCGGTGGACACCGGCTGGCCGCCGCGGCGCTTCGCCGGGGGGCTGGCCAACCGCAACTACCTGATCCGGGCCGGCGGCGGCTGGGCGGTGCTGCGCCGCCCGCCCGATGGCCCCCTGCCCCGCGGCGCGCATGACATGGCGCGCGAGCACCGGGTGCTGTCGCGGCTGTGGCAGGCGCTGCCGCTCGCACCCCGCAGCCTGTTCCTGTGCACCGACCCGGCGGTGATCGGGGTGCCGTTCCAGATCCTCGAATACCGCAGCGGGGTGGCGATCCGCGGCGACCGGCTGGACCCCCTGCCCGAGACCGAGGCCACCGGCCGCGCGCTCTCGGGCCTGCTGGTCGCCACGCTGGCGCGGATCCACGCCGTGTCGCCGGCCGCGGTGGGGCTGGCGGATCTGGGCCGGCCCGAGGGCTTCTTCGCCCGGCAGGCCGCCGGCTGGCTGCGCCGGGCCGAGGAGATCGGCGGCGAAAAGGCGGTGGCCAAGGCGCGGAACCTCGCCGGCTGGCTGGACCGCCACGCCCCGGCCGGGACCGGGCCGCCGGTGCTGCTGCATTGCGACTTCAAGCTGGACAACATCCTGCTCGACCCCGCCTCGCTGCAGCCCGGCACGGTGGTGGACTGGGACATGTGCACGCTGGGCCCGGCGCTTTTCGACCTCGCCACGCTCTTGTCCTACTGGACCGAGCCGGGCGACCCCGACTGCATGCACCGGCTGGCGCAGATGCCCACCGCGCGGCCGGGCTTCGCCACCCGCGAAAAGGCCGCCGCCGCCTATGCCGCCGCCACCGGGCGGTCGGTCGAGGGCCTGCGGCCGTGGCGGGTGCTGACGCTGATGAAGCTCGCCACCGTGTTCCTGCAACTGCACCGCGTGGGCCAGGTCGGCGCCGACCCGCGCTATGCGGGCTTCGGGCGGCTGGGCGAGGATCTGTTCGACTTCGCGCTGGACGTGGCGCGGGAACGCCATTTCTGAAAGGCACCCCATGGATTTCAGCCTGCCCCCCGACCTGGCCGAACTGGAGGCCCGCACCCGCGCCTTCGTGCGCGAGCAGGTGATCCCGCTGGAGGCCGACCCCCGCCGCGGCCCGCACGGGCCGGAGCCCGGGCTGCGCGAGGAACTCATCGCCCGCGCCCGGACGGCTGACCTGCTGACCGTGCAGGCAGGGAAGGAACTGGGCGGCCTCGGCCTGAACCATCTTGCCAAGGCGGTGGTGTTCGAGGCCGCGGGCTATTCCATGCTGGGCCCCGTGGCGATGAACTGCGCCGCGCCCGACGAGGGCAACATGCACCTGATGGAGGCGGTCGCCACCCCCGCCCAGCAGGACCGCTGGCTGCGCCCGATGGTCGAGGGGCGCACGCGGTCGTGCTTCTGCATGACCGAACCGCATCCCGGCGCGGGCTCCGACCCCTCGCTGCTGGCGACCACCGCGGAAAAGCGCGGCGACCGCTTCGTGATCAACGGCCGCAAATGGCTGATCACCGGGGCCGAGGGCGCGGCCTGGGCCATCGTCATGGCGCGCACGCTGGTGGACGGGCAGGACCGCGGCGCCACCATGTTCCTGACCGACCTGCCGGCCAAGGGCTTCGCCATCGACCGCACGCTGGACACCATGGACAGCAGCTTTCCCGGCGGGCACGCCGAGATCGTGCTGGAGGGGCTGGAGATCCCCGAGGCCGACGTGCTGGGCGAGGTCGGGCAGGGCTTCCGCTATGCGCAGGTGCGGCTGGTGCCGGCGCGGCTGACGCATTGCATGAGGTGGCTGGGCGCGGCGCAGCGGGCGCATGACATCGCCACCGAATACGCCACCCGGCGGCAGGCCTTCGGCAAGCCGCTGGTGGAACATGAGGGCGTGGGCTTCCTGCTGGCCGACAACGAGATCGACCTGCACCTGACCCGGCTGGGCGTGCGGCATTGCGCCTGGCTGCTGGACCGGGGCGAACGCGCCTCGGCCGAAAGCAGCATGATCAAGGTGCAGGCGTCCGAGGCCTGTTTCCGGGTGGCCGACCGCGCGGTGCAGATCCTGGGGGGCATGGGGATCACCCGGGACACCGAGGTGGAGCGCATCTTCCGCGACATCCGCGCCTTCCGCATCTACGACGGCCCCTCCGAGGTGCATCGCTGGAGCATCGCCAGGCGCATGGCCCGGAGGTCGGCATGAGTTCCCCCCTGCGCGCCGGCCTCGACGCCCTGCGCGGCAAGTCGGTGATCGTCACCGGCGGGGGCCGGGGCCTGGGCCGCGCCATCGCCGCCGGTTTCGCCGCCGAGGGCTGCAAGGTGGCCATCGTCGGTCGCAACCCGGAGACGCTGGCCCGGGCGGTGGCCGAGATGGGCCCCGATGTGCAGGGCTTCGCCGCCGACGTGTCGTCCGAGGCCGAGGTCGAGACGATGTGCACCGCGGTGGCCGGCAGTTTCGGCAGCATCGACGTGCTGGTGAACAACGCCGGGATCAACCCGTTCTACAAGCGGCCCGAGGACACCACGCTGGCCGAATGGCAGCAGATCATCGACGTGAACCTGACCGGCGTCTTCCTGGCCTGCAAGCACGCGGGCCGGGCCATGCTGGCGCAGGGCTCGGGCGCGATCATCAACGTGGGCTCCATCGCCGGCCGCGTGGCGCTGGCGCGCACCACCGCCTATTGCGCGGCCAAGGCGGGGGTGGAACTGCTGACCCGCCAGCTGGCGCACGACTGGGCCGACCGCGGGGTGCGGGTGAACGCGGTGGGGCCGGGCTATTTCGCCACCGACCTGACCGAGGGGCTGCGCGCCAACCCCCGCCTCGGCGGCCAGATCACCGCGCGCACGCCCTTGGGCCGGTTCGGCGAGCCGGACGAGCTGGTGGGGGCCTGCCTGTTCCTCGCCTCGCCCGCCGCCGCTTACGTGACCGGGCAGACCCTGATGGTGGACGGAGGATGGACCGCATGTTGACCCCCGGCGCGCTGGAGGGGATCCGGGTGCTGGATCTGACGCGGCTGCTGCCCGGCGCCTTCGCCTCGCAGATCCTGGCCGACATGGGGGCCGAGGTCGTCAAGATCGAACAGCCCGGCACCGGCGACTACAACCGCGCCTTCCCGCCGATGGCCAAGGAGGAGTCGGGGTCCTTCCTGCTCTTGAACCGCAACAAGCAGAGCCTGACGCTGAACCTGAAGGCCGAGGCGGGGAAGCAGGTGCTGCGCCAACTGGTGCGCGGTGCCGACGTGCTGCTGGAGGGGTTCCGGCCGGGGGTGATGGAGCGGCTGGGGCTGTCCTATGATGACCTCTCCGCCGAGAACCCCGCGCTGGTCTACTGCGCGATCTCCGGCTACGGCCAGACCGGGCCGTGGCGGCTGAAGCCCGGGCACGACCTGAACTACATGGCCGAGGCCGGGGCCTTGCAGCTGTTCGGCAAGGCCGGCGAGGGGCCGATCGTGCCGGGCCTGTCGGTCGCCGACGTGGGCGGCGGCTCGCTGACCGCGGTGGCGGGGATCCTCGCGGCGCTCTTGTCCCGCGGCCGCACCGGGCGGGGGCAGATGGTCGATATCTCGATGCATGACGGCACCATCGCCTGGCTGGCCCTGCACGCCCCCGACCGGCTGTTCGCGGGGATCGAGCCCCGGGGCGGCGAGCGGCGGTTCATCGGGCAGGCGCCGTGCTACAACGTCTATCGCTGCGGCTGCGGCGGGCATGTGGCGGTGGGGGTGATCGAGGAGCATTTCTGGCACCGCTTCTGCGACGCCATGGGGATGCCGGAACTGAAGGCCGACCAGTGGCCGGAGGGCGAGGCGGCCGCGGCGCAGAAGGCGGCGTTGCAGGAACGCTTCCTGACCCGCACCCGCGACGAATGGGTGGCGGAGCTGGCCGGGGCGGATATCCCCTTCGGCCCGGTGCTGGGCATCGCCGAGGCGCTGGAGACCGACCATGCGCAGGCGCGCGGGATGCTGGCCCACATCGACCACCCGGTCGAGGGGCGCGTGCCGCAGCTGGGCTTCCCGATCAAGCTGTCGGAGACGCCCTGCACCCTGCGCACGCCCGCGCCGCTGCTGGGGGAGCACACCGAGGCGATCCTGTCGGGGCTGGGCTACGACGCCGCGGGGATCGCGGCGCTGCGGCAGGCGGGGGCGATCTGAACGGGGGGGACCATGCCGCGCAACATGCAGGACTATGCCGCCACGCGGGCCACGTTCCGCTGGCAGGCGCCCGGGAGCTTCAACTTCGCCACCGACGTGGTGGAGCGCCATGCGGCGCAGGGCGACGGGCTGGCGCTGATCTGGGCCAATGCGGAGGGGCAGGAACGCCGCTTCCGCTTCTCCGACATCGCCGCGGCGGCGGCGCGCTGCGCCGGGGCGCTGGCGGCAAGGGGCATCGGCAAGGGCGACGTGGTGCTGGTGATGACCCCGCGCATCCCCGAATGGCAGATCGCCATGGTGGGCTGCCTGCGGCTGGGCGCGGTGCCGATCCCCTGCATCGAGATGCTGACGGCCAAGGACGTGGCCTACCGGCTGGGCCATTCGGGCGCCAGGGGAGTGATCTGCCGCGGGGTGCAGGCGGGCAAGTTCGACGGGCTCTTGGAGGGCATTCCCGCCCGGCTGGCCATCGGCGGCGCCGAGGGGTTCGACGACTGGGACGCCGCCCTGGCCACCGCCCCCGACACCCCACCCGCGCGGGTGCTGGCCGACGACCCCGCGGCGCTCTACTACACCTCGGGCTCCACCGGGCAGCCCAAGGGGGTGCTGCACGCCGCCCGCGGCCTCTGGGCCTGGCGCGGCTCGGCGGAGTTCTGGCTGGACCTCGGCCCCGAGGACCGCATCTGGTGCACCGCGGACGTGGGCTGGTCCAAGGCCGGCACCTCGATCCTGTTCGGCCCTTGGGCGATGGGGGCCTGCGCCTTTTTCTACGACGGCCCCTTCGACCCGGCCGAACGGCTGCGCCTGCTGGAGAAGCACCGGATCACCGTCTACTGCGCCCCGGCCACGGAACTGCTGCGCGTGGTGGACCAGGACGTGGCGGCGCACGACCTCTCGGCGCTGCGCCACACGGTGACGGCGGGCGAGACGCTGAACCCGGTGATCGCCGCCCGCTGGCGCGCCCGCACCGGCGGCACGGTGCTGGAGGCCTATGGCCAGACCGAGACGCTGATGACGCTCTTGAACTACCCCTGCATGGCGGTGCGCGACGGCTCGATGGGCCTGCCGATGCCGGGGCTGGACCTCGACGTGATCGACGCCGAGGGCCGCCGGCAGCCGCCGGGGACCGAGGGCGACATCGCGCTGAAGGTCCCCGTGCCGCAGATGATGCTGGGCTACCTGCACGACCCCGAGCGGACCGAGGCCGCGCACCGCGACGGCCCGGAAGGGCGCTGGTTCGTGACCGGCGACCAGGGCTATCGCGACGCCGAGGGCTATTTCTTCTACACCGGGCGCAACGACGACGTGATCAACTCGGCCGGCTATCGCATCGGCCCGGCCGAGGTGGAGAACGCCCTGCTCGACCACCCCGCGGTGCTGGACTGCGCGGTGATCGGCAAGCCCGACCCCGCGCGGGGCGAACTGGTGAAGGCCTTCGTGATCCTGCGCGACCCGGCCGCGGGCGAGCCGGCGCTGGCGCGGGCCTTGCAGGATCATGTAAAGGCGATGACGGCGCCCTACAAATACCCGCGCGAGGTGGAATTCGTGACCGACCTGCCCAAGACGCTGACCGGCAAGATCCAGCGCAGCGCCCTGCGCGCGCTGGAACGTGCGCGCATGGGGGGCTGAGGCGGGTGGACGGCGGCCCGGCCTTCCGCGCGGTGGCGCGCGCGATCGAGGCGCAGATCCTCGGCGGCGCGATCCGCCCCGGCGAGGCCCTGCCCGCCGAGGCGCGGATCGCCGAGAGCATGGGCGTCAACCGCTCCACCGTGCGCGAGGCGATCCGGGCGTTGGAACAGGCGGGCTTCGTGCGGCGCGAGGAGGGGCGCAAGAAGCTGCGCGCCAGCGTGCCGCGGTCGGCCGACATCTCGCGCCGGATGCAGGCGGCGCTGGTGATGGACCAGATCACCTTCGAGGAACTGTGGGAGACCATGCTGGCGCTGGAACCCCCCGCCGCCGCGCTGGCCGCCCGCCGCCGCAACGAGGCCGATCTGGCGGCGCTGGAGGCGAACCTGGGCGACAGCCGCCTGGCGCTGGAGGATTCCGCCCGGCTGACCGAACTCGACATCGCCTTTCACGAACTGATCGCCCGGGCCGCCGGCAACCGGGCGATGCAGGCGGCGCGGCTGCCGGTGGGCGATCTGTTCTACCCCCCCTTCCTGACCGTGATCTCGCGGCTGAACGCCTCGGCCCGGCTGCTCTATGCCCATGAACAGCTGGTCGCCGCGATCCGGGCGCAGGACGAGGGCGCGGCGCGGGAGTGGATGGAGAAGCACATCCACGACTTCCGCCGCGGCTATGAACTCGCGAACCTCGACATGGGGGCGGTCGCCCGCTCTCCTTAGGTGGGCCGAACCGGACAGCTCAGGCCGGGCGATCCGTTCCGTATCCGATCAGCGCCTTCAGCTCGGTGAACTCGTCGATCCCGTACCTTCCGTTCTCCCTGCCGTTGCCCGACTGCTTGAAGCCGCCGAAGGGGGCGAGGCGGTCCAGCTCGGGATAGTTGATATGGACGCGGCCGGCTTCCAGGCGGCTGGCGAACCTGCGGGCACGGGCGAGGTCGCCCGACTGGACATAGGCCGCAAGGCCGTAGACCGTGCCGTTGGCGATGGCGATCGCCTCCTCTTCGTCGCCATAGGCCATGATCGACAGGACCGGGCCGAAGATTTCCTGCTGGGCGATGGTCATGGAGGGCTCGACATCGGCGAACACGGTGGGGCGGACGAAATATCCCCTGTCGAAAGGCGGGCGCAGCGAATCCGGCTTGCCGGGCCCGCCGGCCACCAGGCGGGCGCCCTCTGTGATGCCGATCTCGATCATGGCCTGGACACGGTCGTATTGCGCCTGGCTGACCAGGGGGCCGAGGTCGGTGGCGGGATGCCGCGGATCGCCGACGACAACCGATCCGGCGGCCGCGGCCGCCAGCGCGCAGACCTCCTCCACGCGGGCGCGGGGCACCAGCATCCTGGTGGGCGAGGAGCAGGCCTGGCCGGTATTGCCGAAGCACGCCAAGACGCCCTTGCGCACCGCGACGGAAAAGTCGCAGTCGTCCAGCAGGACATTGGCGGATTTGCCCCCCAGTTCCTGCGCCACCCGCTTGACCGTCGAGGCGGCCGACCTCGCGACCTCGATGCCGGCGCGGGTCGAGCCGGTAAAGGACACCATGCGGATGTCGGGATGCGCGGTCAGCGCCGCGCCGACGGTATGGCCGGCGCCATGCACCAGGTTGAAGACGCCGCGCGGAACCCCCGCGTCGTGCAGGACCTGGGCGAAGATCCGGGCGTTGAGCGGCGCGATCTCGGAGGGTTTCAGCACGGTGGCGCAGCCGGCGGCGAGGGCGGGATACACCTTGGTGGCGATCTGGTTGATGGGCACGTTCCAGGGCGTGATCAGCCCGCTGACCCCGATGGGATCGCGCATGACGAGCGTGCTGCCGCGAAGCCGTTCATAGGGATAGGAGGGCATCACCTCCAGCACCTTCTCCAGATGCGCGATGCCGAGGAATGCCTGCACCTCGCGCGATTGCCGGAGCGGCGTGCCCACCTCGTCGCAGATCGCCTGGGCGATGTCCTCGGCCCGGTCGCGATAGGATTCGAGCACCCGCCGCAGCAGCACCTGCCTTTCGGCCGGCGTGGTGCGGCCGAAGGAGGACTGCGCCGCGACAGCCGCCGCGACAGCCGCGTCCACGTCGTCGGCGCATCCCTCGGGCACCTTGCCGACCGGCTCGGCGGTGGCGGGATCGAGCACCTCCATCATGGCGGAAGAGCGGGAATCGACCCAGGAGCCGCCGATATAGTTCCGTTCCGTCTGCATCGTGGTTCGCCGCCCCCGCGTCAGATGCCGTCGCGCGGGGCGCGACTTTCCACGAGCGCGATCGTGCGCAGCATCTCGTTGACCTGAAGTGAAAAGCTCTCGTCGCCCCCCATGCCGGGCTTCGAGAGAAGGAAGTCGGGGCCCGTGGCCAGCCCGGCATGGCAGGTCACGATGGCGGCCTGCTGGGTCTCGTTGGCCGTGCCGCCGAGATAGCAGCCCATGCCGACCGACCTGCAATAGAGCACGGCCTCGATCGAGTTCGCGATGCTTCCGAGATCGGGCGTCTTGATCTGCACCATGTCGACCGCCTCGGCCGCGCCCCAGCTGCGGATGTCCTCCAGCGTGTTGCACCATTCGTCGGCGATCACCGTGCAGGCCACGCCCTGCTGCCTGATCTGGGCCCGCAGCCGCGCGAACACCTCGATCTGTTCCTCGAGGCTCGCCATGACGAAGGGGCTTTCGATCATGAGCGGATAGGGCGCGACCGCCTCGGCGACCCGGCCGAGATACGAGGCGACCCGAACCGGATCGTCGTCGAACAGCGACCCTATCGAGCCGTACACGTCGAAGTGCAGGACGGGCCTGTAGTCCGGCGCGCCGATTTCCCCGACCCGCCGGGCGAAGCGGCCGACATAGTCGAGGAAGAGGCCGCCGTCGCGGCCGATATGCAGGTCGATATCGCCGAAGGAGGCGTGCGGAAGCAGATCCGCACGCTTCAGGATCATCCGGTCATGGAGGAGGTGGTTGTCGCGCATGCAGGAGGAAAGGATGGGCAGGCGCCTGCGCGCGACCGTCGTGCCGTATTCCTGCGCCACGATCTCCGCCATGCTCCTGCGTGCGGCGACGGCGTGGGCGTGCAGGATGGCCTGGCTCACGCCATAGCGGATGGCGGTGTGGAGCGGGGCGCCCTCGTGCGCCAGCGCGCCGAACCGGCGGTCCATCTCCCTGAAGCCGACGAGTTCGGCGCCTTCCAGGAAGGGGCGGACGACCGTCTCCAGCACATGCCGGTGCTCCGCCGGGATGAAGGGCCGGTCGCGTCCGGCATATCCGGCCAGGATCACGTCGGCGCAATCGCCGAACGCCACCGACCCGTCGTCCAGCACCAGGATCACCGAGACGGTGCCGGCCGGCTGCGTGATGGTCTCGAAGCCGGGAATGACCGGCTCGCCTTCGTAGAGATAGCCGTTCGGGCGGGCGCCGCGCCTGATGGCCTCGCGATCCTGGTGGACGAAGCACGACACGCCGTCCGTGAAGAGAACCTTGTCAACAAGCATGTGATCGCCCTGCCATTGTGCCCTGCACGCCTGAAACCCTAACCAGGGGATGCAGCGCAAAATCATCGTTCTGGCATCGCCAACGGTGGATTGTGCCGAATGAC
This sequence comes from Paracoccaceae bacterium, assembly GCA_037190175.1. Taxonomy (GTDB): domain Bacteria; phylum Pseudomonadota; class Alphaproteobacteria; order Rhodobacterales; family Rhodobacteraceae; genus JBBCJM01. The sequence goes on along the minus strand of JBBCJM010000121.1, from coordinate 13,449 downwards.
CCGCCGGATTCGCTTACCGGCAGCGAAAGACTGCCTCCAGTATGACCGGACGGCGATCCCGCCAGGGGCCGCGCCGGGGATGGTCCGGCCAGGACATCAACTCGACGGAAGGCGACGCAGTTGAACGAAGACAGCATCCGACCGGGCCGACCGTCGCCCAGACCGCCGGCCCCGCGCGCGCTCCGGCCGGCCGGAACCATCTCCTGAATCCTGCCGCGATGGGGCGACATTCCGTGAATCCGACTTCCGACCAGACATCCGAGAGCTCCGGCGCAGCCATATCCCGGGATCCGCTCCTGCAACCCTTTCGGCTGCGCCACCTGACGCTGCGCAACCGCATCATGAGCACCTCCCACGCCGCCACGCTGGACGGCACCCTGCCCATGGAGCACTATCAGCGATACCACGAGGAAAAGGCCAAGGGCGGCCTGGCGCTGACGATGTTCGGCGGCTCGTCCATGGTCTCGCCGGATTCCAACTGGGGCGGCAGCCAGATGGATGTGTCGACCGACGAGGTCATCCCCTGGCTGCAGCAGTTCTCCGAGCGCATCCATCGCCATGGCGCCGCGCTCATGGTGCAGATCAGCCATCTGGGGCGCCGCGCCGACAGCACCGCCGCGCACTGGCTACCCAACGTCGCCCCGTCGCACCTGCGGGAGACGGGGCACCGCTCCTTCGCCCGCGCCATGGACATGGACGACATCAGGCGGGTGGTAAGACAGTTCGGAGAGGCCGCGCGCCGCTGCAAGGAGGGCGGGCTGGACGGGATCGAGACGCTTGCCGGAGGGCATCTGATCGGCCAGTTCCTGTCGCCGCTCACGAACAGGCGCACCGACGGCTTCGGCGGCTCCATCGAGAACCGCGTCCGCTTCGCGCTGATGGTCCACGAAGAGATCCGCCGCCAGGCCGGCGACGATTTCATCGCCGGCATCCGGTATGTCATCGACGAGGACGACCCCGAGGGCCTGACCTTCGACGATGCGGTCCGTGCCGCGCAGATCCTGGAGGCGGAGGGCGTTGTCGATTTCTTCAACTGCATCTTCGGCAGGTTCGATACCGAGCTTACCCTGCTGACCTACAACATCCCCGCGATGATCCAGAAGAGCGCGCCGTGGCTGGAGGCGGTGGGACGGTTCCGCCGGCATGTGAAGTCTCCCGTCTTCCATGCCGCCAAGATCGCGGATCTCGCCACCGCCCGACATGCCTTGCGCGAAGGCGTGCTCGACATGGTGGGCATGACGCGGGCGCACATCGCCGATCCCCAGATCGTCAACAAGCTCCTGCGAGGCGAGGAAGATCGCATCCGGCCATGCGTGGGCGCCTCGCACTGCCTGTATCGCCGCGTTGCCTGCATCCACAACGCCGCCACGGGGCGCGAGGTCTACTGGCCGCAGGTGATCCGGCCGGCCGAGGGCGGCGCGAAACGGGCGGTCGTCGTCGGCGGCGGGCCGGCGGGCCTGGAGGCCGCCCGCATCCTTGCCGAACGTGGCCACAGGGTGACCCTCTTCGAGGCCGCCGCCAGGCTGGGCGGGCAACTGCTGCTGGCCGGCCGGGCCTCGTTCCGGCGCGACCTGCTGGCCATCGTGGGCTGGCGCGAGCGGGAACTCGAGCGTCTGGGCGTGGAGGTGCGGCTGAACGCCTATGCCGGGCCGCAGGACGTGCTGGCGCTGGAGCCGGACCTGGTGATCGTCGCCACCGGCGGCCTGCCCGACCTCGACTGGATCGACGGCGCCGAGCACTGCACCTCGGTCTGGGACGTGCTTGCCGATCCGCAGCTGGCGCGCCCCGGCGCGGTGATCTGGGACGGAACGGGCCGGCATCCCGCGCCCTCCGCCGCGCTGGAACTGGCCGAATCCGGTCTGGAGGTGACGCTGGTCGCGTTCGATCCGCACCTGGCTCCCGAGATGGAATATCAGTCGCGCGTCACCTACAGGAAGCGCCTGGCCGAGACCGGCGTGCCGCTTCTGTTCGAATACGGCCTGGCCGGCGTCAGGTCCGACGGCAACCAGCTGGAAGCATCGTTCCAGCACCAGCTGACCGGCGAGGTCCTGACCCTCCGCACGCCGCAGTTGATCGTCGAGCATGGCACCCTGCCTCTCACCGAGGTCTACGACGGCCTGCGGGAGCGGTCGGGCAATGCGGGGGCGACCGACATGGCGGCCGTGATCGAGGGGCGTGCGCAGCCGCCGGTCGAAAAGGGCCGCTTCGCGCTTTACCGCATCGGCGATGTCGTGACGTCGCGCTCGGTCCACGCGGCCGTCTACGACGCCCTGCGGATCTGCGCCTATGCCTGAACGGTGGCCGGCATCCGGGCCGCGCCCGCCTTGATCGCGGCCAGGTCCTTGCTCATGCCGGGCGCCCTCAGGACCGAGACCGCCCGCATGTTCACATCCCGACCGTCCTGGCCACGCGGTCGACGGCGGTCTTCGCCATTGCGACCATCTCGTCGACCTGGTCGCAGGTGATGACGAGGGGGGGCGCGAAGCCGAGTATGTCGCCGTTGGGCATGGCGCGGGCGATCAGCCCCTCCTCGGCGCAGGCGGCGGAGACCAGCGCGCCGACGCCCTCGGCCGGATCGAAGAAGCGGCGCGGCTCTCTCTCGCGGACGAATTCGAGCGCGGCCAGCAGGCCGACGCCGCGGATCTCGCCGACCATGGGGTGGCCGCCGAAGGTCTCGTGCAGCCTTTCCTGCAGGTAGGCGCCGACCCTGCGGGCGTTGCCCGTCAGGTCCTCGCCGTCGACGATGTCGAGATTGGCGTTGGCGGCGGCGGCGCAGAGCGCGTGGCCCGAATAGGTCCAGCCGTGGCCGATGGGGCCGGTCCTGTCCGTGCCCTGCTCCAGCACCTCCCAGACGCGCCGGCCGACGATCGAGCCGGACAGCGGCAGATAGGCCGATGTCAGGCCCTTCGCGATGGTGACGATGTCCGGCCGGATGTCGTAGGCATGGCTGCCGAAATAATGCCCGATCCGGCCAAACCCCGTCACCACCTCGTCGGCGATCAGCAGGATGTCGTACCGCCGGAGCACGTCCTGGATTTCCGTCCAGTAGCCCTCGGGCGGAGGCACGATCCCGCCGGTGCCCAGGACCGGCTCGCCGATGAAGGCGGCTATCGTCTCCGGCCCTTCCGTCTGGATCAGCGCCTCGAGATCCCCTGCGCAGCGGCGGGAGAATTCCGGCTCGGTTTCGCCGTCCCGCCTCTCGCGCCAGTAATGCGGCGGAGTGGTGTGCAGCACGTCGGAAAACGGCAGGTTGAAATGGTCCTGAAAGCTGCGCAGCCCGGTCAGGGACCCCGTCATGAGGCCCGAGCCGTGATAGCCGCGCCGGCGCGAGATGATCTTGCGCTTCTCCGGCTTGCCGATCATGTGGTGGTAGTACCATACGAGCTTGATGTTGGTTTCGTTCGCATCGGACCCGGACAGGCCGAAATAGACGCGCTGCATGTCCATTCCGGCCTTTTCGACCAGCCGGTCGGCCAGCGTGATGACGGGTTCGTTAGAGTGGCCGACATAGGTGTGGTAGTAGGCCAGCTTCCTGGCCTGCGCATAGATGGCCTCGGCGATGTCCTCGCGGCCATAGCCGATGTTCACGCAATAGAGCCCCGCAAAGCCGTCCAGCGACCGGCGGCCGTCCAGATCCGTGACATGGACGCCCTTGCCGCCCACCATGATCCGGTTCGGAATGTCGCCGCGCGAGAATTTCGCGAGGTGGGTGGACGGGTGAAATACCCTGGCGCGATCGATCTCGCTCAGCGGTTCGACGTTCGGGATCATGTATTCGTTCCTCAACGTGCCCATATGCGTCTCAGCTTCTCGGTTGCTTGCGTGACCGGATGCGGGCAAGCGTGCGCTCCATCTCGTTGACGAGGATCATCCAGCCCTCGTCCGCGCCCTGGCCTGGCTTGGTGGACATCATCGACGCGCCGCAGGCGAGCCCGAGATGCGCCGTGATGCGGGCCGAAAGGTCGGTCTCGTTGGCCGAGCCGCCCAGACAGGCCTCGATGCCGTTGGCGCGGCAGAAGTTCAGGGCCTCGATGCTGTTGGTCACCGAGCCCATGTCGGGCGTCTTGATCTGGACATGCGTCAGCACGCCGGCCGCATGAAGCGCCCTGATATCGTCCAGCGTGTTCGCCCATTCGTCGATGACCAGACGCACGCCGGACCCCCTTGCCGCAAGCCCCGCCTGCAATCCTCCGTAGATGTCGATCTGCTCCTGCCGCGTGCGGCCGATCACCGGGCTTTCGACCAGCAGCGCGTGGGGGGCCGCGATTTCCCCGAGCCTTGCGATGTAATCCGCGATCGTCCCCGGATCGTCGGCGAAGGCCTCTCCCAGCGTTCCGTAGAGGTCTATGTGGATGATGGGCGCATAGTCCGGGTCCCCCATCTCGCCGATGCGCCGGATCAGGCGGGTCAGATAGTCGACCAGCAGCTCGCCCCTTTCGCCCAGATGGTCGCGCACGGACAGGAACGGCGTATGCGGCAGCACCTCGGCCCGCTTGAGGATCAAGCGGTCGTGCTGCGCCCAGTCGAGGCGCAGCGCGCCGGCGAGGATCGGAAGCCGGCTGTCGCGCGGGACCAGACCGTATTCGTCGGCGATGATCTCGGTGGCCGTCAGGCGCCGCGACAGCGCGGCGGCGTCGAGCAGGGCCTGCGACAGGCCGTAGCGCAGCGCCCCGTGAAGGCGCCCGCCGGCGACCTCGAAACGGTCGAACTCCTCCGCAAGCCCGCGGAAGCGCGCCGCGTCCCGGCCGACGAGGCTTTCCGCGACCGGCCCCTGGATGGTCTCGACCAGTTCCTCGGGCACGAACATCGGTTCGCGTCCGGCGATGCCGACCAGGATGACCTCGGCGCAATCGCCGCAGGCCACCGTGCCGTCCTCCAGTACCAGCTGGATGGATACCGTGCGGCCCGGCTGGACGATCCTGCTGAAGCCCGGCGTGATCGGCCTGCCCTTGTAGAGCAGCGGTCCATCCGGCAGCGCGCCGGCCTTTATCGCGGGCAAATCCTTGTAGACCGATCCGGAAAGCCCGATCGAGGTCAGGATATCTACGATCTTCATGCTCTTTCCCTACGGCTGTCGCGCCGTCCGTCCCTTCGGGGTGAAGGCCCTCGGCTGTCCCGGCTCCTCTTCCGGGGGCGCTTGGCGCAACGGCGCCTTGCTTCGGTGAACCGTCGCATGGGGGTCGCGTCGATTACATGCGTTCAATCGGGTCGGGCGGCGGATGAAGTGCAATGAAAGGGGGATTTCCGCAGTTTAGGGGCGGCATCCGGTCCGGGCGGGGCGGCCGCCGTCGGGTCAGCGCGGCGGCTCCGCAAGGGTCGCCACCACGGCGAGGTTGTCTCCCATCCGGGCCAGGCAGGACTGAAGCCGGCCGGCAAGGATGCCGTCATGCGGCGCGACATGGATGCGCGGCTCCAGCCCGGTCCGGTGGATCGGATGGATGGCGAACAGGGGATCGCCCTTCCTCACCCGGTCGCCGAGATTGCGGAACGGCTCGAGCAGGCCGGGGCTGTCGCAGAAGATGAAGCAGCCTTCGGCCTCCATGGACAGCCAGGTCGTCTCGCAGCGCCGGATCTCGCCCCGGACGATCCCCGCATGGACAAGCAGGTTGCGCACGCCGATCCTCGCGTATTCGACGGTCTCGGCCGTCGCGGTGCCGCCGCCGCGCAATTCGGTGGTGACGAAGACCTTGCCCATCTCCTCGGCCGCCGTATCGTACATGCCCACCGCGTCGATCTCGCGCATCCGCATGGAATAGGGCGCGCCGAACGCCTTCACGGCGGCGAAGCAGGCATTCTCCTGCGCCGCATCCGGCAGGATATGGGCGGCGGCGAAGGGCAGCAGGTCCATGGTCCGCCCCCCCGAGTGGAAGTCGAGCACGATGTCGGCCTGCGGCAGCAGATAGCGCTGGAAATAGTCGGCGATCTTCTGCGTCGCCGTGCCGCCGGGATCGCCCGGGAAGGCGCGGTTGAGATTGCCCTTGTCGATGGGCGAGCAGCGGCGGCCGACCTCGAAGGCCGGATAGTTCATCGCCGGCACGATGATGACCCGGCCGCGCACCTGCCGGGGATCGAGGCTGCGGGCCAGGTCCCACAGCGCGACCGGGCCCTCGTATTCGTCGCCGTGATTGCCGCCCGTCAGCAGCGCCGTGTCCCCGGGGCCGTTGCGGATGACGGTGATCGGGATCATGACCGAGCCCCAGGCGGACTCGTCGTGGCTGTAGGGCAGGCGCATGTGGCCGTGCTGGACACCGTCGCGATCCAGATCCAGGTCGAGGCCGATCGGCGAGGGGCGCATGGTCATTCCTTCACGAAAAGCGTGCGCGGCACGTCGGCCAGGAATTCGTATCCGGTATCGGTGACCGCAAACGTCTCGGTCAGCTCGAACCCCATGTCGGCGAGCCAGAGGCCGGTCATGAAGTGGAAGGTCATGCCGGGCCGCAGCACCGTCCTGTCGCCCGGCCGGAACGACATGGTGCGCTCGCCCCAGTCGGGCGGATAGCTGAGCCCGACCGGATAGCCGACGCGCGAGTCCTTGCGGATCCCGTATTTCCCCAGCACCGCGAGATAGGCGTTCGCGATGTCCTCGCAGGTGTTTCCGGGCTTCACCCGCTCAAGCCCCGCCGCCATGCCTTCGAGCGTCACCTTCTCGGCGTCGAGGAACGCCTGCGTCGGCTTGCCCAGAAAGACGGTGCGGCAGACCGGGACGTGATAGCGCCTGTAGCAGCCGCCGAATTCGAAGAACGTGCCCTCGCCGCGCTTCATCGGCCGGTCGTCCCAGGTCAGGTGGGGTGCGCCGGCATCGGTCCCCGAGGGCATGATCGGCATGAAGGCCGAGTAGTCCCCGCTGTGGCCGTCGACCCCTTCGGTGAGAGCCTTGAACAGTTCGGCCGCCACCTCGTTCTTGCGCACGCCCGGCCGCACGAAATCGAAGACCTTCCCGTGTGCGCGGGCCACGATGCGGCCGGCGATGCGCATGTAGTCCAGCTCGCGCGGGCTCTTCACCGCGCGCTGCCAGTTCACCAGGCCCGTCGCGTCCACGAAGCGGCTGTCGCCGAAGGCGTCGCGCAGGATGGCGTCCTGCCGGGCGCTGAAGAAGTAGTTGTCCATCTCCACGCCGATCGCCGCCGTCGGCACGCCGCGCTGCCGCAGCAGGCCGACCAGGTATTCCGTCGGATGCCGTTCCGGCGTCTGCACGTAAGTCTCGGGATAGAACAGGATGTCGTCGTCCGCGAGCCAGCAGGTGATCCGGGCGCCCGGCGCGTCCATCTTGCGCCCGTACCAGAAGATCCGGCCATCCATGGATACGACCACGCATTGCGGAACATAGGACGACCAGCCGTCATAGCCGGACAGCCAGTTCATGTTGGACGGATCGGTCACGATCAGGGTCTCGATGCCGGCCCCCTGCATGGCGGCGCGGGTCCCGGCAAGCCGCGCCCGGTATTCGGCGGGCTCGAAATTCAGCGTCTTGTTCGTCATGATCTGTTCCCGGCCCGCCACGTCATTTCACGAAAAGCTGGCGCGGCACGTTGGACAGCAGTTCGTGCCCGCTTTCGGTGATCGCGAAAGTTTCGGTGATTTCCAGCCCCATGTCGTCCAGCCAGATCCCGGTCATGAAATGGAAGGTCATGCCGGGAACCAGGACGGTGGTGTCGCCGGGGCGCAGGCTGGCCGTGCGCTCGCCCCAGTCGGGCTGGTAGCTGAGGCCGACCGGATAGCCCGTGCGACTGTCCTTGTGGATGCCGTATTTCTTCAGCACGGCGAAATAGGCGTTGGCCACGTCCTGGCAGCTGTTGCCGGGCCGGGCCGCCTCCAGTCCGGCCTCCAGCCCTTCCAGCGTCGCCTTTTCCGCCTCGACGAAGGCCGGCGGCGGCTTGCCGAGGAACAGGGTGCGCGAGGTGGGGCAATGATAGCGCCTGTAGCAGCCGGCGATCTCGAAGAAGGTGCCTTCGCCGGCCTTCAGCGGCTGCTCGTCCCAGGTGAGGTGCGGCGCCGCGGCGGCCGCGCCCGAGGCCATCAGGGGCACCACGGCCGTGTAGTCGCCCCCGAAATCCTCGGTGCCCCAGTGTCCGGCGTGATAGATCGCGGCCGCGACTTGGTTCTTCGGCACGCCCACGTCCGCCACCTCGAGGATGCGCCGGTGCATGTGTTCCACGATCTTGCCGGCCTTGCGCATGTAGTCCAGCTCGGCGGGCGATTTCGGCCCGCGCAGCCAGTTCACGAGATTGGTCGCATCCGCGAAGCGCGCATCGGGCATGCCCCCCTGCAGCGCCGCGAAGGCGGCGGCGGTGACATAGTAGTTGTCCATCTCGACGCCGACCACGCCCCCTGCCAGGCCCCGGTCCGTCATGATGCGCGCCAGCAGGTCCATCGGGTGGCGGTCCGGCGTCTGCACATAGTGGTCGGGATAGGACAGGATCAGTTCGTCCGGCAGGTAGACGGTGCGCTGCGCGCAGGAGGCGTCCATCAGCCGGCCGTACCAGAACATCTCGCCCTGCTGCGGTACGACCACGGCCTGGTGCGTGTAGAACGACCAGGCGTCGTACCCGGTCAGCCAGTTCATGTTCGACGGGTCGATGACCACCAGCGTGTCGATCCCGCGCTCGGCCATCCGCTGGCGGGTCCTGCGCAGGCGTTCGGCATATTCCTCGGTCGAGAAGTTCAGGGTCTGTGCAGGCAAGCGGGCGCTCCGGACTTTCGGAAAGGTGGTGTCCATCAGGCGGCGAGATCGCCGAAGCAGACGTACTTGGTCTCCATGAACTCCGTCAGCCCCTGCCGGGCGCCCTCGCGGCCCAGGCCGGACTGCTTCCAGCCGCCGAAGGGAACGGGAGAGCCCGTGAAGGAGACGGTATTGACGGCGACCGGGCCGAAGGAGGCGGGGTCGGAGACCGGAATCTGCCCGGCCATCGCGGTCCATTCCGCACCGATCCGGGCACGACCCTCCAGAAAGCGCGCCAGGCGCCGCCTCTCGCGCCCGTAATCGGGCAGCGTCACCGAAGACGCGGTTCTGGCGATGGCCGTCATGACTGCTCCTGAAAAGCTTCGGAAAGCCCCGTGATTGTCGCCATGATCGTCGTTCCGTTGGGCACGATTCGGACCCGCTGCGCATTCCGCCTGGGTGGGACATCCGGACCCCGGCATGGCGGGAGAGCCCGAACCCGGCCCGCGCCGGGAGACTGAAGACGCCCCGATTTCATCCTATCGCTTCGATCTTGTGAGCCATGTAAAACGGCCAAACGGCGGGGAAATCCTGCGGAATATCCGGCCGGAGCGGCGAAATCCTGCACGGCCGCGCACGCCGCTGCCCCCGCAGCCGAGTCGGCCCCCCGCCCGTCGCCCGGGGGGCGCCGGCGCGGCCGCGGTCGGTTTTCGCATTGACGAAGAGCCTGCGGTGTTGACTAAACTCGCCTGGAATGAACGGCTTCGCCGACGGGACGCCCGATGCAGCTGGACCGGCTAGACTACAGACTTCTCGGTGCGATCCAGACGAACAACCGTCTGACCGCCGAGGCTTTGAGCGAGATGGTCGGCCTGTCTGCGACGGCCTGCCAGAGGCGGCTCAAGCGACTGCGCGACGCCGGCATCATCGAGGGCGACGTGGCGATCGTCTCGCCGGCGGCCGTCGGCAGGCCATTGATCATGATCGTGCATGTGACCTTGGAGCGCGAGCGCGCCGATATCGTCGACCGCTTCAAGGCCGCCATCCGCCGCACGCCGGAGATCCTGAGCGGCTACTACGTCACGGGAGAGGCGGATTTCGTGCTGATCGTGAGCGCGCGCGACATGAAGGAATACGAAAGCTTCACGCGCGATTTCTTCTACGAGAACCGCGACATTCGCGGGTTCAAGACCGCGGTGGTGATGGACCGCGTGAAGACTTCCTTCGCGCTGCCCCTGCATCTCGACGAGCCGGAGGGCGACGAGAAACGGTGGGCCGATATCCGCAAGACCGTCGTGGACGCGGAACGCCCGCGGCGTTGACGCAACCGGACAGGGGGCCGCCATTGCGCTCGATGGAAAGCGGGATTTCAGCCCTCCGGCCGGGCGCCGGGATGGTCCAGCACGAGATAGTAGCGGCCATCCTTCCTCACCATCCGGTGGATGGCCAGTGGCCGGCAGCCTTTCGGCCCGTTGCGGACCTCGCCCGTGCGGAGGTCGAATTCGGCGAAATGCGTGGGGCATATCAGCCAGTGCCCTTCCACGAAACCCTCGGAAAGGGGCGCCCTGGCGTGCGGGCAAAGGTCGGACGTGGCGTGGAGCCGGCCGGCGACATTGACGACCGCAATCGGCCCGGCCGGGGTATCGTCGATCCGGCGGACCTCGCCTGGCGGGATGTCGTCGACCCGGGGAAGAAGGAAAAGGTTCATGCCGGGCCCGGCTCCGCCGGCAGGAGGGCCGCCGCGTCCCCGACACGGATGGTGCCGGCCTGCTCGACCTCGCACAGCACCCCGAACTGCCGGTCGTGGCGCCTGATCAGCTGCTTGAGGACATTTCTGTCGTAGGGGACGGCATCCTGCGCAAGCGTGGTGAAACTGCACCGCCCGCAGGGGCGGACGACCCTCAGTGTGACGCCGGCGATGGTGACCAGCCTGCCCATCCATTCCTGCTCGACGGCATGGTCGTGGTCCGGGGCGTCCAGCAGGATGTTCGGCCGGAACCGCGCGGCCGAAAGCGTGCTTTCGGGCAGCTCGCGCTGCAGCAGCCCGAGCGATGCGGTGGTCAGGAGGTGGAGCGGCGCGCGCCGGTAGCGGGGCCGCGCGGAATGCTCCGAACGTTCCGTGCCATAGGGACGCACCTCGACGGGAAAGTCGAAATGCCGCTCCAGCAGCGCGCGCCCCGCGGTGCCCTGCGGATCGTGCCAGACAGCGCCGTCCCGCGATATCCCCAGCCGCCCCGCCTCGTTCATCCTCGCCCGGAGGAGCGGAGCGGGTTGCCAGCGGCGATACCGTTCCGGCGAGGCCGTCTCGCCCGTGCGGGCATCGACCATCGCGAACTGCCGGTCGCCCTCGATGCCCGTCGCGTCCAGGACGGCCCGGTCGAGGGGCTGACCGGCGGCCGAGCTGACGGGATACCGCCATATCGACCGCACCCTGCCCATCGGAACGCCGGCGGCGTTCGGCTGGTCGTGGGGCATGTTCATCGGCCGATCCTGTCCAGCAGTTGCAGCCAGCCCGTGGCCGCCCGCACGACCGGCTCGCGCAGGCCGTAGAAGCGGATCGGGGCAAGCGGCCGGCCCAGCAGGGCAAGATCGGGCCGGCCGCCGACCACGATCTCGGCGGCATGTTTTCCCATCAGCGACGACATCGCCACGCCCGCGCCATTGTAGCCGACCGCGACCGTGGTCCGGTCGTCGGTCCTTCCGACAAACGGCGTCTTGTCCAGGGTGAGCGCGACCAGCCCGGACCAGCGATGCGTCACCTTCAGCGCCGCCAGTTCGGGGAACTGCGCCTTCATGGCGCTCTCGAGCGCGCGGAAGGCCGCGTCGGAATCGCGCGTTCCGAAGGCCCCGCGCCCTCCATAGAGCATCCGCCCGTCGCTCTTGCGGAACCAGCGCATCATCCTGCGGGTCTCGGCATAGCTGCGGTCGGTGGGCAGCAGCCCTTCCGCAGCGGTTCCCGCAATCGGTTCCGTGGCGACGATGGCCGACCGGAAGGGTATGACCGCCCTGCCCGCCGCCCCGGTCGCGCCGGTCAGATGCGAATAGGCGTCGGTGGCGACGACGATCTGGCCGGCGCGCACATGGCCCCGCGGCGTGACCAGAACCATGTCGCCGGCCTCGCGGCGGATGTGGTCGACGGGAGAATGCTCGGCGATGGCGACGCCGATCTTCCGGAGACCGGCGGCCACGCCGAACACGAAGTTCAGGGGATGGATGATCCCGCCCTTTCCGGTCAGCAAGGCGCCCGCGAATGCGGTCGAGCCCGTCTCGCGGGCCGTTTCCTCGGGTCCGAGCACGATGTTCGTGGTGTCGCCAAGCTCGCGCCTCAGCCAGTCCGCCTCTGCGCGAAGCGCGTGGAAGGCCCGCTGATTATGCGCACAGCGCAAGGATCCCGTGGGGCGGTAGTCCGCGCTGCGGATATCGAAACGCTCGACCAGTTCCCCGACGTGGCGAACCGCTTCCAGCCCCAGCTCCCGCATCCGCAAGGCAGCGTCGCGGCCCAGGCGCCGCGCGACCTCCGGCAGGCCGATGCGGAACTTGGTGCTGACGACCCCGCCATTGCGGCCGCTCGCCCCCCAGCCGATCCGGTTGGCTTCCAGAACGACGGGCCTCAGGCCCTTCTCCGCCAGATGCAGCGCCGCATTCAGGCCGGTATAGCCTCCCCCGACGACGGCAACGTCGAAACGCTCGTCCGGCGGCGGCGGAAAGGCCGGGCGCGGCCCTGCGGTGTGCTGCCACAGGGAGTTCGCATCGGGCATCGGGATCTCGGGTGGCACGGGCAAGGTCTTCGTCCTCAGTAGCCGCGATCGCGCGGCACGAAGCCTGCGGGCAGTTCGCCGGCCCTGTGCCGACGTATGGCCGCCACGATCGCTCGCGCGGCGCTGTCCGCGCGGGTCTGACAGGCGACATGGGGGGTCAACACGACCTTCGGATGCGACCACAGCGGATCGTCGCGCGGCAGCGGCTCGGGGTCGATGACGTCGAGGAACGCCGCCGAAATCCGCCCGGTGTCGAGCGCCTCGGCGAACGCGGCCCGATCCAGCTGCTGCCCGCGCCCGACATGGACCAGGCCGGCGCCGTGCGGCAGCTTCGCCAGGGTGCGTGCATCCAGGATGTTGCGCGTCTCCTCGGTGAGCGGCAGCAGACAGACCAGAATGTCGCTCTGCGGCAGAAGCGCCTCCAGCCCGGACGCCCCGTGAAAGCAGCGCACGCCCTCGATCGACCGGGGCGAGCGGCTCCACCCCAGCAGTTCGGGGCCGAAGCCGCGCAGCCCCCCGATCACGGCGCGGCCAAGACGCCCGAGGCCCAGCAGCCCGATCCGGCGTTCCCTTGCCATCGCCACCCGCAGCGGTTTCCACTCCGCATTCCTCTGCTGCGCGATATAGGCCGGAAGATCGCGCAGCAGCGCCAGCACCGCCATGCAGACATAATCGCGCATCATCTCGGCCAGGTTATCGTCCACCAGCCTTACCAGAATGGCAGCCGGCGGCAGATCGTGCCGGTCGAATTGGTCGACGCCCGCCCCCAGCGAGAACAGGATCTCCAGATTTGGATACGTGGCTCTAATATCGCCGGGCGGATGCCAGGTCATCAGATACCGGATCGCGAGCGGATCGACGCGATCCGCGGCGTCGTGCAACGTCAGCTCCGGCAACTCCCGCGCGAAGACCTGCCGGAAGGTATCGGTGATATCCGGGCGAGAGAGAACGAGCGCGTCCACGGCGGTCATGGCTGTCGGAGGGATATTTCCGGCCGGCCGATGCGCACCGCCCGGGATCGCCGCCGCCCCG
>JBBCJM010000120.1:0-10624 GCA_037190175.1 Paracoccaceae bacterium | reverse complement strand
GCGGCCCGGCAAGCCGGTTGCCTAAGGCCCTCGTCCCGCCCATATGGGGCGCATGGGCGAGTGGGAAACCGGACGGCTGATCTATCTTCTCCTGCTGCTGGCCGCCGTGGGCGGCTGGATGGCGGTGGAGTACCGCGCCCGCATGGGCCAGGCGCTGCGCACGCTGATGGCCTGGGGGCTGATCTTCCTGGGCGTGGCCGCGGGCTATGGGGTGTGGCAGGACATCCGTTCCACCGCCATGCCGATCCAGCGGGTCGAGGAGGGCGGCCGCGTGGTGCTGAACCGCCGCGGCGACGGGCATTTCCACCTGACGCTGCGGATCGGCGGCACGCCCGTCGACTTCCTGGTCGATACCGGGGCCACCAACGTGGTGCTGAGCCGGCAGGACGCCCGCAAGCTGGGGATCGACCCGGATCGGCTGGCCTACCTCGGCCGGGCGCAGACCGCCAACGGCGGCGTGCGCACCGCCCGGGTGACGCTGGAGGACGTGCGGCTGGGCGAGATCCGCGACGCCCGGCTGCCGGCCTATGTGACCGACGGCGACCTCGAGGGCTCGCTGCTGGGCATGGACTACCTCCGCCGCTTCCGCATCGAGATCGAGGGTGGCCGGATGGTGCTGTCGCGATAAGCCCGGCGAAACCGGAGTTTTCGAAAACTCCGGTGCGGAGCCTTCGAAGGCTCCGGGCCGATTTCTTCAAAGAAATCGGTATTATCCAGCCGGAAGTTCACCCACCCTCCCCCTTCTTCTCCACCTTGATCACCCAGCGCCCGGTCTCGTCGGACCAGTATTGCGCGGGGATGCCGGCGGCGGTCAGGCGGGTCCATTGCGCGCGGGCGGCGGCCATCTGGGCCTCGTCGGCGGCCTCGAACAGGTGCCAGACCCGTTCCATCCCCCTCGCCTCCTCCAAGGTGGCCTCGGCGCGGTCCAGCAGCACCAGCGCCACGGCGCCGTTCACCGCCGGCCCCTGCCCGATCAGCACCGGCTGGCGCGCGTCGTGCGGGCCGCCCTCGCGGCCGTGGGGCAGGAAATCCGCCTCTCCCTCCACCCACCAGCGGGTGTCGATGCGGTCCAGCCGGGCGGGATCGCCCCCCCGCACCATGATCCGCCAGCCCATCCCCAGCGCGCGGGCGACCAGCATCCGCGCGGTGTCCTCGGGCCGGGCCCGGATCAGGTGGTAGAACAGCGCCTGCGCCATCAGCCCTCGTGGCGGTCGCGCACCAGCCGGTCGAGCGCGGCCACCCCCCAGCCGGTGGCGCCCTTGGGCCAGAGCCTGCCGTCCGCCTTGGCCAGCGTCACCCCGGCGATGTCGAGATGGATCCAGGGCATCCTCTCGCGCACGAACCGCTTCAGGAACTGCGCGGCGATGATCGCGCCGCCGTCGCGGCCGCCCACGTTCATCATGTCGGCGATGCGCGACTTCAGCTTCGCGTCATAGCCCTCGCCCATCGGCATCCGCCAGGCGCCCTCGCCCTCGGCCCTGGCGGCGGCGAGGAAGGCGTCGGCGAAGGCGTCGTCGTTGGAGAACACCCCGGCATTCTCGGACCCCAGCGCCACGATGCAGGCCCCGGTCAGGGTGGCGAGGTCGATCATCCCCGCGGGCTGGAAACGGTCCTGCGCGTACCACAGCACGTCGGCCAGCACGAGCCGGCCCTCGGCATCGGTGTTGATCACCTCCACCGTGTCGCCCTTCATCGTGCGCACCACGTCGCCCGGGCGCTGGGCGCGGCCGTCGGGCATGTTCTCGACCAGCCCCACCAGGCCCACGACATTGGCCTTCGCCTTGCGCAGCGCCAGGGTGCGCATGACGCCCGCCACCACCGCGGCGCCGCCCATGTCCATGGTCATCTCCTCCATGCCGCCCGCGGGCTTCATCGAGATGCCGCCGGTGTCGAAGACCACGCCCTTGCCGACCAGCGCCAGCGGCGGCCGCTCGCCGCCGCCCTGCCAGCGCATGACCACCACGGCCGAGGGGGTTTCCGAGCCCCGCCCCACGCCCAGGAGCGCGTGCATCCCCAGCCGGGTCAGTTCCTCCTCGTCCAGCACCTCGACCTCCAGCCCCAGGTCGCGCAGGCCGGTCAGGCGCTCGGCGAAGTCCATCGTGGTCAGCACGTTGGCCGGTTCGTTCACCAGATCGCGGGCGAAGCACACACCCTCGGCCAGCGCCGCGGCGGCGGGCCAGCCCGCGGGCTCGGGCGCGGCCAGCGTCACCGGCCCCTTGGCGTCGGCGGCCGCGGTCTTGTGGGCGGTGAAGTCATAGGCGCGCAGCACGAGGCCCAGCGCCAGATCCGCCAGTTCGCGCGTGGCGCCGGGCAGCACCAGCACCCCGGCCTTGCCCAGCCGCGCCCCGATCGCGCCCCCGGCCTTGCGCGCCTCCAGTGCCCCGGCACGGGGGTCGAACTTGACCACCTGCACCGCCTCGGCCGCCAGCCCCGCGGGCCAGGAAAGATCGGCGCCCTCGCCCGGCTTCAGCTTGCCCCAGGCCTCGGAGTCGAGGAAGCGTTTCAGCGCCCCGCGGGCCAGCCGGTTCACCTCGCGCGCCGGGCCGCGGCGCAGCGCCGGCCCGGGCTCGGCCGGCAGCACCAGCGCGAGGCGGCCGGCGAAGGCGGCGAGTTCGGCGTTGTCGGGGGCGGCGAAGCGGACGGGCAGCGGCATGGCGGGATCCTCGAGGGCAGGCGGTCGGCGGCCAAGCTAGTGCGGCGGGGGCCGATTGGCCAGAGGCGGCGCGGGCGGCCGGCGCCGGGGGGCCGTCTGCCCCCCGGACCCCCCGAGGATATTTATCGACAGAAGAAGCAGCAAAAGGGGGACGATCTGGTTCAGACCGTTCTTCATTCGGGCCCGAATTCCCGGGGACCGTGCCTCCGCCGCCGCGGTCCGGAGCCTTTCCCGGCGCCCCGCCGCCATCCCCGCGCGAAGGGGCGTTTTCCTGCCCGGCCGATTGGTCTAGGGTCCGCGCGGGCAGAAGGGGGTGGCGAGCAAGGTGTCCAGATTCGACCGCTATCTGACGGCGCAGTACCTGACCCTGTTCGGGTTCTTCGCGCTTGTGCTGGTGCTGGTCTACTGGGTGAACCGCGCCGTGGGCCTGTTCGACCGGCTGATCGGCGGCGGGCAGTCGGCGCTGGTGTTCCTGGAGTTCTCGCTGCTCACCCTGCCCAACGTGGTGCGGCTGGTGCTGCCGGTGGCGGCCTTCGCCGCGGCGACCTATGTCACCAACCGGCTGAACCAGGACGGCGAGCTGGTGGTGGTGCGCGCCACCGGCTTTTCCGCCTTCCGCCTGGCCCGGCCGGTGGTGATGTTCGGGCTGGTGGTGGCGGCGATGATGCTGACGCTGACCCATGTGATCGTGCCCGCGAGCCGCGCGATCCTGGCCGAGCGCAGCGCCGAGATCGAGGCCAACGTGACCGCCCGCCTGCTGTCGGACGGCCGCTTCATCCACCCGACCGACGGCATCACCTTCTACATCCGCGAGATCTCGGCCAATGGCGAGCTCTTGGACATCTTCCTGGCCGACGACCGCGGGGCGGGCTCGCGGGTGACCTATGCCGCGCGCCGCGCGCTGCTGGCGCGGGCCGACGACGGGCCGAAGCTGATCATGTTCGAGGGGATGAGCCAGACGCTGGACCGCGCCTCGCAGCGCCTTGCCGTCACCCATTTCGCCGATTTCACCTATGACCTCGGCACCATGCTGAACACCGGCGCCCGCGGGCGGCTGACGATGGAGGAACTGTCCACCCCGGTGCTGCTCCGGGCCTCGGAGGAGACGCAGGCGCTGACCGGGGCCACCCGGGCGGAACTGGTCAGCGAGGCGCACGGGCGCTTCGCCCAGCCGCTGCTGGCCCCGGCCGCGGCGCTGATCGGCTTTGCCACGTTGATGCTGGGGGCCTTCAGCCGCTTCGGGCTGTGGCGGCAGATGGTGGGGGCGGTGCTGCTGCTGATCGTGGTGCAGATGCTGAACAACGCGGCGCTGGGCGCCACCCTGCGCGACGCCCGCGCCTGGCCGCTGGCCTATGCCGCGCCGCTGGTCGGCCTGGGGATCGGGCTGGCGCTGCTGTGGCTGTCGGAGCGGCCGCGGCGGGTGCGGGCGGTCGAGGGCGCCACATGACGCTCTCGCTCTATATCGCGCGGCGGTTCCTGCGGATGCTGGCGCTGGTGTTCATGGTCTTCCTGGGCATCATGCTGCTCATCGACATGGTGGACCAGTTGCGCCGCTTCTCTGGCCAGGGGGTGACGCTGGCCCAGGCCGGGCGGCTCGCCGCCTTCAACGTGCCCGAGAGCCTCTACCGCATCCTGCCGCTGATCTTCATCCTCTCGGCCATCGCGCTCTTCGTCGGGCTGGCGCGGTCGTCGGAGCTGGTGGTGGTGCGGGCGGCGGGGCGGTCGGGGCTGCGGTTCCTGATGGCGCCGGTGGGGGCCTCGATCGTCGTGGGGGTGCTGGCGGTGGCGGGGCTGAACCCGATGGTCGCGGGCATGTCGAAGGAATACGAGGCGCTCTACGCCCGCCACGCCCGGGGGTCGGAAAGCGTGCTCTCGGTCTCCGCCTCGGGCCTCTGGCTGCGGCAGGGGGGCGCCGAGGGGCAGACGGTGATCCAGGCCGCGCGCACCGACCTGGACGGCACCCGGCTTTACGGCGCCACCTTCCAGACCTTCTCGCCCGAGGGCCGCCCGCTGGCGCGCATCGCGGCGGAGGAGGCGGTGCTGGAGCCCGGGGCCTGGCGGCTGACCGGGGTGAAGTCCTGGGACCTGACCCTGCCCAACCCCGAGGTGGCGGCGCGGGTGACGGACAGCGCCACCCTGCCCTCGGACCTGACGCGCGAGCGGATCCGCGACAGTTTCGGCCGGCCCTCGGCGATCCCGATCTGGGACCTGCCCGCCTATATCGCCCGGATCGAGGCCGCGGGCTTCAGCGCCCGGGCGCATCGGGTCTGGTTCCAGATGGAACTGGCGCTGCCCCTGCTGCTGACCGGGATGGTGCTGGTGGCCGCGGGCTTCACCATGCGGCACGCGCGGCTGGGGCGCACCGGGCAGATGGTGCTGCTGGCGGTGCTGGCGGGGTTCGGCCTGTTCTTCCTGCGCAACTTCGCGCAGGTGCTGGGCGAAAACGGCCAGATCCCGGTGGCGCTGGCGGCCTGGAGCCCGCCGGTGGTGGCGATCCTCTCGGCGCTGGGCCTGCTGCTGCACCTGGAGGACGGCTGATGCGTCTTCTTCTTGCGCTGCTTCTCCTCCTCCTGCCCTGGCCCGCGCTGGCGCAGGCCCCGGCCAGCCTGGTCGCCGACAGCGTGGCGATCACCGGGCAGGACGTGCTGGTGGCCGAGGGCAATGTCGAGGTGTTCCACGACGGCCGCCGCCTGCGCGCCCGGCGGATCACCTATGACGCCGCCACCGACCGGCTGCGGATCGAGGGGCCGATCCTGCTGACCGACGACACCGGCAGCTTCATCCTGGCCGATGCCGCGGATCTCTCGGCCGACCTGACCGACGGCGTGCTGCAATCGGCGCGGCTGGTGCTGAACCGGCAGCTGCAACTCGCGGCTTCCGAGGTGCAGCGGATCGGCGGGCGCTATGTGCGGCTGGGCCGGACCGTCGCCTCCTCCTGCCGGATCTGCGAAGGGGACGGCACGCCCCTGTGGGAGATCCGTGCCCGGCGGGTGATCCACGACCGCGAGGAACGCCAGATCTATTTCGACCAGGCGGTGCTGCGCTTCGGCGGCGTGCCGGTGGTGCTGATCCCGCGGCTCAGGATGCCCGACCCCACGCTCAACCGCGCCACCGGCTTCCTGATGCCGCGGCTGCGCTCCTCCTCGGGCCTCGGCACCGGGATCGAGGCGCCCTATTTCATCCGGCTGGGCGACCATCGCGACCTGACGCTGGCGCCCTTCGTCGCCTCGAACGACGCCCGCACCCTGGGCCTGCGCTACCGGCAGGCCTTCTCCACCGGCTGGATCGAGCTGAACGGCGCGCTCTCGCGCGACCGCATCCGGCCGGGCGAGACGCGGGGCTATGCCTTCCTGGACGGCGGCTTCCTGCTGCCCGGGGAGTTCCGGCTGTCGCTGCGCGGCGAGGTGGCGACCGACCCCGGCTATCTGAACGACTATGGCATCACCGACCGCGACCGGCTGCAGAGCCGCATCGAGATCACCCGCGCCCGGCGCGAGGAATGGATCGCCGGGCGGCTGATCCACGTGCATTCGATCCGCGCGGGCGAGATCAACTCGCGCCTGCCCTCGCTGGTGGGCGACTTCACCTGGACGCGGCGCTTCGCCCCGGCCCCCATCGGCGGGATCGCCACGCTGGGCTTCCAGACCCACGGGCATTTCCGCAGCGCCAACAGCGGGCTGGACAGCGACGGCGACGGGATCGGCGACGGCCGCGACACCGCGCGCGCCACCCTGCGCGCCGACTGGCGGCGCAGCGTGGTCTTCGGCCCCGGGGTCGAGGCCACCGCCCTGGCCGAGGCGCGGGCCGACCTTTACTCCATCGCGCAGGACGACGCGGTGGGGGGGCGCCACACGCGGGCGACCGGCGGCGTGGGCGTGGAACTGCGCTGGCCGCTGGTGCGCACCGACGGCGGCGGGCACGCGCAGGTGCTGGAGCCGGTGGTGCAGGTGATCTGGTCGCCCCGCAACCCCCGCGCCATCCCCAACGAGGATTCGCTCCTGTCGGAATTCGACGAGGGCAACCTGTTCTCGACCTCGCGCTTCGCCGGCAGCGACGGGGTGGAACGCGGGCGGCGGATCAACGTGGGCCTCAGCTTCACCCGCATCTCGCCCTCGGGCGCCACCGTGTCGCTGGCCGCGGGCCGCATCCTGCGCGACCATGACGAGACCGGCTTCACCGCGGCCTCGGGGCTGGACGGCACCCGGTCCGACTGGCTGACGGCGGTGCGCTATGCCCCGCGCCCGGGGCTCAGCTTCACCGGCCGGGCGGTGATGGACGACGTGTTCGACATCACCAAGGCCGAGATCCGGCTGGACCTCGACCGCCCGCGCTATAGCCTGGCCTCCTCCTTCGTCTGGATGCTGGCCGACCCGGAGGAAGGGCGCCCGGCGCGGGTCTCGGAACTGCTGGTCGACGGCAGCTATGACCTGACCGAGGCCTGGACGCTGCGCTTCGCCTCGCGCTACGACTTCTCGGCCGACCGCGCGGCCTCGGCAGGCATGGGGCTGGCCTGGCGCAACGAATGCCTGAAGGTCGATCTTTCCCTCTCGCGCCGCTTTGCCGCCTCGGATAGTGTGAGGCCGCGCACCGACTTCGGCCTGTCGGTCGAGCTTCTGGGCTTCGGCGGCGGCTCCGCCCCCGGGCCCGCCCGCGTCTGCCGGGGTTGAAGCCTGACCGCCGGCCAATCCCTTGACCCGACTGCCGAAAGACGCCCGCCGATGATCCGCCTGACCGCCCTTGCCACCCTCGCCCTGATCGCGCTGACGGGGCTGCCGGCCTTCGCCCAGGGCCTGTTCTCGCCGCAGATCGTGGTCAACGACCGGGTGGTGACGGTCTATGAATACGAGCAGCGGCTGCGGATGCTGCAGCTCTTCGGCGCCCCCGGCGACATCCGGGCCGAGGCGCTGGACGGGCTGGTGGACGATAGGCTGCGCAAGGCCGCCGCGGCCGAGCTGGGGCTGAGGGTCACGCCCGAGCAGGTCCTGGCCGGGATGAACGAATTCGCCGCGCGCGCCAACATGACCGCCGAGCAGTTCGTGGCCGCGCTGAACCAGGCCGGGGTGGCGACCGAGACCTTCCGCGATTTCGTCGAGGCCGGGGTGCTGTGGCGCGAGGTGGTGCGCGCCCGCTTCCTGCCCGTGGTGCAGATCTCGGATGCCGAGATCGACAAGGCGCTGGCCCGCATTCCCGCCCGGACGCCCGGGGTGCGGGTGCTGCTGTCCGAGCTCATCATCCCCGTGCGCGAGGGCGGCGAGGAGGCGGCGCTGGCGCTGGCCCGCCGCATCCGCGCCGGGGTGACCGACGAGGCGAGCTTCGCCGACGCCGCCCGGCGCTATTCGACCTCGGCCACCGCGCAGCGCGGCGGGCGGCTGCAATGGATCGGCATCGACGGGCTGCCGCCGGCGCTGGCCCCGCAGGTGCTGCGCCTCTCGCCCGGGCAGGTGACCGAGCCGCAGGCGGTGCCCGGCGCGGTGGCGCTGTTCTTCCTGCGCGAGCGCGACCAGATCACGGCCGCCGAGGCGGCGACCCCGCGGGTGGAATACGCCACGCTGCTGCTGCCCAATACCGGCGACGCCCCGGCCGAGGTGGAGCGCATCCGCAACCGGGTGGACACCTGCGACGACCTCTATCCCCTGGCCCGCGGCCCGGCGCTGGACCGGCTGAGCCGGCAGACCGTGGCGCTGGCCAGCCTGCCCGCGGACATCGCGATGGAGGTCGCCCGGCTGGACGACAACGAGCTCTCGGGCGCGCTGGTGCGCGGGGGCAACCGGGTGCTGGTCATGGTCTGCTCGCGCAACCCGCGCGGCGAGGACGAGGTGAACCGCGAGGCGATCCGCGAGCAGCTGATCAACCAGCGGCTGGGGCAGCTGGCCGAGGGCTATCTGGCCGACCTGCGCGCCAACGCCATCATCCGCGAGCGTTGACCGTGCCCGGCCCCCTGCCGGTGGCGCTCAGCTGCGGCGAGCCGGCGGGGATCGGCCCGGAACTGGCGGTGAAGGCGCGGGCGGCCCTGGGCGCGGCGCAGCCGCTGGTCTGGATCGGCGATCCGCGCCACCTGCCCGCGGGGGCGGAGGTGACGGTGGTCTCCGACCCCGCCGACGCGCTGATGGTGGCCGCCGACCGGCTGCCGGTGCTGCCCCTGGACCTCGGCCCCGCCCCCCGCCCCGGCGAGCCCGACCCGGCGCAGGCCGCCGGCGTGATCGAGGCGATCCGGCGCGGGGTGGAGCTGGTGACCTCGGGCCAGGCCGCGGCGCTTATCACCCTGCCGATCTCCAAGAAGGCGCTGAAGGACGGCGCGGGCTTCGCCTTTCCCGGCCATACCGAATACCTGGCCTCGCTGGCCGGGGTGGACCGCGTGGTGATGATGCTGGCGGGCGAGGGGCTGCGGGTGGTGCCGGCGACCATCCATATCCCGCTGTCGCAGGTGCCCGCCGCTTTGACCCCCGACCTGCTGGAGGCCACCCTGCGGATCACCCGCGCCGGGCTGGTGCGGGATTTCGGCCTGCCGGAACCGCGGATCGCGGTGGCCGGCCTGAACCCCCATGCCGGCGAGGGCGGCGCGATGGGCGAGGAGGAGGGCCGCCTGATCGCCCCGGTGCTGGACCGCCTGCGCGCCGAGGGCTTCGACCTGGCTGGCCCCCTGCCCGCCGACACCATGTTCCACCCCGCGGCGCGGGCGGGCTATGACGCCGCGGTCTGCATGTACCACGACCAGGCGCTGATCCCGATCAAGACGGTGGACTTCGCCGGAGGGGTGAACGTGACGCTGGGCCTGCCCTTCGTGCGCACCTCGCCCGACCACGGCACCGCCTTCGACATCGCGGGCAAGGGGGTGGCGGATCCGTCCTCCACCCTGGCCGCGATCCGCATGGCCGCGCGGATGGCGGCGGCGCGCGGGGGATAGCGGCGATGGCGGCGATCGACGGCCTGCCGCCCCTGCGCGAGGTGATCGCCGCGCATGGGCTGGCGGCGAGGAAGGCGCTGGGGCAGAATTTCCTCCTGGACCTGAACCTGACCGCGCGGATCGCCCGGGTGGCGGGGGATCTCTCGGGCGCGGACGTGCTGGAGGTGGGGCCGGGGCCGGGCGGCCTGACCCGGGCGCTGCTGGCCGAGGGCGCCCGGCGGGTGGTGGCGGTGGAGAAGGACGCCCGCTGCCTGCCCGCGCTGGCCGAGATCGCCGCGCATTGGCCCGGGCGGCTGGAGGTGGTTTCCGGCGATGCGCTGGCCTTCGACCCGGGGTGCCTGAACACGCCGGTCAAGGTGGTGGCCAACCTGCCCTACAACGTGGGCACGGAGTTGCTGATCCGCTGGCTGACCCCTGCGGATTGGCCGCCGTTCTGGCAAAGCCTGACGCTGATGTTCCAGAAGGAGGTGGCCGAGCGCATCGTGGCCCGGCCGGGGCAGGACGCCTACGGCCGGCTGGCGATCCTCGCGCAATGGCGTTGCGATGCCCGCATCGCGCTGACCCTGCCGCCCTCGGCCTTCACGCCCCCGCCCAAGGTGCATTCCTCGGTCGTCCACCTGACCGCCCTGCCCGGCCCCCGCTTTCCGGCGGACGCCAGGGCGCTGCAACGGGTGACGGCGGCGGCCTTCGGCCAGCGGCGCAAGATGCTGCGGTCGGCCCTGCGGGGCTTGGCCCCCGACATCGAGGACCGGCTGCGCGCCGCCGGCATCGAGCCCACCGCGCGGGCCGAGGAAGTGGGGCTGGAGGCCTTCTGCGCGCTGGCCCGGCTGGTCTGACTATTCCGCCGCCGCCGCGGGGGGGCCGTCGCCGGTGGGCGTGCGCGGCTTGCGCGGCTTGCGGGCCTTCGGGGCGGGTGCTTCCGCCGCGGGGGCCGGTTCGGGGGCCGCCGCCGGCGGCTCGGGCGCGGGCTGTTCGGCCGCGACCGGGGCGGGCTCGGGGGCCGGCGCGGGCTGCGGGGCGGGCTGGGCGCGGCGGTCCTCGCGCCGGTCGTCGCGGCGGCGATCCGC
>JBBCJM010000119.1:0-6730 GCA_037190175.1 Paracoccaceae bacterium | reverse complement strand
CAGCATCGAGTCGGGCAGCGCCTCGTCGAAGGCGGCGCCAAGGCGCGCCACATCGACCACGAGGTCGCCCGCGATCACGCCGAGACGGGCCGCGGTTTCGACCGTGGCGCGGTAGGTGACAAGTTTCATTCCGTCCTCACTTGATGGGCTGGTGGCCGCCGTTGTCGCCGAAGGCCTGTTCGCGGTAGAGCCCGAGCGCCCGCATCACCGGCAGGTCGCTGAGGCAGAACAGGCAGGCATCCTCGCTGGCCGATCCGTTGACATGTTCGTGCCAGGCCCAGGAGGGCACGCAGAAGATGTCGCGCTCCGACCAGTCGAACCGCTTGCCGTTGATGATGCTGTGGCCCGAGCCCTTGGCCACGGTATAGAGGCAGCTGCCGGTGTGGCGGTGCGCCTTGGTGTGCTCGCCGGGCCGCAGCATCTGCATGCTGGCACCCAGGGTGCGCATCACCGGGCCGTTGGTGGCGGGGTTGACATAATCCATCATCACCCCGTCGAAGGGCGAGCCGTCGGTGCAGCCGGCATAGCGGTGCAGCGCCGCATAGGTCGGCTCCCATTCGTATTTGAACATCGGGCTGTAGCCCTTGGACCAGGCGCCGTCGCTGGGCGTGAGGCCCGCGTTGCCCCAGGTCCTGGTCATGTCGTCGACCGGATAGCCCACGGCCTGCGTCAGGTCGGGGTGCACCTCGTAGAAATTCGCCTCCATCGCGTTGACGAAGGGGATGTCGAGGCAATCCTGCCAGATGCAGGGGCTGCCCTCGGCGGCCACGGCATGTTCGTGCCAGGTGCCGTTCGGGGTCAGCACGAAATCGTTGCGGCCCAGCGTCATCTTGTGACCGTCGACGACCGTATAAGCGCCCGAGCCCTCCAGGATGAAGCGGATCGCCGAGGCCGAATGGCGGTGCGCGCCCGCCGCCTCGCCGGGGTTCATCACTTGCAGGCCCGAGTAGATCCAGCCGACCGCCGCCGCCACATCGTCGCGGCCCGGGTTGCGCAGGTAGATCACCCGGCGGCCCGCCTTCTCCGGCGTCACCAGATCGACCGAGCGCAGCACGGGTTCGCGCAGTTCGTTCCAGCGCCACAGCATGGGGACCGAGGCCGATTTCGGCTCCCACGGCTCGATCTTGTTGGCCACCGTCCACAGCGCGCCGGCGCCGAAACGGTCGAGATCGTCGTAATAGGCCAGCAGTTCGGGCGTATCCTCGACATTGGCGCGGCCGGCGACATCTTCGCGGTGGTTCTCATGCGGGCGGGACATCGGAATCCTCCATGATGGAATGGCGCGAGTGTGCGTCCCGCCGCGACGGAATGCAACAGGATTTTCGAAAATCTGGCACTTTCCATTCCTCGAAGCCGCTGTGCTCTTTGCCTTGATGAAAATATCCTCGGGGGGTCCGGGGGGCAGACGGCCCCCCGGGGCCAGCCACATGCGCTACGCCTGCCGCGCCAGTTCCTCCGCCAACAGGCCCGCCACCCGCGCCATCGTCGCGGCATCCGGGCTGGGCGGCACCGCATAACCCTCGGGCCCGTCGACCAGATAGACCTGCGACGTCACGTCATGGACATGATGCATCGGCACCACATGGGCATGGGCATGGGGCACATGGATGCCGGTGTAAAACAGCGATACCCGCTCCACCCCGTAGATCCGCTTCATGCCCCGCGCCAGCCGCTGTGCGCAGGTGGTGATGCGGGTGGCCAGATCCTCGGGCAGGTCCTCGAACCAGACATGGTGCGCGCGCGGGATCACCAGCACATGGCCCTCGCGGATCGGATGCAGATCGAGAAAGGCGAGGACATGGTCGTCCTCATAGACCTTGTGCGCGGGCAGCTCGCCCGCGGCGATACGGCAGAACAGGCAATCGGACGGCATTCGTTCCTCCCCTCGGGCTGGCCGCAGGGTGGGAAAATCCGGGGTGGAAGTCGAGATGGAAATGTCTGGCCGGGGTATGGCGGGATGAACCCCGCCCTACGTCGGCACGGCATTCCGCGGTTCGGACCCCGCTGCCCGTGCAGGGTGGGGTTTCCCCCACCCCCGGTCAGAAGTCCAGGTTCTCCACGCTCAGCGCGTTCTGCTGGATGAACTCGCGGCGGGGTTCCACCACGTCGCCCATCAGCTTGGTGAAGATGTCGTCGGCCTCGGCCACATCGTCGATCCGCACTTGCAGGAAGGTGCGCGCCTCGGGGTCCAGCGTGGTTTCCCACAGCTGCTCGGGGTTCATCTCGCCCAGACCCTTGTAGCGTTGCAGCGACAGGCCCTTTTCGCCCTCGGAGAGGATCGCCCGCAGCAGCTCGATGGGGCCGTTGATCGCGGTTTCCCGCTCTTTCCGCACCAGACGGCTGCCGGTGACATAGGCGTCCCGCGTCGTCGCCGCGATCTGCGACAGCCGCCGCGCCTCGCCCGAGCGCAGGACGGCGCCGTCCAGCGTGCGGATCTCCTCGACGCCGCGCAGCACGCGGGCCAGGCGGATGCCGTGGTCCTGGGTGATGCGGCCCCGCCAGCCGCGCTCGTATTCCACCGCCACCGCATCCAGCCGCGCCGCCACCTTGTCGGCCACCGCTTGCAGATCGGTCTGGCCGGCGTCGAAGGCGCCCGCGATGGCCGCCTGCTCCAGGATCGGGCGGGGGTAATGCGTCGGGAAGGCGTCGAGGATGCGGCGGAAGGCCCGCGCGCCTTCGATCACCCGGGCCAGATCGGCGCCCGCGATCTCTTCGCCGGTGCCCAGCCGCAACACCGCGCCCTCGGTGCCTTGCGCGATCAGGTAGTCGTCCAGCGCCGCCTGATCCTTCAGATAGACCTCGGACTTGCCGCGCGACACCTTATACAGCGGCGGCTGCGCGATATAGAGGTATCCCCCCTCGATCAGCTGCGGCATCTGGCGGAAGAAGAACGTCAGCAGCAGCGTGCGGATATGCGCGCCGTCCACATCGGCATCGGTCATGATGACCACCTTGTGGTAGCGCAGCTTGCCGATGTCGAACTCGTCGCGACCGATCCCGGTGCCGAGCGCGGTGATCAGTGTGCCGATCTCGGCACTCGACAGCATCTTGTCGAACCGCGCGCGTTCCACGTTCAGGATCTTGCCGCGCAGCGGCAGCACGGCCTGGTTGGCGCGCGAGCGGCCCTGCTTGGCGGAACCGCCGGCCGAGTCGCCCTCGACCAGGAACAGCTCCGACTTCGACGGGTCGCGTTCCTGGCAATCCGCCAGCTTGCCGGGCAGCGAGGCCACATCCAGCGCCGTCTTGCGCCGGGTCAGCTCGCGCGCCTTGCGCGCCGCCTCGCGGGCCAGCGCGGCCTCGATGATCTTGCCGACGATACCCTTGGCGGGCCCCGGGTTCTCCTCGAACCACTCGGCCAGCTTTTCGTTCACCAGGTTCTCTACCGCCGGGCGCACCTCGGACGAGACCAGCTTATCCTTGGTCTGGCTGGAGAATTTCGGATCCGGCACCTTGACCGACAGCACGCAGGTCAGCCCCTCGCGCGCGTCGTCGCCGGTGAAATCCACCTTCTCGCGTTTCGCGATGCCGCTGGTCTGGGCGTAGCTGTTGATGGTGCGGGTCAGCGCGCCGCGGAAGCCCGCAAGATGGGTACCGCCATCGCGCTGCGGGATGTTGTTGGTGAAGGGCAGCACCATTTCATTATAGCTGTCGTTCCACCACATGGCGATTTCCACGCCGATGCCGTTCTTTTCGCCCACCATGTAGATCGGCTCCGGGATCACCGGATGCTTGGAGCGGTCGAGGTATTTAACGAATTCCTTGACCCCGCCTTCGTAGAACAGTTCCGTCCGCAGCGGCTCCGCCGGGCGCTCGTCCTCGATGATGATGCGCACGCCCGAGTTCAGGAAGGCCAGTTCCCGCAGCCGGGTCTCCAGCGTCTTGAAGCTGTAATCGAGGTTCGAGAAGGTACCGTCCGGCCGGTGGGTCCTGGACGAGGCCATGAAGCGCACCTCGGTCCCCCGCTCGCCCGGCGCGGGGCCGACGGGGTGGACGTGGACCACGCATTCGCCGTTCTCGAACCGGGCGCTGTATTCGGTGTCGTTGCGCCAGACCCGCAGTTCCAGCCAGTCCGACAGCGCGTTGACGACCGAGACGCCCACGCCGTGCAGCCCGCCCGAGACCTTGTAGGCATTGCCGCTGTCGTCGGTGTTGTTGAATTTGCCGCCCGCGTGCAGCTGGGTCATGATGACCTCGGCCGCGCTGACACCCTCTTCTGCGTGGATGTCGATCGGGATACCGCGGCCGTTGTCGCGCACCGAGACACTGGAATCGGCGTGGATCTTCACCGTGACGGCGGTGGCGTGGCCTGCCAGCGCCTCGTCGATGCCGTTGTCCACCACCTCGTAGACCATGTGGTGCAGGCCGCTGCCGTCGTCGGTGTCGCCGATATACATGCCGGGGCGTTTGCGGACCGCCTCCAACCCCTTGAGAACCATGATGGAATCGGCGCCGTATTCCTCGGCCTTCCGTGCTGCTTCGGCCATGCCTGCCTTGTCCTTCACGTTGCCCGCAGGTTATAGCGGCCGGGGTGGGGAATGTCACGCCTCGGGCGCCAGATTCCCGCTCACGTAAAGGGAATGACCAAGCCCACCAGCACCAGCAGCACGCCGGACCCGATGTTCATCCGCCGCACCGCCTGCGGGCTTTGCAGCAGCCGCCGCGCACGGTCGAGGAACAGCGCGAGGCAGAGGTTCCCCACCATCGGCACGATGGCCGAAATCGCCAGGATCGCCGCGATGTCCCAGCCGTTGACCCGGCCCAGGTCGAAAAACCCGGGCCGGAAGCCCATGTAGAACAGGATCGCCTTGGGGTTGCCGATCACCGCCGCCACGCCGACCGAAAACCCGGCCCAGATCCCGGGCCGCGTCATGCGGCTGTCGGTGCCGGGCGCCTTGGCCGGGGCGCGGATCAGCAGCACGCCCATCACGATGAAGACCAGCGCCGCGACCCAGCGCAACACCTCCAGCGCATCGCCATAGAGCGACAGCACCCAGGCCAGCCCCAGCACCGCACACAGCGGCCAGAGCAGGTCGCCCAGCGCCACCCCCACCGCCAGCGGCCAGGCCGCCGCCATGCCGCCCGACAGCGCGCGCGCGGTCAGTGCCACCCAGACCGGGCCTGGCACCGCCCAAAGCCCCGCCATGCCCAGGGCATAGAGGGCGAGCTGGCTGAGGGTGACGGTCATGGCAGGGTCAGGCTGCCGTCATCGTTCAGCGGCCAGAACGGGTTCATCGCGACTTCCCAGACATGGCCGTCGGGGTCGGCCCAATAGCCGGAATAGCCGCCCCAGAACACCTTCTCGGGCCGTTTCAGCGCCGTGGCGCCCGCCGCCAGCGCCTCGGCAAAGGCGGCATCCACCTCCGCCTCGGTGGCGAAGTTCTGCGCCAAGGTCACCGCTCCGGTGCCCAAGGCCGCCCCGGCGCGCCCCTGATCCTCCGCCAGATCGCCCAGCCCGAACAGCGCCAGCGCCGCGCCCTGCATCTGGAAGAACGCCACCCCCGGCTGGCTTTCGCCGTGCTCCGCCCAGCCCAGCCGGGCGTAGAACGCCCGCGCAGCCGCCAGATCGGCCACGCCAAGGGTGATCAGCGTCACACGCTGCCGGGTCATGCCGGGGTTTCCTCCGATACGCCGCCGGACGCGGCGACGGCAAAGCCTTGCGCTCTTTCGCCCAGGGAGTCAAACAGCCCGGCCTCGGTCCCGGTCAGGAACGCCTGCGCCCCCAGCGCACAGATCTCGTCATAGAGCGCCGCCCGCCGCCCCGGATCCAGATGCGCCGCCACCTCGTCGAGCAATATCAAGGGCGCCCGCCCGAGATCCTGTGCCGCAATCCGCGCGCTGGCGAGGATCAGCGAGATCAGCAGCGCCTTCTGCTCGCCGGTGGAACATTGCGCGGCGGGCATGTCCTTGGCGGCCCAGACGGCGCGCAGGTCGGCCCGATGCGGCCCCGACAGGCTGCGCCCCGCCAGCATGTCGCGCCGCCGCCCCGCCGCCAGCGCGGCGGCCAGATCGCCCGCCCCTTCGCCCGGCTCCAGCTCCAGCGCAGCGGCGGGAAAGGCGCCGTCCACCTGCGCGCTTGCCAGCCGCGCCACCACCGCCGCCCGGGCCGCGGTGATCCGCGCCCCCGCCGCGGCCATCCGCGCCTCGATGGCGCCATACCAGCCGGCGTCCTGCACCTGATCCTTCAGCAGCCGGTTGCGCTCGCGCATCGCGCGCTCGTACTCCAGCGTCGCCTCGGCATGATCGGGCGCGAGGCTCAGCACCAGCCGGTCGAGGAACCGCCGCCGCCCCTCCGGCGCCTCGATCCACAGCCGGTCCATGGCGGGCACCAGCCAGACCACGCGGGCCAGCGCCCCCAAGGCGGTCTGGGTCGCCGCCTTGCCGTCGATGCGCACCTGACGGCCTGAACCTTCCGCCCAGGTCTCGACCTCGTGCCCGTCCAGCAGCGCCGCCACCTTCCAGCCCGCGCCATCCGGGCGCCGCCCGATCTCCTCCGCCGCCGCCCGCCGCAACCCGCGGCCCGGCGAGAGCAGCGAGACCGCCTCCAGGATATTGGTCTTGCCCGCCCCGTTCGGCCCCCAGATCGCCACGGGCCGCCCGTCGAACTCCAGCCGCAGGTTGCGGTGGTTGCGGAACAGGGCAAGGCGCAGAGCGGACAACATCAGCCCCGCCCCCCCTCTTTGCCTTGATCCAAATATCCTGCGGGGGTGCGGGGGGGGAAAACCCCCGGGCC
>JBBCJM010000118.1:0-6623 GCA_037190175.1 Paracoccaceae bacterium | reverse complement strand
GGGCCGGCGCGGCCTCGGGCCTGACGCGCGGACGGGCCGAGACCACGGGGGCCGCGGGCTCGGCAGCCAGCACCAGCTCGGGCTCTGCCTCGGCGGGCGGGGCGGCAGCGGGAACGCCGATCAGCGGCACGACCTGCGAGGTCTGCAACTGCGGCATCGGAACAAGGTCGTCAGCCAGTGCCGGCGCCACCCCCATCGCCAGCACGAGGCCCAACCCCAGAAGTTTCTGCATGACAAATCTGTCCTTCATCACGGGCGACAGCCGGGCCTTGGCCGCGGAGCCGCACGAAACCCCCAAGGCGGAACTATAGGCGCGGGACGAGCGCGAATCAATCGGCGCGGCCGGGATGCGCGGCTTTCGACCGATCTTTGCGGCCGGGGCGACACACCGGCCGCCGCCAGTTGACAGGATTGCGACTGGCCTCGCGGCACCCGGGGCGCTAGAGTGATCACGAACCCTCGATCAGCCCGGACGGTCCCCATGCTGCGCCCCCGTCACGTCGCCCTGCCGCTGCGTCGCGCCCTTTCGGTGGCGGCGCTGACCGCGATCCTGATGGCCGCGGGGCTCAGTCAGGCCGAGGCGCGGCGGCTGGCGCTGGTGGTGGGCAATGCGGCCTATTCCGGCGCCCCGGTGCTGAAGAACGCGGTGCGCGACGCGCAGGACGTGGCCGCGACGCTGGAGCGGCTGGGCTTCGAGGTCACCCTGCTGACGGACGTGGGCGTGGCGGACTTCTGGGACCGGGTGGACGCCTTCGCCAAGGACGCCGAGACGGCGGAGAGCACGCTCTTCTTCTATTCCGGCCACGCCTTCCAGATGAACGGCGCCAACTACCTGCTGCCGGTCGATGCCGCGCTGACCAGCCGCGAGGCGATCCGGGCCCAGACCTGGAGCCTGGACGGCATCATCGCCCGGCTGCAAAGCCGCCAGCGCCAGACGCTGATCTTCCTCGACGCCTGCCGCAACGACCCGCTGCCGGCGGCGGTGCGCGGCTCGGCGGCGGCGGACGGGCTGGCGCGGCTGCAGACCGGGGTGGGCACCTTCGTGGCCTTCGCGACCGAGCCCGGGGCGGTGACCTATGACGGCGCGGGCGATGCGCCCAACAGCCCCTTCACCACCGCGCTTCTGAAGAACATCGAGACGCCGGGCCTCTCGGTCTCCGACATGATGATCAAGGTGCGCACCGAGGTCGAGGAAACCACGCTGCGCCGGCAGATCCCCTGGGACCAGTCCTCGCTGCGCGAGCAGTTCTACTTCAAGCAGGCCACCGAGACCCGGCAGGAGTTGTCCGAGGCGGACTACGAGCTTCTGGCCCAGCTCTCCCCCGAGGATCGGGCGAAGTTCATGGAATTGCTGCGCGCCTCGGGCTTTTCCGAGGACTCGCTGCGCAAGGCCGACGATGCGATCACGGTGGCCAGCTACAACCTGGAGATCGCGCGGGAGGAAAGCGTCTCGATCAGCGCGGTGACCGCCGACACGCCGGTCCTGCCGCTGGAGCCCGAGATCGACTTCGACATGACCGAGCTGGAGGTGGTGGACACCGGCGTGACCGTGACCGGCACCCCGGTGCTGTCGCCCGAGCCGCCGCTGGTGGTCGCCGCCCTGCCCGACCTGCCGGTGATCGCCGCGGCGCTGGAGACGCGGGGCGCCGCGCTGCCCGCGCAGACCGTGCCCACCGCGCCGCCCACCTCGGGGCCCAGCGTGCTGGCCAATGCCCCCCCGGCGCCGGCCGGGGTCAAGGCGCCTGCGGCGGCCTCCGGCCTGCCGGGCGGGGCCGACGCGCCGGTGGTGCTGGCCGGCCTGCCCGCGCGGCCCGGCCTGCCCGAACCCGACCGGCCGATCCTCGCGGGCGACCTGGGCAGCCTGCCGCCCGAGGTCATCGCCAGCCTGCCGCAGGAGCCCGAAAGCCCCGGGCTGGGCGAGGAGATCGGGCCGGCGGTCCGGGTGGCGGCGCTGACCTGGGACACCCGCGGGGTGCTGGAGCTTGCCGCCGCCCGCGTGCCCGGCAGCGAGGTGACGCCGGACGACGAGCAGGGCCGCGCCGTGCTGGCCGCCATCGACCCGCGGCTGCTGGACGACACCGGGATCACGATCGACGAGAGCCCGCGCGAGCTTGCCCGTGCCGCGCAGGCGGAACTGGCGCGGCTGGGCTGCTATCACATGAAGGTCGATGGCTCCTGGGGGCCGGGCTCGCGCACCGCGCTGACCAGCTATTTCCTGGCCAAGCGGCAGGTGCCCGACAGCCTGGAACCCACCCCGGCGCTGATCCGGCAGTTGCAGGCCGAGGGCAAGGTGGTCTGCGAGGCCCGCGTGGCCCGCGTGGTGGTGCCGGGCAAGACCAAGGCGATCCTGCCCGCGCGCGAGGTCGCCGCCACCCCCGGCCGGCGCAACCCCGCCACCGGCCGGGTGATCGCCACGCCCGAGCAGCGCAAGACCGAGATCCGGAAGGGCCTGCTGGGGTCCGGCAGCTTCTGACCGGGGAACGGGCCGGCGTCCTGCCGATGCGGCCTTTTGCGGCCTGGCCCCCGGCATCTCGCAGCAGATCCCGCTCCCGGTTCCCGGCAGGCCCGAGCCAGGGCGGGATCGGTTCAAGCGGCATCGTCGGCAGGAATCGCGCCTCCCCTCCCCTCGTGGGAGGGGATGGGGGAGGGGGCTTTCCCACGGCCTGGGGTGCTGCCCCCCTCCCCATCCCTCCCCACGAGGGGGAGGGAGGTGCGAGACTTCATCCGGCGGTCCCGATGGCGGCGGTTTCGCCTGAACCGATCCTGCTCTGGCCCATAGCTCGATGGGCCAGCCCGCCAACCCGCTGGTCCCGGCCGGCAGGCGGGCGACCGCAAGCCTGACCGGGCTCAGGCAAACGCCTCCTGCCGGCGCGAGCGGAACCCCTCGCCGCCCAGGCGCTTCAGTTCGGCGACATGCCCGCGCCCCCTCTTGTCGAGCCACCAGGTGAAGACCGGCAAGCCGACCGGCAGCAGGATCGCGAGGGTTCCAAGAACGGGGATGCTGGACAGGATGATATAGCCCACCACGCCGAGCGCGAAGGCCACGGCCAGCCCCTTCCACATCGGCTCGGTCAGGTTGAACAGCCTGTTCAGATTGGCGTCGAGCCAGACTTCCTGCCCCGTGGTGCGGTCGTGGACGGCGACCAGCACCTCCTCCTCCTTGCCCTTGCGGCGCAGCCACAGCGTGTGCAGCACGTCATCCTCGCTGGCCATCAGCCCGGTGTTCCAGAGGTTCAGCGTGAAGGGGCTTCCGTCCTTCAGGACCATCTGGATGTCTTCGTGGATCTTGGTGACGCTGACGGTCGAGGCCGGGCGGGATCCGCCGTCGGGCGCGGTATGGGCAGGGGTGTGGATCGTCGTGGTTCCCGCCAGCCGCTCCGAGCGGACCACCCTGCCGACAACCTCGCGCAGTTCGAACACTTTCTTTCCAAATGCGACTTCCATTCCGTCCCCAATCCTGCCCCGACACGAATTTTGACGGACAGTCTAGCCGGACAAGACGGCGGATCAACTCCTGGAAAGCCGCCTGTCACAGGCAGCGTGCGAGGCTGCTCAGCCCGAGAACAGGAAGTGCAGCACGTCGCCGTCCTGCACCTCGTAGGTCTTGCCCTCCACCCGGAACTTGCCGGCCTCCTTGGCCCCCGCCTCGCCGTTGCCGGCGATGTAGTCGGCATAGGCCACGGTCTCGGCGCGGATGAAGCCCTTCTCGAAATCGCCGTGGATCACCCCGGCGGCCTGCGGCGCCAGCGTGCCCTTGGTGATCGTCCAGGCCCGCGCCTCCTTCGGGCCCACGGTGAAATAGGTCTGCAACCCCAGCAGCTCGTAGCCCGCCCGGATCAGCCGGTCCAAGCCCGCCTCGTGCAGCCCCATCTCCTCCAGGAACAGCGCCGCCTCCTCCTCGGGCAGCTGCGCCAGCTCCTCCTCGATCCGGGCCGAGATCACCACCGTCCCCGCCCCCTGCCGCGCTGCCATTTCCGCCACCCGGGCCGATTGCGCATTGCCCGCGGCCGCCGAAGCCTCCTCGACGTTGCAGACGTAGAGCACAGGCTTGGCGGTCAAGAGCTGCAAGAGTCGCCACTGGCGCAGGTCGTCATCCGCCACCTGGACGGTGCGGGCCGGCCGGCCGTCCTCCAGCGCCTTCTGCGCCAGCGCCAGCAGGCGGTCCTGATCCAGGCTCTCCTTGTCGCCGCCCTTCAGCTTGCGGGCGAGGTTCGCCCGCCGCCGCTCGACCGATTCCAGATCGGCCAGCATCAGCTCGGTCTCGATGGTCTCGGCATCCGCCACCGGGTCGATCCGCCCCTCGACATGGGTGATGTCGCCGTCCTCGAAGCAGCGCAGCACATGGGCGATGGCATCGCATTCGCGGATATTGGCCAGGAACTGGTTGCCCAGCCCCTCGCCCTTCGACGCGCCCCGCACCAGCCCGGCGATGTCCACGAAGGTCATCCGCGCCGGGATCACCTGCCTCGACCCCGCGATGGCGGCCAGTTTCGGCAGCCGCGCGTCGGGCACCGCGACCTCGCCCACATTGGGCTCGATGGTGCAGAAGGGGAAATTCGCCGCCTGCGCCGCCGCGGTGCGGGTCAGCGCGTTGAACAGCGTGGACTTGCCCACGTTGGGCAGCCCGACGATCCCCATCCTGAAACCCATGACGCCCTCCGCTGTGACGCGCCGCTTCTAGGGGCCGGGCGCGCGGGGTTCAAGGTGGCCCCGGTTCCGTGGCAGTCTGGGGCACCCAACAGGGGAGATTCGGCCATGAGCTTCGATCCCTACCTCCATTTCCAGGGCAACTGCCGCGCGGCGATGAGCGCCTATCAGGCGCTGTTCGGCGGCGAGTTGCAGATGATGACCTATGCCGAGGCGCCCGAGGCGCCGACGGAGCAGAAGGACTCGCCCCTGATCCTGCATGCCACGCTGGCGGCGGGCGGGCGGGCGCTGATGGCCTCGGACTATCCGCCCGGGCATGAGGGCGGGCCGCAGCAGGGGGTGACGATCAGCCACGAGGCGGGCTCGATCGAGGAGGCGCGGCGGGTGTTCGACGCGCTGGCCGAGGGCGGGGCGGTGCTGATGGAATTCCAGCCCACCTTCTGGTCGGACGGGTTCGGGATGGTGAAGGACCGCTTCGGAACCCACTGGATGGTCTCGGCCCCCTTCCGGCGGGGCTGAGCCATTGCTGCCCGCCCGGCCGCGTGCCACAAGCCGGGCCATGACCGATACCCTGCCCCTGACCGAAGCCCCGCCCGCCGTGCTGGAGGGCGTGCTGGCGCTGAACCGGGCGGCGGAGGCCGAGACCTCGCCGCTGACCCCCGCCCGGCTGGCGGAGCTGGCCGGCTGGGCGGTCTTCGCCCGGGCGGTGGTGGAGGAGGGGCGGGTGCTGGCCTTTCTCCTGGGCTTCGCGCCGGGCTCGCCCTACGACAGCCCCAACTACCGCTGGTTCGCGGCCCGCTATCCGCGCTTCGCCTATGTCGACCGGGTGGTGGTGGCGCCCGAGGCCCGCGGACGGGGGCTGGCGCGGCGGCTCTATGAGGAGTTCGGGGCCTTCGCCGCGGCCCATGACCTCGGCCCGCTGGTCTGCGAGATCAACACCGCCCCGCCCAACCCGGGCTCCGACGCCTTCCACGCCGCCCTGGGCTTCGCCGAGGCCGGGCGGGCGCAACTGGGGCCGGGCAAGGCGGTGCGCTACATGGTCCGCGAGGGCGCCCGATAGGATCTCTCCCTTGTCTGCGGCATGGTGCCGACGGCGCCGGGGGTTTTTGCACCCCCGGACCCCCGCAGAGTATTTGAACCAAGATGAGGGACAGTTTGAGTCAAATTGTCCCCGCCCTGCTTTCTTTCGAGCCATAAAATTCCCGCGGGGTGAGCCAGCGGTGACGCCATCGGTTCGAGGAACCGCTGGCTTGGGGGCGCGAAGCCCCCCGGCGCTCTCCACCAGCACGACGCCGGCCCGAGCCGCATTGACTTTTCCCGCCCGCCGTCGCACCCCGCCATGGCGCAGCAGGGAGGCCCCGCATGACCCGCATCGACGATACCTTCGCCCGGCTGCGGGCCCAGGGCCGCCGGGCCTTCGTGGCCTACATGATGGCGGGCGACCCGGACGTGGCGACCTCGCTGGCGGTGATGAAGGGGCTGCCGGCGGCGGGGGTGGACGTGATCGAGCTGGGGATGCCCTTCACCGACCCGATGGCCGACGGCCCCACCATCCAGCGCGCCGGGCAGCGGGCGCTGGAGGGCGGGCAGACGCTGGAGCGCACGCTCCAGATGGTGCGCGACTTCCGCGCCGGGGACACGAACACCCCCATCGTGCTGATGGGCTATTACAACCCGATCTATTCCCGCGGGGTGGAGCGGTTCCTGGCCGAGGCCAAGGCGGCCGGGATCGACGGGCTGATCGTGGTCGACCTGCCGCCCGAGGAGGACGAGGAGCTGTGCCTGCCCGCCCGGGCAGCGGGGCTGAACTTCATCCGGCTGGCCACCCCCACCACCGACGACCGCCGCCTGCCCAAGGTGCTGCAGAACACCTCCGGCTTCGTCTATTACGTCTCGGTCACCGGCGTGACCGGCGGCGCCATCGCCGATTACGGCGCGGTCGGCGACGCCGTCGCGCGGATCAAGCGCCATACCGA
>JBBCJM010000117.1:0-3965 GCA_037190175.1 Paracoccaceae bacterium | reverse complement strand
GGTTCCGCGGCCCCTCGGCGCAGCACTGGCTGGGCACCGACGACCTGGGGCGCGACGTGATGCTGCGGCTGATGTACGGCGGGCAGGTATCCATCGCGGTGGGGGTGCTGGCCACCCTGCTGATGGCGGTGATCGGCGTGGCGGTGGGGGTGACCGCGGGCTTCATCGGCGGGCGCACCGACGCGATCCTGATGCGGCTGACCGACTGCATGATCGCCCTGCCGCTGATCCCGCTCTTGATCGTGCTGGGCGCGGTGGACCTGACCAAGCTGGGCCTGTCGCCGCAGGCGGCGAGTTCGCCGCTGTCGGTGTTCCTGCGCATCGTCATCATCATCGCGCTGGTGGACTGGACCACCATGGCCCGCATCGCCCGGGCCGGCGCGATCCAGGTGCGCGACCGCGACTATGTGCGCGCCGCCACCGTCTCGGGCGCGCGGCGGCGCTACAACGTCTTCGTCCACATCCTGCCCAACATCTCGACGCCCCTGATCGTGGCGGCGACGCTGACCGTGGGGCGGGTGATCCTCTTGGAATCCACCCTGTCGTTCCTGGGCTTCGGCATCGTGCCGCCCACGCCGACCTGGGGGAACATGCTGACCAATGCGCAGCAGCTCATCATCTCGGCCCCGCATCTGGCGATCTATCCGGGGCTCTTGATCTTCGCCACCGTCATGGCCGTCAACTTCGTCGGCGACGGGGTGCGCCATGCCTTCGACCCTCGGGCAGAAAACGAGGGCCGGTCGCACTGACCGAACGAACGACCACCACGCTTCTGGGAGGAGAGCCAATGACAAAGAGAACCACCCTGGCCGCCATGCTCTTGGCCGCCACGCTGGCAGGGACGTTCGCCGTCCAGGCCCAACCCGACAAGTCGCAGCTGGTGATCGGCCAGTTGCAGTTCCTGACCAACTTCCACCCGCTGATCCAGGTGAACAACACCAAGCGGCTGGTCATGGGCTATGGCCTGCGCCCGATCACCGCCTATGACGACAACATCGTCAACCAGTGCATACTCTGCGAGGAACTCCCGACGCTGGAGAACGGCCTGGCCGTGCTGATGGACAACCCCGACGGCACCAGGGGGATGCGCGTCACCTTCACCCTGAAGGAGGGGCTGGCCTGGGGCGACGGCACCCCGCTGACCACGAAGGACGTGGTGTTCACCCACAGGATGGGCACCGACACCAGGATCGGCTTTTCCAACTACAATCCCTGGAACCGGGCCAGCGCCGTCGAGGTGGTGGACGACCGGACCTTCGTCCTGGTCCTGCCCCAGGCGCTGTCCAGCTTCGCCTCCTGGGACCAGCTGCTGCCGGCCCATCTTGAAGAGCCGATCTACACCGCCAACCCCGAGGGCGACGCCTATACCAAGCAGTCGCTCTACAACACCAACCCGACGCATCCGGGGCTGTGGAACGGGGCCTTCATGCTCACCGACTACCAGATCGGCACCCGGCTGATCTGGGAACACAACCCGCACTGGCCGGGCGCCACGCCGGGCCTGGAACGGGTGGTGCTGAGCTATCGCGACAACTCGTCCGCCCTCATGCAGAACCTGCTGTCGGGCGAGATCGACGCGGTGCCGGTGAGCCCGGGCGGCATCAGCTTCAGCCAGATGCTGGACATCCGCAAGCAGAACCCCGACAAGTTCACCTACCACATCGCCGACGGCACCAACCTTGAGCGGGTGGCGATGAACCTCGACAACCCGATCCTGGCGGATGTGAAGGTGCGGCAGGCCCTTCTGCTGGCCATCGACCGCGAGGCGATCACCGAGGCGCTGTTCGACGGCCAGCAGTTCGTGGCCAACGGCCTCGTCTCGACCACCAGCCCCTTCTACAATGCCGGGATGGAGACCTACGAGTTCGACCTGGACAAGGCCAAGGCCCTGTTGGCCGAGGCGGGCTGGACCCCGGGGCCGGGCGGCGTCTGCACCAATGCCGCGGGCCAGCGGCTGACGCTGGAACTGGGCACCACCGCGGGCAACCAGACCCGCGAGCAGATCGCCCAGGTGCTGCAAAGCCAGCTGGCCGAGGCCTGTTTCGACATCGGGCTGAAATTCGTGCCCCTGCAGGAATACAACGGCGAGATGGCGCGCAAGCGGCAGTTCACCGGGCTCATCATGTCGTCGATCGACTTCTCGCCCTCGACCTCGCCGCGCATCGCGATCGGGTCGAACCGCATCCCGACGGAAGGCAACAACTTCACCGGCAACAACTTCTCGGGCTATGCCAGCGACCGGATGGATGCCGCGCTGGACAAGTTCGACGCCGCGCTGAGCGCCGAGGAGACCAAGGCGGCCTGGGCCGAGATCCAGGCGATCTTTGCCGAGGACCTGCCGATGCTGCCGCTGTATTTCTATACCCGGTCCTATGTCGCGGTGCCGGACCTGAAGAACTTCCGCCAGTCGACCTATGACCCGCTGGGGATCTGGGCCGAGGAATGGGTGCGCGAGTGACCCTTTGACCGCGGCGGGCCCCCCCTTGGGCCCGCCGTCCGTTTTGGACCTTTCCATGCAGATCGCCGTTCTGGACGACTACCTTGGCCTGTCGCAGCAGGTGGCGGACTGGGCCCCGGTCCGGGCCCGCGCCGGGGTCACGGTCATCGACCGCCCCCTGCGTTCGCCCGACGAGGTGGGGCAGGCGCTGGCGGGTTTCGACATCCTCTGCACCCTGCGCGAACGCACCCCCTTCCCGCGCGAGACATTGGAGCGCCTGCCCCGGCTGCGGTTCCTCTGCGTCACCGGCAAGCGGGTGGATACCATCGACCTGCGCGCGGCGGCGGAAGGCGGGGTGGTGGTGTCGAACACGCCGGTCCTCGGCTCCGGGTCGGGCGCGGTGGTGGAACTGGCCTGGGGCCTGATCCTGTCGCTGGCCCGCCACATCGCCGCCGAGGACCGGATGATGCGGCAGGGCGGCTGGCAGCATTCCGCGGGCACCACCCTGCGCGGCAAGGTGCTGGGGGTGGTCGGGCTGGGGCCCCTTGGCGCCGGCGTCGCCCGCATCGGCGCGGCCTTCGGGATGGATGTCATCGCCTGGAGCCCCAACCTCACCCCCGAACGCGCGGCGGCCGGCGGGGCGCGGCTGGTGTCGAAACCGGACCTCTTCGCGCAGGCCGATGTGGTCAGCCTGCATCTTGCGCTGGCCCCCGCCACCCGCGGCATCGTGGGCGCGGCCGAGATCGGCGCGATGAAGCCCGCGGCATTGCTGGTCAACACCGCCCGCGCCGGGCTGGTGGACGAGGACGCGCTGTTCGCCGCGTTGGCGGAGGGTCGCATCGCCGGCGCCGGCCTCGACGTGTTCGGGGTCGAGCCCCTGCCGCCGGACGACCGCTTCCGGCAGCTTCCCAATGTGGTGCTCACCCCGCATCTGGGCTATTTCACCCGCGAGATGCTGGCGACCTATTACTCCGACGCGATCGAGAACATCCTGGCCTTCCTCGACGGCGCGCCGATCCGGGTGGTGTCGGGGAATGGCTGACGGCGGCGGGTATCCCCGCCGCAGGCCCACGGCGATCCGTCTGCTGACCCAGGGCCAGTATGGCCGCTTCTTCGCCGCCAACGGGCTGTCGATGATCGGCACCTGGATGCAGCGGGTGGCGGCGGCCTGGCTGGTCTGGGAGTGGACCGGCTCGGCCTTCTGGGTGGGGGTGCTGGCGGCCTGCGACCTGCTGCCGGTGGTGCTGACCGGCCCCTTCGCCGGGGTGGCCGCCGACCGCTGGGACCGGCTGTGGCAGAACCGGCTGGCGCAGATCCTTTCGGCCGTGCTGGCGCTGCTGGGGGCGGGGCTGCTGGCGGCGGACCTGCTGAACCTCGTCGGGCTTCTGGTGCTGATCACCCTGCAGGGCACGCTGGTCGCGCTGGTCCAGCCGGCCCGGCTGGCCATGGTGCAGCAGCTGGTGGTCCGCGAGGACCTGCCCGTGGCGGTGGCGCTGGCCTCGGTCAACGTCAACCTGGCGCGGCTGAT
>JBBCJM010000116.1:0-3536 GCA_037190175.1 Paracoccaceae bacterium | reverse complement strand
GCGCGGCCGGTCTGGGCGGGATACCTCTCCACCACCTCGGTCTATGGCGACCACCGGGGCGGCTGGGTGGACGAGACCACGCCGCCCGCCCCCGCCGGCCCCCGTGGGCGCGAGCGGGTGGCGGCCGAGGCGGAATGGCTGGCGCTGGGCTGGCCCATGCATGTCTTCCGGCTGGCCGGGATCTACGGCCCCGGCCGCGGCCCCTTCGCCAAGGTGCGCGAGGGCACCGCGCGGCGGATCGTCAAGCCGGGCCAGGTCTTCGGCCGCATCCATGTCGAGGACATCGCGCAGGTGCTGGCCGCCTCCATCGCCCGGCCGCGCCCCGGCGCCATCTACAACGTCACCGACAACGAGCCCGCACCCCCCGAGGACGTGATCGCCCATGCCGCCCGCCTGCTGGGCCTGCCGCTGCCGCCGGAAGAAAGCTGGGACACCGCCCCCATGACCCCCATGGCCCGCAGCTTCTATTCCGAGAGCAAGCGGGTGCGGAACGACCTGATCCGGGAGGAACTGGGCGTTCGGCTCAGGTATCCCGACTACCGCGCCGGCCTCGCCGCGCTGCTGGCCGGGGAGCGGGGCTGAAGCTTCGGCTGCGGGTTCTGTTCAGGTGGGTCGCGGGCAGATAGGGCACCTCCCCTCCCCTGGTGGGAGGGGATGGGGGAGGGGGCCTCTTGCCCGCGGCCGGAAGCCTCGCCCCCCTCCCCATCCCTCCCCACGAGGGGGAGGGAGGCGCGAGACCTCCCGCTTCAGAGATCGTTCGCCACCGGAACCGTGTCGGGGGGCGGGGGCAGGGGGCCGTCCCAGGCGGGCTGCGGGCGCAGCCACAGCTCTACCCGGCGGT
Source organism: Paracoccaceae bacterium (assembly GCA_037190175.1). GTDB lineage: Bacteria > Pseudomonadota > Alphaproteobacteria > Rhodobacterales > Rhodobacteraceae > JBBCJM01. Next base: position 2,695 of record JBBCJM010000116.1, on the reverse strand, counting down.
TGGTGTGACGGCCCGCGGCGGTGCTGTCGCAGGCGATGGGTTGCGCCTCGCCATAGGCCTCCACCGCCGGCAGGTCGGCCTCGGCCAGATCCGGCGCCAGGCGGGCCAGGGTCGCCCGTACTGCCTCGGCCCGGCTGCGCGACAGCGCGAGGTTGGCCGCCGCCGCCCCCGACCCGTCCGAGAACCCGGCCAGGATCAGGTCATATCCGTCGAAGGCCCGCGCGGCCAGCAGCGCGGCGAGATCGGCGAGGTTGGCCTGCGACACCGCGTCGACCTGCGTCGAGCCGCCCTCGAAGCGGAAGGTCAGCGACAGCCGCTCGGTGCCCTGCATGGCCAGCGCCAGCCGTTGCAGCTCGGTCAGCGACACCTCCTCTCCCGCATTGCGGATCGCGCCCAGCAGGCGCCGGCCGTCGGCGGCCAGATCCATCCGCTCGGGCCCCCGGTCGGTCAGCCCGGCGGCGGCCACCGCGGCCTGCGCGGCGTCGGTGGCCAGGAACTCGGCGAAGTCGCGCAGGATCAGCGGCATCCGCCGCGGCGGCAGCACCAGGTGCCAGGTGGCGGTCAGCGGATAGTCCCCGGCCTTGATCCCCAGCGCCGAGGGGGTCAGCGGGAAGTCGCAGCTGTCGGTCAGCGGCAGCACCCGGGCGGGGCCGGCACCCGACAATCCCGCCAGCGCCAGCGCCCAGGGGTCGCGCGCCACCGCCTCGGCCAGCGCCGCGGGGCTGTCGTGCACCACCGCGGCGGCCACCGGCCGGCCCAGCCGCACCGCCACCGCGGCCGAGAGCGGATGGTCGGGCGAAAGCCCGTGCAGCACGATGGGCATGTCGGGCCCGCCGAGCTCGGCCCAGTTGCCCGCCTCGCCGGTCAGCGCCCGGGCGAGGTCGGCGCTGCGCAGCCGCGGCAGGCGGTTCTCGGCCGCGACCAGCGGCACCAGCGCCTCCTGCGCCAGCGCCCGGCCGTTCATCCCCGGCGGCACCTCCACGGCCAGCGCCAGATCCGCCGCGCCCTCGCGCAGCGCGGCCAGCGCGGCCGGGGTGGCGGCGAAGGCGATCTCGGCCAGAGTCTGGCCGGTGGCGGGGTCGGTGATCCGGGCGGTCAGGCCCGCTTCGGTCGCCTCGGCCGCATGGTGATAGCCGCGCGCCGCGGCGAAGGCCGCCAGCAGCGCCGGTATCAGCCGCAGCCCGGGATCGGCGGCCCCGGCGATGCGCAGCCGGGCGGTGGGGGCGGTGAGCGTGGGGCAGGCGGGGCCGTCGCAGATCACCCCCTCGGCATCCACGGTCAAAAGCCCGTAGCGGGTGGCCAGCCGGTAGACCTCGCCGTCATGGGAGACCAGATCGCCCGCGATGGTCAGCGCCCCGTCGCGCGAGGTCAGCACCGCGTCCTGCGCGAAGGCGGCGCCGGGCAGCAGCGCCGCCAGCGTGCAGGCAAGGAGCAGTCGGATCATGGTCCCCCGGGAACGGACGGCGCGGCGGCCGCCCGGTCAGTCGGCGGCGGTGGTGATCTTCGCGCCCGGCAGCGGATAGTTCAACACCACAAAGTCGCCCACCGCCTCGCAGTCCGGCATGGCGAGCGTGACTTCGGCCGGCGCGGCCGGCTTGCCGACGGCCAGCGCCAGCATCTCGCCCAGCGCCTCGGCGCCGCAGGTGGCGGCGGTGACCTCGGCCTCCACGGTCAGCCGCACCGGGGTCGGGCCGGCGGGGAAGGTGTAGATGTCGGCGAACATCGGCACCGGGGCCGAGGCCTCGCCCAGCCGCAGCATCCAGCCGCCGCGGGCGGGGGCGGCGGCGGTGGGCGCGGCGCCGGGGGTCAGCGCGGTGACATGGCCGGGCGTGCCGTAGTCGGCCGGCCCCTCGAAGGCGTGCAGTTCCAGCCCGTCCTCCGCCTGCCATTGCAGCGCGATGCGGGTGACGGCGGAAAGGTCGACGGGCGAGGCGGCGGTATGCTGGCTGCCGTCGGGCAGGCGCAGGGTGACCTCGCCCGCGGGGTCGAGCGCGGGGATCGACAGCGCGATGGCCCCCGCGCCGTCCAGCCGGGCCGAGACCGCAAGGCCGGCGTGGCGCAGCACCACCGCGGTGCCGGGCTGGCAGGGGGCGGAGAAGTTCAGCGCGATGGCGGCGCCGGGCGCGGGATGCGCCTCGATCCGCGCGGCGCAGGGGGCGGGGGCGGCGACGGTGGTGGCCTCGGGCCGCAGGACCTCCAGCGCCGGCGGCGCGACCTCGGCCTCGGCCAGATCGGGGACGGAGGGCGGCTCGGCCGCGGGGGGAAGCTCGACCAGGACCGGGGCCGCGGGTCCGGCAGGTTCGGCGGGGGCCGCGGCGGGCTCCACGAGGGGGGCGGGCGGCACCGGATCGGGCAGCAGCCGCGCGGTGGGCGGCAGCATGGGCACGGCCGAGGTGTTGCCCGCGGCCAGCGGCACGATGCCGCGCGGCGCGGTCTCGGCGGCCAGCCGGGCGTCCCGCGCGGCGCGGTCCTGCACGAACTGCCCGGCGGCCATCGCCACCCCGGTGGCCACGGTCATCGCCACCACGCGGCGGATGGTGCGCTGGCCGGACTCCGAGGCCACCCAGCCCGCCCCGGCGCCGCGCGGCGTGTCCTGGCCGTCCCCGTCCCCGGGCTGGGCGGCGGCAGGGGGGGCGCGGCGGATCCGGCCGGCCATGCGGCCGGCCCCGGTCCCGGTGCGGGCGGCGGGGCCGTC
>JBBCJM010000115.1:0-7114 GCA_037190175.1 Paracoccaceae bacterium | reverse complement strand
CTGGTGATTTTCGCGGTCATGGGATGCTCCCGGTGCTGCCGTGGGAGCGGGGGGTTTCACACCCCCCGCGCCCCCCGTGGAGTATTTTCCCCAAGATGAGGAACGAGTTGTTAACCATTGCCTGTCACCCTCCGAAGCGCGGTACAGGCTGGAGAGCCGATGACCGCCCAAGGTGAGGACGCCCCTCGAAGGTGTCGGACGAGGAAGTCCCGGTCCGCGAGAGCGACAGCGCCAGTCGGCCACGGCCGCCGGGCCGGGACTGACCTCCTGTTCTCATCTTGGCCCAAATACTCAAAACAACCCCTCCCGCGGGTGCTGCGGTGTCAGTCCTTGCGCGCGTCCAGTTCCGCGTTGAACAGGCGCAGCCGGTGGGTCAGCGTGTCCTTGTCGGTCACGCTGTCGAAATGCTCGAACAGGAACGAGAGCGCCTCGCCCTCGTCGAGCCCCGCCTCGGCGGCGAAGCGTTTCAGCCGGCGATAGCCGTCCTCGGTCATGGCCACCGGAAAGCGGCGGGTCAGGCGAAAGCGTTTGGGCATCGGGCACCTCCGGTCGGGCCGGGCCGAAATCCGCGCCGGATTTCGCCCCCGGGGAAGACTAGAACGCCGCGGCGTCCAGCGCCATCACCGGCTCGGCCCCGCTCTCGATCCGCGCGAGATGCGCGGCGCAGAGCGGCAGCTGCCGGGCCATGTAGAACCGCCCGGTGGCGATCTTGGCGGCCAGGAAGTCGCGGTCCCCGGCGCCCGCGTCCAGCGCCGCATGGGCCGCCGCCGCCATCCGGGTCCACATCAGCCCCAGGCAGACATGCCCCATCAGGTGCATGAAGTCATGGCTGCCCGCCAGCGCCGCGTTCGGGTTCTTCATCCCGTGCTGCATGAAGAACATGCCGGCCTGTTGCAGTTGCTTGGAGGCCGCCTTCAGCGGTTCCGCGAAGCCCTTCATCCGGTCGTCGCCGTCATGCGCCCTGCACTCGGACTTCACCATCTCGAAGAAGGCCATCACGTGCCTGCCGCCGTCCGCGGCCAGCTTGCGGCCCACCAGGTCCAGCGCCTGCACCCCGTTGGCGCCCTCGTAGATCATGGCGATCCGGGCGTCGCGGGCGAACTGGGACATGCCCTGTTCCTCGATATAGCCGTGCCCGCCGTAGATCTGCTGGGCCTGCACCGCCATCTCGAAGCCCTTGTCGGTCTGGAACCCCTTGATCACCGGGGTCAGCAGGCCCACCAGCCCCTCGGCCGCGGCATCGCCGGCGCGGTGGCCGCGGTCGATCAGGTGCGCGCCCCAGCAGGTGAGCGCCCGGGCCCCTTCGACGAAGCTCTTCTGCTCCATCAGGCTGCGGCGGATGTCGGGATGCACGATCAGCGGGTCGGCGGGGCCAGAGGGGTTCTCGGCCCCCGTCGCCGCCCGGCCCTGCAGCCGGTCCTTGGCATAGGCCAGCGCGTTCTGGTACGCCGCCTCGGCCACCGCATAGCCCTGCAGGCCCACGCCGATGCGTGCCTCGTTCATCATGGTGAACATGGCGCGCATCCCCTTGTGCAGCTCGCCCAGCAGCCAGCCGGTGGCGCCGTCGTAGTTCATCACGCAGGTGGCATTGCCGTGGATGCCCATCTTCTCCTCGATCTTGCCGCAGGAGACGGCGTTGCGGGCGCCCAGGCTTCCGTCCTCGTTCACCAGGAACTTCGGCACGATGAAGAGCGAGACGCCTTTGGTCCCCTCGCCCCCGCCCGGGGCCCTGGCCAGCACCAGGTGGATGATGTTCTCGGCCAGGTCGTGCTCGCCGGCCGAGATGAAGATCTTCTGCCCGGTGATGCGGTACGATCCGTCCGCCTGCGGCTCGGCCCGGGTGCGCATGAGCCCGAGGTCGGTGCCGCAATGCGGCTCGGTCAGGTTCATGGTGCCGGTCCAGTCGCAGCTGACCATCTTCGGCAGATACCGGGCCTTCTGCTCGGCGGTGCCATGCGCGTGGATCGCGGAATAGGCGCCGTGGGTCAGGCCCTGGTACATGTTGAAGGCCATGTTGGCCGAGACGAACATCTCGCCCACCGCGGTGCCCATCAGGTAGGGCAGGCCCTGGCCGCCGTAGTCGGGGTCGCAGTCGAGCGCGGTCCAGCCGCCCTCCTTCAGCGCCGCGAAGGCGGCGTCGAAGCCTTCGGGCGTGCGCACCACCCCGTTCTCCAGCACGCAGCCCTGCCGGTCGCCCACCGCGTTCAGCGGTGCCAGCACCTCGGACGCGAGCTTGCCCGCCTCCTCCAGCACCGCGGCGGTGAAGCTGCGGTCGAGGTCCTCATAGCCCGGCACCCCGGCCTCCGAGATCTTGAGCACGTCATGCAGCAGGAACTGCATGTCCTTCACGGGGGCGGTGTAGCTGGGCATTCGGTCTGTCTCCCTCTGGTCCTCACTCCGCCGCGCGGCGGAAGCCTGCGAGCGTGGCCTCGCCCCAGGCGATCTGTTCCTTCAGTTCCGCGATGGCCTCGGTCAGCTCGTCGCGCTGGCGCTCCATCTCGGCCACCCGGGCCACCGCCAGGTCGTAGGTGCGGCGCAGCTGCGCCTCCTGGCTGCCGTCGCGTTCGTACATGTCGAGCAGCTGCCGGATGTCCTCCAGCGAGAAGCCGAACCGCTTGCCGCGCAGGATCAGCTTCAGCCGGCCGCGGTCGCGGCGGGTGTAGAGCCGCTTCTGCCCCTGGCGGATCGGGGCGATCAGCTCCTTCTGCTCGTAGAACCGCAGGGTGCGCGGGGTCACCTCGAAGGCGTCGCACATCTCGCGGATGGTCATGGTCTCCTGGGTCGTCATCGTCACTGGTCCTTTGCCACATGCGCCGGCAGGCCGCGCGCGGCCTGCCCCTTACGCGGCGGCATGTGGCGATCTTGCACCGAACATACCAGTGCAATTGACGTTAACGTAATCGGAACGTGACGTCAGGTCGCGGTCTGACGCTGCGGCGAAGCCGCTCACCGCGCCTGCGCCGCCTCGGCCAGCGCGGTGGCGCGCAACGCCTTCAGGTCGGCGATGGTGCCGTCGAGCTCGTCCCGCTGGCGTTCCAGTTCGCCCAGCTGCCGGTCGGCCAGGGCGGCGAAGGCTTCCAGCTGTTCCTTCTCGCCCTTCTTGCCGTAGATCAGCAGCCATTGCCGGATCTCCTCCAGCGAGAAGCCGAAGCGGCGGCCGCGCAGGATCAGCGTCATCCGCGCCACCTCGCGGGGGGTGTAGAACCGGGCGCGGCCCTCCTTCTGGGGGGAGAGCAGCTCGATGTATTCGTAGTAGCGCAGGGTCCGTGGGGTCACGTCGAACTTCGCGCACATCTCCTTGAAGGTCAGTCGGTCTGCGGGCATCCCGGTCCTCCTCCGCTGGTTGAAGGCTATGCGCGCCGCGGGGCGGATTTCAACCGCCTTCCGCCTTGCGGAGGCCGGCCCGAGCGGGTTTAGTCGGGCGGCTCGGAAAAGGTGCGGCGATGACGGACGGCAGCGAGGAGGCAAGGCTGAAGGCCGCGCGCGGCTTCATCGCCATGCTGCCCCATGCGCAGGCACTGGGAATGCGGATCGAGCGGATGGGCGAGGGGGTGGCGGCGATCTCGATGCCTTGGGACGCGCGCTTCGTGGGCGATCCGGCCACGGGGGTGATCCACGGCGGCGCGGTCTCGGCGCTGATGGATACGGTCTGCGGCACCGCGGTGCTGTGCCATCCGAACGCGCCGGCCTCGACCGCCACTTTGGACCTGCGCATCGACTACATGCGCCCCGCCACCTCCGGCCAGCGGATCACCGCCACCGCGGAATGCTATCAGATGACCCGCACCGTCGCCTTCGTGCGCGCCACCGCGACCGACGAGGACGCGGGCCGCCCCGTGGCCAGCGCCACCGGTGCCTTCACGGCGGAGCGGGGCTGATGCGCCCGCCGCCCGAGCCGGTGCAGGTGGTCAAGCAGCGGCGCGACGCGGCGCTGCGCGCGCTGGTGCAGGGGGTGCCCTATATCGGCTATCTGGGCGTGCAGTTCGACCGCCGGGGCGACGAGCTGACCGCCATCCTGCCCTTCCGCGACGACCTGATCGGCAATCCCTTCCTGCCCGCGCTGCACGGCGGGGCCACCGCGGCCTTCCTGGAGGTCGCCTCGATCATCGAGCTTTCCTGGTCGATCCTGTGGGAGGAGATGGAGCAGGGGCGCCGCGACCCGGCCAGCCTCGGCCCCGGCGACCTGCCGCCGATGCCCAAGACCATCGACTTCACGGTGGACTATCTGCGCACCGGCCTGCCGCGCGACGCCTATGCGCGGGCGCGGGTGAACCGTTCGGGCCGCCGCTACGCCTCGGTGCATGTCGAGGCCTGGCAGGACAACCGCGCGCGGCTCTTCGCGCAGGCGACGGGGCATTTCCTGATGCCCGAACGCAGCGGATCGTGAACGCCCCCGCTGCTGCCCCCGTCACCCACGCCCGGGTGCTGCGCATCGCGCTGCCCATCGTGCTGTCGAACGCCACCATCCCCCTGCTGGGGGCGGTGGATACCGGGGTGGTGGGGCAACTGGGCCAGGCCGCCCCCATCGGCGCGGTGGGGCTGGGGGCCATCGTGCTGGCCACGCTCTACTGGATTTTCGGCTTCCTGCGCATGGGCACCTCGGGCCTTGCCGCGCAGGCGCATGGGGCGGGGGACATGGCCGAACGCGCCGCGGTCTTCTACCGCGCGCTGGCCATCGCGGCGGTGGCGGGGCTGGGGCTCATCGCCCTGCAGGCGCCGCTCTTCTGGGCCGCCTTCCGCCTGGCCCCCGCCAGCGCCGAGGTGGAGGGGTTGGCGCGGCAGTACCTGACCATCCGCATCTGGGGCGCGCCGGCCACCATCGGGCTCTATGCCGTCACCGGCTGGCTGATCGCGCTGGAGCGGACGCGGGCGGTCTTCGTGCTGCAGATCTGGATGAACGGGCTGAACATCGCGCTGGACCTGTGGTTCGTGCTGGGGCTCGGCTGGGGCGTGCCGGGGGTGGCCGTGGCCACGCTGATCGCCGAGTGGAGCGGGCTGGCGCTGGGCCTGTGGTTCTGCCGCGAGGCGCTGGGGCCGATCCGCCGCGCCGCGCTGCCGCGGCTCTCCGACCGCATGGCGCTGCGGCGCATGGGGGCGGTGAACCGCGACATCCTGATCCGCTCGGTGCTGCTGCAGGGCAGCTTCACCACCTTCATCTTCCTGGGCGCGGGGCTGGGCGACGTGACGCTGGCCGCCAACCAGGTGCTCTTGCAGTTCATGGAGGTCGCGGCCTATGCGCTGGACGGCTTCGCCTTCGCCACCGAGACGCTGGTGGGCCAGGCGGTGGGCGCGCGGCAGGTGGCGATGCTGCGGCGGGGGGCCTGGCTCGCCAGCCTCTGGGCCCTGGCGGGCACGCTGCTGCTCTGCGCCGCCTTCGCCGCCTTCGGGCCGGCGATCATCGACCTGATGGCCACCGCGCCCGAGGTGCGGGCCGAGGCGCGGCGCTATCTGCCCTGGCTGGTGGCCGCGCCGCTGGTCGGGCTGGCCGGCTGGATGCTGGACGGGGTGTTCATCGGCGCCACCCTGACGGCCGAGATGGTGCGGGCGATGATTGTATCGGTGGCGATTTACGGGGTTGCGCTGGCCGTGCTTCTGCCCTTGCTTGGCAACCACGGGCTCTGGGCGGCGCTGATGGTGCTGAACACGGCGCGGGGGATCACCATGTGGCAACGCTGGCCCCGCGTGCTGGCCGCCGCCGGGTAGGGGGAGGCAGGCCATGGCGTTCGGCAGGATCATCCGCACCTTCTTCGAGGGCCGCTGGCACGACGGCGACCTGCCGGTGATGCGGGCGGCCGACCACGGGATCTGGCAGGGCTCCAACGTCTTCGACGGCGCGCGGTGGTTCGAGGGGGTGGCCCCGGATCTGGACCGCCACTGCGCCCGGGTGAACCGCTCGGCCGAGGCGATGATGATCACGCCTACGGTCGATCCGGCCGAGATGCGGGCGATCGCGCTCGAGGGGCTGAAGGGCTTCGACCCCGGCACCGCGGTCTATATCCGGCCGATGTACTGGGCGATCCATGGCAGCGAACTGGGGGTGGAGCCGCTGCGGGGGGTGACGGGCTTCGCCCTCTGCCTCGAATCGGTGCCGATGCCGCCGGCCGAGGCCACGACGACGCTCTGCCGCACCCGCTTCCGCCGGCCGGTGCTGGACAGCGCGGTCTGCAACGCCAAGGCGGGCTGCCTCTACCCCAACAACGCCCGGATGCTGGTCGAGGCGCGGGAGAGGGGGTTCGGCAACGCGCTGGTGGCCGACGCCCTGGGCAACGTCGCCGAGACCGCGACCTCCAACATCTTCATGGTGAAGGACGGGGTGGTGATGACCCCCATCGCCAACGGCACCTTCCTGTCGGGCATCACCCGCGCCCGCCACATCGCTTTGCTGCGGGCCGCGGGGGTGGAGGTGGTGGAGGGCGTGCTGACCTTCGACGACTTCCGCGCCGCGGACGAGGTGTTCACCAGCGGCAACCTCAGCAAGATCATGCCCGTCACCGCCTTCGAGGACGTGGCCTACCAGGTCGGCCCCGTCGCCCGGAAGGCCCGCGCGCTCTACTGGGACTGGGCGCGTTCGGCCTGACCGGCCTCGCCCTCAGCGAGCGTAAACCGTCACCTGCGGCAGGCTGGTCAGCGGCAGGTTCAGCGCGCGGAAAGCGGGCAGCGAGAGCTGCGCCGCCCCCTCGCCCGGGATCAGGTCCACCGCCAGCGAGCCGCCCCCGGCGGTGGCCACCCGGCCCGGCCCCGGCGTGGTGACCAGTGCCGAGCGCAGCCAGAACCCCGGCTCGGTCGGATTGCCCAGCGCCACCTGCACCTGCCCCAGCTGCCGCTCGCCCGCGGGCGCCGGGGGCGGGGCCAGCGCGGCGGCGCGCTCGGCATCGCTGGTGGTGTCCAGCGCCTCGGCGGTGCGGGCGCCGGGGGGCGGCGCGGCGGTGGCTGCAGCCGCCGGGGCGGCGGCCGCGGGGTCGCGCTGGAAGAACGGCAGGTCGGCGCAGCCCGGCAGGGCCAGGGCGACGGCAAGGACGAATGGGGCACCGATACGCATGACCCCGACGATAGTCGGCCCCCCGGCCCGCGGCAACAGCCCGCACCGTGCTTGCGCGAACCCCCGCCGGGGGCT
>JBBCJM010000114.1:0-16551 GCA_037190175.1 Paracoccaceae bacterium | reverse complement strand
CCCCCCCCCCCCCCCCCCCCCCCCCCCCCCCCCCCCCCCCCCCTCGCTCACACATGCTGCGCCCCGTTCACCTCGATCTCGGCGCCGGAGATGTAACTCGACTGCTCCGAACACAGGAACCAGATCGCGTCCGCCACCTCGCGCGGCTGGCCCAGCCGGCGCAGGGGCAGGCCTTCCACGATCTTCTCGGTGCCGGGCGAGAGGATCGAGGTCTCGATCTCCCCCGGCGCGATGGCGTTGACCCGGACGCCCAAGGGGCCGAAGTCATGCGCCATCTCGCGCGTCAGCGCCGCCAGCGCGGCCTTGGAGGTGGCATAGGCCGCGCCCGCGAAGGGATGCACGCGCGAGCCGGCGATGGAGGTCACGTTGACCACCGCGCCCCCGGCCGCCGAAAGCTCCGCCGCCAGCCCGCGGGCCAGCACGATGGGGGCGAAGAAGTTCACATGGAACACCTGCCCCCAGGTGCGCAGGTCGGTCTCCAGCGTGTCGAGCCGCTTGCCCCCCGCCCCCTTGGGGCTGATCCCGGCGTTGTTGACCAGCGCGTCCAGCCGCCCGTCGATCATGCCGCGGATCCGGGCGATGGCCTCGATGGTCGCCTCGGGGCTCGCCAGGTCGATCTGCACATGGTTCGCCTCGCCCCCCGGCCAGGGGCAGCGCGGATCGAAGGGCTGGCGCGAGCAGGTCAGCACCCGCCAGCCGCCGGCCGAGAACCGCTTGACGGTGGCATGCCCGATCCCGCGCGAGGCCCCGGTCAGGAGCAGCACCTTCTGTCCCGACATGGCCCCTCTCCGTGCAACCGCCGCCACGCTACGCCCGGGCCGCGGGGAAGCCAAGCGGGGCGCTTCACATGCGGGGGCCGAGGGGCTAAGGGGGGCCAGCCGCCGGAGGACACCGAGGATGAGAGCGCAGACCATGACCCTGCAAGACAGCATCGCAACCGCCCGTGTGCTGAGCGAGGCGCTGCCCTATCTGCAACGCTACTCGGGCGCCGTGGTGGTGGTGAAGTTCGGCGGCAACGCCATGGGCGACGAGGCCGCGATGGCCGAATTCGCCCGCGACATCGTGCTGATGCGGCAGGTGGGGGTGAACCCGGTGGTGGTGCACGGCGGCGGGCCAATGATCAACGACCTGTTGCAGAAGCTGGGGATCAGATCCGAATTCGTCCGCGGCAAGCGCGTCACCGACAAGGCCACGGTCGAGGTGGTGGAGATGGTGCTCTCCGGCCTCGTCAACAAGCGGATCGTGCAGGCGATCAACGACCAGGGCGGGCGGGCCGTGGGCATCTCGGGCAAGGACGACGACCTGATGGTCTGCGAGGCCGACGACCCGGAACTGGGCTTCGTGGGCAAGCCGGTGGAGATGAACGTGCAGATCCTGCGGGATCTGTATGGCGCCGGGCTGATCCCGGTGGTGGCCCCGGTGGCGACCGGGATGGCCGACAACGAGACCTTCAACGTCAACGGCGACACCGCCGCCGGGGCCATCGCCGGGGCGCTGAAGGCCGACCGGCTCCTCCTGCTGACCGACGTGGCGGGGGTGAAGGACGGCTCGGGCCAGGTGGTGACCCAGCTGACCCCGGACGAGGTGCGGGCGATGATCGCCGACGGCACCATCTCGGGCGGGATGATCCCCAAGACCGAGACCGCGCTGATGGCGGTGGACCAGGGGGTGCGGGCGGCCACGATCCTGGACGGGAGGGTGCCGAACGCCTGCCTGCTGGAGCTGTTCACCGAACACGGCACCGGCACCCAGATCCGCACCACCGAACCGCGGGTGAAGCCGCGGCGGGGGGGCTAGGCGGCGTCTGCACCAGTGGAGAGCGCCGGGGGGCCGTCTGCCCCCCGGACCCCCCGAGGATATTGGCGGCTCGAAAGAGAAGCAGGGTTGGGGAGTCAGGAACCGCAAACGGTTTTCCTTGGTGTTTCAAATATCCCGGGGGCGAATCGGAGGGGCAATGCGCAAGCGGATCGAGGCGGGGCTCCGGGCGCACCGGCTGGCGGTGCTGGGCGGCTTTGTGCCGGGCCCGGAGGACGGGCTACCCGCCGGCACCCGGGCGCTGCTGCTGGTCGGCCCCGGGCCGGGCTTCTGGCCGCATCTGACCGCGCAGCCGGAATGGGGCGGGCCGGATCCGGTGGACCGTTTCTCGCGCCGGGTGCTGGGGCGGCTGGCCTGCGACCTCGGGGCCAAGGCGCTCTTCCCCTTCGGCGGGCCGCCGTACCATCCCTTCTACCGATGGGCGCTGCGCAGCGGCCGGGTCTGGGACAGCCCGGTGCGCCTCTTGGTCCATGCCGAGCAGGGGCTGTGGGTCAGCTTCCGCGGCGCGCTCGCCCTTCCCTGCGAGGTGGACCTGCCGCCCCCGGCCGCCCGCCCCTGCGACAGTTGCGAGGGGAAGCCCTGCCTCTCCGCCTGCCCCGCGGGCGCGCTGACCGCCGCGGGCTACGACCTGCCCGCCTGCCACGGCTTCCTCGACCGGCCCGAGGGGCGGGGCTGCATGACGCAAGGCTGCGCGGTGCGTGCCGCTTGCCCCCTGTCACAGGGGTATGACAGGATGCCGGAACAGAGCGCCTGGCACATGGCGCATTTCCATCCGGGGGGGCGGGGCATGAAACGGCTGATCCTGACGCGGCACGCCAAGTCCTCCTGGGACGACCCGCTGACGCCCGACCACGACCGCCCGCTGAACGAGCGCGGCAAGGCGGCGGCGGCCGACCTGGGCCAGTGGCTGGCCTCGCGCGGCCATGTGCCGGAGGTGGTGCTGTGTTCCGACGCCCTGCGCACCCGCACGACCTGGAGCGGGATCGCCCCCGCCCTGCCCGGCACGCCCCTGCTGGAGATGAAGCCCGCGCTCTATCACGCCGGGCCGGACGTGATGATGGCGGTGCTGCGCCATGCCACGGCCGACACGGTGATGATGATCGGCCACAACCCGGGCATCGCCGAATTCGCTCACCGCCTGGTGGCCCGCACCCCGATCCACGAGGGCTTCCGCCGCTACCCGACCGGGGCCACGCTGGTGGTGGATTTCGACGTGGAGAGCTGGAAGGACGCCGAATACGGCCGCGGCGCGACGGTGGACTTCGTGGTGCCGCGGGAACTGGTGGGGTGAGGGTGGGGCGGTGCGTGCAGAGCACGCACCCTACGGGCGTCACATTCCCCGCACGGAGCAATGGGTAGGGTGCGTGCTCTGCAGGCACCATCCCTCAATGCCCCAGGATCTGGCTCAGGAACAGCTTGGTCCGCTCGCTCTGCGGGTTGTTGAAGAACTCCCTCGGCGAGTTCTGTTCCACGATCTGGCCCTGGTCCATGAAGATCACCCGGTTGGCCACCGCCTGGGCGAAGCCCATCTCGTGGGTGACGCAGATCATGGTCATGCCCTCCTCGGCCAGCTCGATCATGGTGTCGAGCACCTCCTTGATCATCTCGGGGTCGAGCGCCGAGGTGGGCTCGTCGAACAGCATGATCCGCGGCCTCATGCACAGGGACCGCGCGATGGCCACCCGCTGCTGCTGGCCGCCGGACAGTTGCCCGGGATACTTGTGCGCCTGCTCGGGGATCTTGACCTTGCGCAGGAAGTGCATGGCCGTTTCCTCGGCTTCGCGCTTGGGGATCTTGCGCACCCAGATCGGCGCCAGCGTGCAGTTCTCCAGGATCGTCAGGTGCGGGAAGAGGTTGAAGTGCTGGAACACCATCCCGACCTCGGAGCGCACCTTGTCGATGTTCTTCAGGTCGTTGGTCAGTTCCGTGCCGTCCACGACGATCTTGCCCGACTGGTGCTCCTCCAGCCGGTTGATGCAGCGGATCAGCGTCGACTTGCCCGAGCCCGAGGGGCCGCAGATCACGATCCGCTCGCCGCGGTAGACGGTCATGTTGATGTCGCGCAGCACGTGGAAGGTGCCGTACCACTTGTTCATCGCGACGATCTCGATGGCGATCTCGTCGCTCACCTGCATGTGGCTCGTGTCCACCTTGCGGTCGATGGCTTCCATGACGGCGCTCCCTAGCGGTGGTCGGTTTTCAGCTTGCGTTCGAGGTACATCGAGTACCGCGACATGCCGAAGCAGAAGATGAAGAACAGCACGCCGACGAAGATGTAGGGCTCCCAGTAGATGCCCTTCCAGTCGGTATGCGCGCGCACGCTGTCGGTGATGCCCTTCAGCGGATCCAGAAGGCCCACGAACACCACCAGCGTGGTGTCCTTGAACAGCCCGATGAAGGTCGAGACGATCCCGGGGATCGAGATCTTCAGCGCCTGCGGCAGGATGATCAGCCGCTGCGCCTGCCAGTAGTTCAGCCCCAGCGCATCCGCGGCCTCCTGCTGGCCCTTGGGCAGCGCGGCGAGGCCGCCCCGGATCACCTCGGCGATATAGGCCGCGGCGAAGAGGGTGACCATGATCACCACCCGCAGGATGATGTCGAAATTGGTCCCCGGCGGCAGGAAGTAGTTGAGCAGCAGCGAGGCCACGAAGAGCAGCGTGATCAAGGGCACCCCGCGGATGAACTCGATGAAGATCACCGCGAAGGTCTTGATCAGGAACAGGTCCGACTTGCGCCCCAGCGCCAGCAGGATGCCCAGCGGCAGCGAGAGCGAGATGCCGGTGACGCCGATGATGACCGACAGCAGGAAGCCGCCGAAGCGGTCGGAGCGCACCGAGTCGATCGACCATGGCAGGATGCCATGCAGGATGCGCACCATGTCGGGGCCCGCCAACACCAGCCAGGCGCCGCCCGCGACGAAGCCGCCCAGAATCCCGATGACCGGCGCCCGGCGGCGGCCGGCGGCCAGGATTCCGACGAAGGCCAGGGCGGCGCCGATGGTGAAGTATTCCGAATAGCGGAAGGCGGCGATGTCCCCCAGGCCCAGGGTCAGCACCCAGGTGACCGCGCGGATGGCCCAGAGCAGCAGCCAGATCACCGCCATCAGCACCCAGGCCAGGGCCGAGCCCACGGCGCCGACGATCCACAGGAACAGGCCGCGCTGCTCGAGGAAGCCCGGCCAGAAGTCCACGGCCTGCATCCGGGCCAGGAAGTCGGTGGTCATCGCGTCGCCATAGCCGAACACGACGCTGGCGACCGCGCCGACCGCCAGCGCCACCACGGCGGCAAAGAGCAGGTTCAGCAGGTCCGAGCGGATGCGCGGATAGAGAACGGCGACCGCCACGCCCACCGCCACGGCGATCAGGAAATTGACCGGCTCCCAGACCGATCCGCCCCACAGCAGCCAGTAGGCAAGCGCGGGATAGGCGAGCGAAATGGCCAGCAGGGCCCGCGGCAGCTGGCTGAACAGCACCGGGGCCAGCGCCACGAACAAGAGGATGAAGGCCAGGTTCGGCCGCCAGTAGAGGTGCTGCGGATAGAAGCCGTAGATGAACTGCGTCCAGCGTTCGCGGATCACCGCCCAGCAGGCCCCGGTGGCGCCCTCGCCCCAGGTGGCCGCGATGATCGAGCGGCACTCGGATAGGTTGTCGGCGGTCCAGACCGAATGCAGCAGCCAGGGCGCGGCGGCCACGGCCAGCCAGACGATGACCGCGATGCTGACCACGGTCAGGATGGTGTTCAGCGGCCCCGCGAACAGGTTCTCGCGGCCCCACTTGACCATGCCGCGCTCGCTGACCGGCGGCGGCTCGGGCAGCAGCATCTGGGTGCGGACGAAGGTGGCCTGGTCCATCTTACCGCTCCTTCAGCTTCACGCGGGCGTTGTAGACGTTCATCACGCCGGAGATGATCAGGCTGAGCACCAGATAGGTCAGCATCATCAGCATGACCGCCTCCAGCTCGCGCCCGGTCTGGTTCAGCGTGATCCCCCCCAGCGTGCCGCGCAGGTCGAGATAGCCCACCGCGATGGCCAGCGAGGAGTTCTTGGTCAGGTTCAGGAATTGCGAGATCAGGGGCGGGATGATCACCCGCAGCGCCTGCGGCAGGATGACGAGGCTCATGGTCCGCCCCGGGCGCAGGCCCAGCGAATAGGCGGCCTCGGTCTGCCCGCGCGAGATCGCCATGATCCCCGCGCGCACGATCTCGGCGATGAAGGCGGCGGTATAGAGGCTGAGCGCCAGCCACAGCGCCACCAGCGAGTTCGGCAGGTTGATCCCGCCCACGAAGTTGAACCCCCGCAGTTCGGGGAAGTTCACGTGGAAGCCCAGCGCCACCAGCAGTGCTGCGACCGGCACGACCCAGATCAGGATCGACTTCCACCAGGTCACCGGGCGCACCCCAGTGGCCTGCTGCACCGCGGTCGCATGGGCGCGCAGACGGCGGTAGGCATAGAAGCTCAGGCCCAGCACCAGCGCGATCGCCAGCAGGTCGTTGGAAATCTTGAAGATGCCGATGTCGATCTCGCCCAGCGAGCGCGAGAACAGCAGGTCGGGCACCGCGGTATAGCGGTTGGTGACGGCGAAGGCATAGACGCCGGATTCGCCCTCGGCCGGGCGATAGGCGTTGGGCGCCGGCGTGGCCTCGATCAGCACGGTGTAGATCAGCAGGATCCACAGCAGCAGCGGCACGTTGCGGAACATCTCGACATAGACCGTCATCAGCCGGCCGATCAGCCAGTTGCGCGACAGCCGCAGCACCCCGATCAGCACCCCCAGCACCGTGGCGGTCACGCAGCCCATAGCGGCGACCAGCAGCGTGTTCAGCAGGCCCACCAGCCAGGCGCGGGCATGGGTGCTGTCGGAGGAATATTCGATCAGCGGCGAGGGGATGTCGTATCCGGCCCGGTTCCACAGGAAGTCGAAGCTGAACGGCCGCCCCAGCACCTGAAGGTTGCGGATCACGTTGTCGACCAGCCAGGCCATGCCGGCCATGACCAGGATGAACACGACGACCTGGATGGTCAGCGACCGATACCGGGTGTCGTAGATGAGCATGGACAGCCGAAAGGATTCCCTCGGCGCGTCGGTGGTCGTGGCCATTCGGATCTTACCCCCTGGTGCAGCTGGCCGGCGCTTGGCGCGCTCTGGTCGCCTGCCCGCGGGGGCATGGCGTGGCCGGGCTGCGTGTCCGTCTTCTTGAAAAAGGGCGCGCCGGTGGCGCGCCCTTTTCCGTACCCCGCCTCAGCGGAAGGGCGGCGCGTAGAGCAGGCCGCCCTGGGTCCACTGGGCATTCAGCCCGCGGGCCAGGCCGATCGGCGTGCCCTCGCCCAGGTTGGCGGCGAAGATCTCGCCATAGTTGCCGCCCACGGCGATCGCGCGCTTGGCCCAGTCGGCGTCCAGCCCCAGCATGGAGCCCAGGTCGCCCTCGGTGCCCAGCAGGCGCTTGACCTCGGGATTGGGCGAGTTGGCCGCCATTTCCTCGAGGTTCGCCGAGGTCACGCCGTATTCCTCGGCGGCGATCAGCGCGTTCAGCACCCAGCGGGTCACGTCGGCCCAATGGTCGTCGCCATGGCGCACCAGCGGCCCCAGCGGCTCCTTCGAGATGATCTCGGGCAGGATGACGTGGTTGTCGGGGTCGGTCAGCGTGGCGCGGGTCGCGGCCAGGCCCGAGGCGTCGGTGGTATAGGCGTCGCAGGCGCCGGCGGAGTATTTCTGCTCCATCTCGGCGTTGGTCTCGGCCGGGACCGGCTGATAGCTGATGTTGTTGGCCTTGAAGAAGTCGGCCAGGTTCAGCTCGGTCGTGGTGCCGGTCTGGATGCAGACGGTGGCGCCGTCCAGCTCCTTGGCCGAGGTCACGCCCAGGTCCCTGCGCACCAGGAAGCCCTGGCCGTCATAGTAGTTCACGCCGATGAAGGTGAACTTCAGGTCCACGTCGCGCGAGTAGGTCCAGGTGGTGTTGCGGGCCAGAAGGTCGATCTCGCCCGAGGCCAGCGCGGTGAAGCGGGTCTGGCCGGTGGTGGGCACGAACTTCACCTTGGTGCCGTCGCCCAGCACCGCGGCGGCCACCGCGCGGCAGAACGAGACGTCGAAGCCGGTCCAGTTGCCGTTCGCATCCGGCAGGCCGAAGCCGGTCAGGCTGGTCACGACGCCACAGTTCAGCTCGCCCCGGGCCTTGACCTGATCCATCGTGGTCTGGGCGGCGGCCGCACCGGCCAGCAGGGCGCCTGCGGCCAGCGTGCCGAGGAATACGGATGATTTCATCGGGACCTCTTCCTGATTGGTGGCCGCGCCTTCCCGGGGCGGCTTGTTGTGGTCTGCACCCCCGTTGCCGGGGGCTGCCGCGAAGGGGTTTCCCCGCAGCGTGCCATCACTTTCGACCGAAGCGGTTTGAAAGGTCAAGTGCCACCGCAGGATGAGGGCTTATTCCGCCATATCAGGGAGATGGCGGGCATCTGCCCGCGCCTTGGGCAACTGCGCGGGGAATTTCAGCGGTCTTGTACCCGACACAAGCCCAAGAATCGGGCCGCGGCCAGCAGGGCGTCGCGTTTCGCCGCCTCGGCCTCGGCCGCCTCGGCGTCCTCGCCCCAGAGTTCGCGCTGCCAGTGCTCGTCGATCCGGCTGAGCGCGAAGCCCTCCTCGGGGGTGAGCCGCCCCGCGGCGATGGCCAGCGCGATGACCAGCGAGCCGGTGACGGTGACCAGATCGTGGAAGCCGGCGAGTTCGAAATCGGCCAGCGCCTCGACCCGGGATTTCAGCACGGCGAGGCTTTCGGCCGGCTGCGGCACCGGCACCACCCCCGGCCCGGTGGCCAGCGGCGCGCCGAGGCTGGCGGCCCAGGCCAGCAGCGGATCCCACCCCGCCGCCTGCCGGGCGACCAAGGCCGCGGGGCCTTCGGACCGGTAGCAGATCAGGTCGCTGCCGCCATAGCCCGCCAGATCGGCCACGATGGCGGCACGGTGGCGGGGGATGGTGTCGATGGCGCTGTTGGCCGCCCGGGTCAGCGGCATCCGGGCCGGGTTCACCTCGCCCTCCACCGCCTGCCATTCCGCCGCCACCGCCTCGGCCAGCGCGCGGGTGGGCAGCAGGACCTGCGCCTTGGCGGGCGTGCGCAGCGGTCTTCCGTCCAGCTGCACGGCAAAGCCGCCGGCGGCCTCCACCGCCCGCGCCTCCTGCCAGAACCGTTTCGGCGCCCAGGCCATTCAGCGGATCGCGGCGAAGGGGTCGGCGGGCACGTCGCCCTCCTTCCAGTCCAGCGCCTTCCAGGTGCGGGCCATGTGCTCGGGCAGCGGGGCGACGAAGGTCATGATCTCCCTGGTCACCGGATGCTCGATGGTGACCTGCCGGGCGTGCAGGTGCAGCTTCTTCGACAGCTCGCCCCCCACCCCGGCGCCCCAGCCCTCGCCCTCGTTGCCCGCCGCCGAGCCGCCGTACTTGCCGTCGCCCAGGATCGGGTGGCCGATCTCGGCCATATGCGCGCGTAACTGGTGGGTGCGCCCCGTCACCGGCTCCAGCGCCATCCAGGACAGCCGCGAGCCCAGGAACCACAGGGTGAAGTAGTCCGTCTGCGCCCGCTTGGCCTCGGGGTGGTCCTTCATCTTCGCCGGGTGGACGCAGACCATCTTCTCGCCCTCGCCGCCGCGGCCGTGGCCCGGCGCCTTCATCAGGCCGAACTTGATCGAGCCCTGCTTGGGCTGCGGCACCCCGGCCACCACCGCCCAGTAGATCTTGCGCGCCGCCCGGTGGCGCAAAGCCTCGGACAGCGCCCGCGCCACCCGGTCGGTGCGGGCCAGCATCAGCAGCCCGGAGGTGTCCTTGTCCAGCCGGTGCACCAGCTTCGGGCGCTCCTTGTAGCCGAAGGTCAAGGCTCCGGTCAGCCCGTCCACATGCCGATCGCCCTGCCCCGAGCCGCCCTGCGACGGCAGCCCCGGCGGCTTGTTCAGCACGATCAGATGGGGGTCGCGGAAGATCACCGCGTCCTGGATCATCTGCGCGTCGGCATTTGTGATCCGCGGGGTGTCGCCCGGGGGCGGCGGGGGCGTGTCGGGCAGCGGCGGGATGCGTACCTGCTGGCCCGGCTCCACCCGGTCCGCCGGCTTCGCCCGCCCGCCGTCCACCCGGATCTGCCCGGTGCGGCACAGCTTCTCCACGGCTCCTTGCGTCAGCTGCGGGAACTGCCGGCGCAGCCAGCGGTCCAGCCGCATCCCCGCATCGTCCTCGCCCACCGCCAGATGCTGCACCCCGCTCATGCCAGCGCCCTCCCGGCCCAGACGCCCAGGGCGACGGCCGCCAGCGACAGCCCGACCGAGGCGAGGATGTAGAGCGCCGCCAGCCCGGCCGCCCCCCGCTCCCACAGCTCCAAGGTCTCCAGCGAGAAGGCGGAGAAGGTGGTGAAGCCCCCCAGCAGCCCGGTCATGATCAGCCGCGCCATCGCCCCGCCGGGGGTCAGCAGCGCATAGCAGAGCCCGATGGCCAGCGAGCCCAGCACGTTGACCGCCAGCGTTCCCTGGGGAAACCCGGCCCCGAAGACGCGCAGGGCCCCCTGCTGGGCCAGGAAACGCAGGACCGACCCGGCCGCGCCGCCGGAGGCCACGAGAACGATGCTCTGGATCATGCCGCTCTGTGGTCGGGCGGCGGGCGGATGTCAACGGGGCAAGGTCTTTCCGGCGTCGTGAGGGCGGACACCGCCGGGGGGCCGTCTGCCCCCCGGACCCCCCGAGGATATTTAAGACACCAAAGAAAGGGTAAGGGATCACGCGCCACGTCGCGGGGAGTCGGACTCAACCGGACGCGGCGCGCTTTCTTCGGTGTGCGGTCATCGGCTTCCCAGCCTGTACCGCAAAAGCAGCCTTGCCCCTTGGGGTTAAGAAATCCCCAATGCACTTTCTTTGGTGTCTTAAATATCCCGGGTTGCCAGTGGTTCACGCCATTGGTTCGAGTGAACCACTGGCTGGGGGCAGCGCCCCGGGGGCTTGCCACCGGCACCACCTCCACAGGAAAGGCGCGCGGGGGGTCCAAGGGGGGCGGCAGCCCCCCTTGCCGGGCCCAACGCCCGCAGGCCGCCAGGCCGAGGGGGGCGGGAGGCCCCGGTCACCCCTCCTGCCGCTTGGCCCGCAGCTTCACGAACCAGTCGATGCGCTTCCTCAGCTCCCGCTCGAACCCCCGCTCGGGGGGCGCGTAGAACACCGGGCGCTTCATCCCCTCGGGGAAGTAGTCCTGCCCCGAGAAGCCGTCCTCGGCGTCGTGGTCGTAGGCATAGCCCGCGCCATAGCCGATGTCCTTCATCAGCCGGGTCGGCGCGTTGCGGATGTGCAGGGGCGGCGGCAAGCTGCCGGTCTCGCGCGCGCTGCGGCGGGCGGCGGAATAGGCCAGGTAGGCGCCGTTCGACTTCGGCGCCAGCGCCAGGTAGATCAGCGCATTGGCCAGCGCCAGTTCCCCCTCGGGCGAGCCCAGCCGTTCATAGGTGTTCCAGGCCTCCAGGCAGATCCCCTGCGCCTGCGGGTCGGCCAGGCCGATGTCCTCGATCGCCATCCGGGTGATGCGGCGGGCCAGGAAGCGGGGGTCCTCGCCCCCCTCCAGCATCCGCGCGAACCAGTAGAGCGCGGCATCGGGGTCCGACCCGCGCACCGACTTGTGCAGCGCCGAGATCAGGTTGTAGTGCTCCTCCCCCGACTTGTCGTACTTGGCCGCGCGGCGCTGCAGGCGGGCGGCCAGCTGTTCGGGGTCGAGCGGGACCTTCAGCGTCCAGGACATCACCTGTTCGATGAGGTTGAGCAAAGCCCGCCCGTCGCCGTCCGCCATCTCCAGAAGCCGCTCGCGCGCCGGGCCGTTCAGTGGCAGCGCCCGGCCCAGTTCGTGCTCGGCCCTTTGCGCCAGCCGCTCCAGATCCGCCAGCGACAGCCGCTCCAGCAGGATCACCTGCGCGCGGGAGAGAAGCGCCGCGTTCAGCTCGAAGCTCGGGTTCTCGGTGGTGGCGCCGACGAGGAGGATGGTGCCGTCCTCCATATGGGGCAGGAAGCCGTCCTGCTGCGCCTTGTTGAAGCGGTGGATCTCGTCGACGAAGAGCAGCGTGCCCCGGCCCTGCGTGCGGCGCAGCTTCGCCGCCTCGAACACCTTCCGCAGTTCGGGAACCCCGGTGAAGATCGCGCTGACCTGCTCGAAGGCCAGGTCCGTCTCCTGCGCCAGCAGCCGGGCGATGGTGGTCTTGCCCACCCCCGGCGGACCCCAGAGGATCAGCGAGGAGAGCCGGCCTCCGGCCAGCATGGCCCCCAAGGGCCCGTCGGGCGCCAGCACCTGCTCCTGCCCGATGACCTCGGTGAGCTTGCGGGGGCGCAGCCGGTCGGCCAGCGGGCGGGGCGGCCCGGGGGCGGCGGCGGAGGGGGAGAGGTCGAAGAGGTCGGGCATGGAAACCGCGGGGGCAGGCGAAGATCGCGTCTCCGCGCCGCCAGACTAGGCGAAGGCCGGCAGGGAAGAAAGGCGCTGGCATCGGCGGAGTGCGCGGGGCCCCGGCCCCCTGCCCTCCGCCGATGGCGAAACGCATGACCCATGGTGCCGCTCAATGCAGCGCCTGGGTGAAGTCCATCTTCACCACCTGGTTCATCACGCCTTCGATCTCCATCACCGGGCCCATCGGGTCCATCTTGACGCCGACCCGGTTGCACCAGCGCGGCCAGTTGGCGTTCAGCAGCGTCACGCAATGGGTGGCCCCCAGCGAGCGCGCGGCCTTGCCCAGCGCCTCGACCAGCCGGGCATGGACCTTGCGCCGGTCGGCCATCGGCACGTCATGGGCGACGAAGAGGCGCGAGCTTTCCCAGATGTGCTCGGCCACCGGCGCCTCGTCGTAGAGCAGGTTGGCCGGGATGGTGTCCAGGAGCCCGCGCTGCGCGTCGCGGATCATGTAGGTGTAGATCCCGCATTTCGCGGTGGTGGGGGTCAGCCGGTTGCCGGCCAGCACCCGGCCCAGGTCGTCGTGCACCACCACCCAGCGGCTGGCCGGGGTGTCGTACTGGTCGTATTCCATGCCCATCGCCTCGGGCAGGTCCCACTTGTTGTGAACGATGAACAGCTCCCGCCGCGCCCGCATGTAATTTGCGAACAACTCTCCATGGTTGTGGAGATTGGCGAAGGACAGTGTCGTGGTCTGCATAGTAGCCTCCTTGCAGTGCGGCAACAAAAGAACCCAGGGGCAAGGGGCGGCCGGCGGTTCCGGTCAGATCAGGCGATAGTCCTTCGCGCGCTGAATCGCCTCGGCGGTCGTGCGTGCCATGAGCCGGATGCGCGCCGAGGTGATCCTCGCCTTCAGCGCGCTTTCCGAGATCCCCAGCTTGGCAGCCGCCGCGGCATGCCGGTCGCCCCCTGCAATACATCTGAGCGCCTCAACCTGGGCGCGTGTCAATTCCTCCGGCGGTTCGGTCACGTCATGCAGACGCAGCACGATGGTCTCGGCCAGAGCGATCTCGTTGTCCTGGAACTCGCGGTCGGAGCGCGCGAAGGACGCGATGGTCCGCGACCGGATCGGGCCGCAGGACACGGTGAAGCCGTAGTTGAGCCCGAACTTGGCGCATTCCTTGAACAGACCGAACGGGTCGAGCAGGTTCGGATCGCTCCACCGGATCCAGCCGTTGGTCGAGAAGCCCCAGGCGGTCATCGGGTCGCGCAGCACGTAGCCGTTGTCGGTATAGTGGTCCAGCCAGGCCTGGTCGTAGGTCTGGAACGTCATCAGCGGCGCGGTAAAGCGGATGTGCAGGCCCAGGAAATAGCCCTTGGGCGCCAGCAGCGAGAGCTGATGCAGTTCCAGGTCCATACCCGCCTTGATCGACATGTTCGTTTCGTCAAGTACCATGATTCCCTGTCAACCATAAATTGCACGCGGTTTCTTCACCAGTATCCAAAATCGAACACGCTTTGGTTCCGATATGGAAATCCGGCTAGCGGCAGGGGTTTGCACCGCGGTGCGGCGGCCCGGAGCCCGCATGGACGAGCGCCGGAAACCAGAATGCCCGCCGGTGGGGCGGGCATTCGGACACGACAGGGTTGTCGGAACCGGACATCCGGTCAGGCGTCGGCGGCTTCTTCCGCCTCGGTGCGGGCGCGGTCGGCCGCGCCCTTGGCGGTGGGGTCGCGGTCCACGAACTCGATGATCGCCATGGGGGCCATGTCGCCGTAGCGGAAGCCCGCCTTCAGCACGCGGACATAGCCGCCGGCGCGCTCCTTGTAGCGGGGGCCGAGGATCTCGAACAGCCGGGCGACGTGCTTCTCGTCGTTCAGCTGCGAGGCGGCCTGCCGGCGGGCGTGCAGGTCGCCGCGCTTGGCCAGGGTGACCAGCTTCTCGACGATGGGGCGCAGTTCCTTGGCCTTGGGCAGGGTGGTCTTGATCTGCTCGTGCTCGATCAGGCTGCCGGCCATGTTGGCCCACAGCGCCTTGCGGTGTTCGTGGGTGCGGTTCAGTCGGCGATAGCCGCGGGCGTGACGCATGATGGTCTCCTGGTTTTGCTTTGTGTTGCCGGTTGCGTGGTCCGGCGTCGTTGGGGCGGGATTGCCCGGGGTGGCGAATGGTGCGTGAAAATCACGCACCCTACGTAGGGTGCGTGTTCACACGCACCGCCTTAAAACTGGTCCTCGAACCGCTTGGCCAGATCCTCGATGTTCTCCGGCGGCCAGTCCTCGACCTCCATCCCGAGATGCAGGCCCATGCCCGAGAGCACTTCCTTGATCTCGTTCAGCGACTTGCGGCCGAAGTTCGGGGTCCGCAGCATCTCGGCCTCGGTCTTCTGGATCAGGTCGCCGATATAGACGATGTTGTCGTTCTTCAGGCAGTTGGCCGAACGGACGGACAGTTCCAGCTCGTCCACCTTCTTCAGCAGCAGCGGGTTGAACTCCAGCCCGGCGTCCTCGATGCCCTTCGTGGCCGACTCCGGCTCCTCGAAGTTGACGAAGATCGACAGCTGGTCCTGCAGGATGCGGGCGGCATAGGCCACCGCGTCCTCGGGCGACAGCGCGCCGTTGGTTTCCACCTTCATCGTCAGCTTGTCGTAGTCCAGCACCTGGCCCTCGCGGGTGGGCTGCACCTCGTAGCTGACCTTCTTGACCGGCGAGAAGATGGCGTCGATGGCGATCAGGCCGATGGGCGCGTCCTCGGGCTTGTTCTTGTCGGCCGCGACATAGCCCTTGCCGGTGTTGACGGTCAGCTCCATGAACACGTCGGCGCCGTCGTCCAGGTGGCAGATCACGTGATCCTTGTTCAGGATCTCGATGCCGTTCGATTCGCTGATGTCGCCGGCGGTCACCACCCCCGGGCCCTTGGCCGAGATCGACAGCCGCTTCGGCCCCTCGACCTCCATCTTGATCGCGACGCCCTTGAGGTTCAGCACGATGTCGGTCACGTCCTCGCGCACGCCGGCGACCGAGGACAACTCGTGCAGCACGGTGTCGATCTGCACCGAGGTGATCGCGCCGCCCTGCAGCGACGACATCAGCACCCGGCGCAGCGCGTTGCCCAAGGTCAGGCCGAAGCCGCGTTCCAGCGGCTCGGCGATCACGGTGGCGGTGCGGCTGGCGTCGGGGCCGGGCTTCACGACCAGCTGCGCGGGCCTGATGAGTTCCTGCCAGTTCTTGTGGATCATGTGCTTGCCTCCATTCCAGTCCGTGGGCCTAGACCCGTGCCCGCGAACACCCGAGGTTAAATCACGAATCCGGGCCGCTCCCCGGTGGGGCGGCCCGGCAAATTCCGGCAGGATCAGACCCGGCGGCGCTTGGGCGGCCGGCAGCCGTTGTGGGCGATCGGCGTCACGTCGCGGATCGAGGTGATCTGGAAGCCCACCGCGGCCAGCGCGCGCAGCGCCGATTCACGGCCCGAGCCGGGACCCTGCACCTCGACCTCCAGCGTGCGCACGCCGTGTTCCTGCGCCTTGCGGCCGGCATCCTCGGCGGCCATCTGCGCGGCATAGGGGGTGGACTTGCGCGAGCCCTTGAACCCCATGGTGCCGGCCGAGGACCACGAGATCGCGTTGCCCTGCACGTCCGAGATCAGGATCTTGGTGTTGTTGAACGAAGAATTCACATGCGCCACCCCGGTGGCGATGTTCTTGCGTTCCTTCTTCTTGATGCGGGTCGCGGATTTGGTGTCGCGTGCCATATCTCTGCGCTCCCCTTACTTCTTCTTGCCGGCGAGGGGCTTCGCCGCGCCCTTGCGGGTGCGGGCGTTGGTATGGGTGCGCTGGCCGCGGACCGGCAGGCCCTTGCGGTGGCGCAGGCCGCGATAGCAGCCCAGGTCCATCAGCCGCTTGATGTTCATCGAGACTTCGCGGCGCAGGTCGCCCTCGACCGTGAAGTTCGCGTCGATATGCTCGCGGATCGCCAGCACCTCGGCATCGGTCAGCTGGTTGACCCGGCGGGCGCGGTCGATGCCCACGGCCTCGCAGATCCGTTCGGCGACATGGGCGCCGATGCCGTGAATGTACTGGAGCGCGATCGGAACGCGCTTGGCGGTGGGGATGTTGACGCCG
This sequence comes from Paracoccaceae bacterium, assembly GCA_037190175.1. Taxonomy (GTDB): domain Bacteria; phylum Pseudomonadota; class Alphaproteobacteria; order Rhodobacterales; family Rhodobacteraceae; genus JBBCJM01. The sequence goes on along the minus strand of JBBCJM010000114.1, from coordinate 239 downwards.
GCAATACGTGCCACGTAGTCTTTCCTCTTGCTGCGGTTCCGTAGCGCCAGAACCTTTTTTCACAACCGGAGCCGCAGGGGCGCCCGGACGATCAGCCCGACTCGGGGGCCGGATAGCCCTGTCAAGACGATTCCCTTGCGGGACGCCGTGCCTTAAGGGCTTTTGCCGGGGGCGTCAAGGCGATGATGGGGCGGGCCGAAGGGCCGGGGCGGGCGAGCCCCCACCCAACTGCCACGCCC
>JBBCJM010000113.1:0-15490 GCA_037190175.1 Paracoccaceae bacterium | reverse complement strand
CAGCACCCCCATTTCCGTGTTCAGCGAGGCCGAGCGCGGGTCGAAGTTCAGCGAGCCGACGAAGCCCAGGTCGCCATCCACCGCGAAGGCCTTGGTGTGCAGGCTGGCCTGGCTCTTGCCGCGGAACGACAGGCGGCGCTTGCGCGACGAGGGGCGCAGCTCGTGCAGCGCGATCCCGCCTTCCAGCAGCGCCTTGCGGTAGCGGGCATAGCCGCCGTGCACCACCGCCACATCGGTCGCCGCCAGCGAATTGGTCAGCACCCGCAGCCGCACCCCCCGCCGGGCGATGGCGATCAGCCGCGCCGTGCCGTTGGCACCGGGCACGAAATAGGGCGAGGCGATGACGATCCGCCGCCGCGCGCCCTCCAGCACTGGCAGCAGGGTTTCCATCATCCAGTTCTCGCCCTGCCGCCCGGCGGCCTTTTCCGGCGGATCGGCCAGCATCCGCGCCTCGCCGCACCAGTGGAAGGCCGGGGTCCAGGGGGCGGACAGCCCCTCGCCGCCGTCGCGCCAGTCCAGCAGCGGGTGGCCGGGCCAGCGCGCCGCCAGCCCCTCCAGCCGCGCCCGCAGCGCCCGGGGCCGGGCCGGGTCGCGGATGGTGCCGGCGAGCGTGCGGATCGGCACCGCCAGCCCGCTGTTCCAGAAGCGGTCGAAGATCGCCGCCGCCTGTTCCACCACCGGCCCGACCGCCAGCAGAACCAGAACGCGGAAGTTCGACAGCTCCGAGGCGTCGAAATAGGAATCCCCGATGTTGCGCCCGCCGACGATGGCCAGCCGGCCGTCGGCGATCCAGGCCTTGTTGTGCATGCGCCGCGTCATGCTGAGGATCCGCAGCACGATCTCGATGCCGCGGCGCAGGCCGCCGGGGCGGGCGCGGGCCGGGTTGAACAGCCGCACCGCGATGCGGGGATGCAGGCTGAGCCCCTGCAACACCTCGTCGCGGTTCGACACCCCCACGTCGTCCAGCAGAAGCCGCACCCGCACGCCGCGGTCCGCCGCCGCCAGCACCTCGGCCAGCAGCAGCTGCCCCGCCACATCGTCGCGCCAGGTGTAATACAGCAGGTCGAGCGAGCGCACCGCCAGCCGGGCCGACAGGATGCGCGCCCGCAGCGCCTCGCGGCTTTCGGCCAGCAGCGCCAGCCCCGCCTCGCCCGGGCGCTCGGCCAGCAGGGGGGCGACCATGCGGTCCAGCGGGCCGCCATCGTCCTCGGGCGGCAGGGCGAAGACGGGGGCGATCCGGGGCCGGCGCGCCAGCAGGCCGTAGACCCAGGTCACCAGCACCGCGGCCAGCGATCCGCCGACGGCGGCCAGCGCGGCGATCACGACCCATCCGAACATCCCCGGCACTCCCGTTGCCGCTGTCGTCCCCGAGATTGATCCCGCCGGGGGGCTTTGCGCAAGGGCGCCGTAGGGGCGCCCCCTCCGCTGCGCCCGCCGCCGCCGGAGGCCGCCCGCCTGCCGGCCCATGCAAGGCCGCCCGTATCCGCCGCCGTAGGGCGGGGTTCACCCCGCCATTCCCATGCGCAGGCCGATGCCCGAGGGCTGCGCGGAGAGGCCCGATAATACAAGATTATCGGATGTAATAAGGAAGACGGCAGCAGTGCGCAAAGTGGATTTATTTTGCGCGCAGATGGGGTTTTGCCTTTGTGGAGAAAGCGGCACCGCGAGGGGCGCGAACCGGGGAAAGCGTCGACAGAGGCGCATGGACCGCCCGGGACGGAAATGTGCCCGCGCCACCGGGACCACAGTGCCGGAGGCGGCGCCGCCCCATGCCAGCGGCAGGCCCGGCCCGCTCAGTCCTGCCCGGTGCGCGCCAGATAGCCCTCGATCAGCGGCACGTCCGAGGGGTTGTTCAGCTCCCAGAACACCGCGCCGGGGGCCGTGACCTCGACCACCCGCACGGGATGGCCGTTTTCCAGGAAGCGCAACTGCTCCAGCCCCTCCAGCGTCTCCAAGGGTCCCGGCTCCCAGCCGCGATAGGCGGCCAGCGCGGCGGGGCGATAGGCGTAGACGCCGACATGGTGGAACACCGGCACCGTGCCATCGACCACGCCGCGGCCATTGGTGAAGGGCAGCACCTCTTTCGAGAAATAGAGCGCATCGCCGCTGTGCCCGAACACCACCGTCGTGGCCCCGACCCGCCCTGCGCGGCGGTCGGCCAGCAGGTTCTCCACCACCTCCGGTTCGCAGCGCAAGCATGGGGTGGCCATGCCGATGCCGGGATCGGCGCGCAAGCTGTCGATCAGCGCGGTGACGAAATGCGGCGGGGTCAGCGGGGCATCGCCTTGCAGGTTGACCACGATCTGCGGCGAGATCCCCGCCCGGGCGATGGCCTCGGCCACCCGCTCGGTGCCGTTGCGGCAGGACTCCGGCGTCATGATCACCTCGGCGCCGATCCTTTGCGCCTCGGCGGCGATGCGGGCGTCGTCGGTGGCGACGAAGACCGGAATCGTGCCTCGGGCCGCCGCCCGCGCCGCCATCACGCTGCGTTCGAGCAGCGTGCGCGGCGTGCCGGAGGCGCCGCGCAACAGCGCGAGCGGTTTGGCCGGATAGCGGGTGCTGGCGTAGCGGGCGGGGATGACGATGCAGGCCTCCATCACAGCCCCTTCGCCAGCGTGTCGAAGGCCCGCAACCGGCCGATCAGAGCCTGCATTTCCTCCAGCGGGATCATGTTCGGCCCGTCCGAGGGCGCGCGGTCCGGCGCCTCGTGCGTCTCGATGAACAGGGCGGAAACCCCGACCGCACAGGCCGCCCGCGCCAGTACCGGGGCGAACTGGCGCTGCCCGCCCGAGGCGCCGCCCAGGCCCCCCGGCTGCTGCACGGAATGGGTGGCGTCGAACACCACCGGCCAGCCGGTCTGCGCCATCTGCGGCAGGGCGCGGAAATCGGTGACCAGCGTGTTGTAGCCGAAACTCGTGCCGCGCTCGCACAAGAGGATCCGCTCGTTGCCGGTCGATTCCACCTTGGCGGCGACATGTTTCATGTCCCAGGGCGCGAGGAACTGGCCCTTCTTGATGTTGACTGCCAGGCCGGTTTCCCCGGCGGCCAGCAGCAGATCGGTCTGGCGGCACAGGAAGGCGGGGATTTGCAGCACGTCCACAGCCTCTGCCGCAATCGCGCAATGGCCGGGTTCATGCACATCGGTCAGCACCGGCACGCCGTATTCGGCGCGGATCTCCGAGAGAATCCGCAGCCCCTCCTGCATCCCCAGACCGCGCGTGCCCGACAGGCTGGAGCGGTTGGCCTTGTCGTAGCTCGCCTTGAACACGAACCGCGTGCCGGTTGGCGCGCAGGCCGCCAATAGCCCCTCGCAGATCATCCGGGCATGGGCATGGCTTTCCAGCTGGCAGGGGCCGGAGATCAGCGCGACAGGCGCCGGCCCGCCGATGGCAATATCGCCGATGGTGACGGTTCTGGTCATGGTCTCCCTCACATCACGCCCAGGCGCAGCAGGTCGTGCAGGTGCAGGATGCCCACCGGGCGGGCCCCCTGACAGACGATCAGCACGCCGATCTTGTTGCGGTTGAGTATCGCCAGCGCCTCGGCCGCCAGCATGTCGGGCGTGGCGGTGACCGGGTGGCGGGTGCAGATCTCGCCCGCCGTGCGGCCCATCAGCCCGTCCATATGGCGGCGCAGGTCGCCGTCGCTGACCACGCCCGCCAGATCCCCCGCCCCGTCCACCACCGCGGCGATGCCGAAGCCGCCGGCGGTCATCGCCAGGATCACCTCGGGCATCGCGGTGTCTTGCGCGACCAGCGGCAGCCGGTCCGCCCCGTGCATCACCTGCCGCACCGGGGTCAGCTGCGCGCCCAGCTTGCCGCCGGGGTGGAAGGCGCGGAACTCTTCGGCGCGGAAGCGGCGCGCCTCCATCAGCGCCACGGCCAGCGCGTCTCCCAGCCCCAGCATCAGCGTGGTCGAGGTGGTGGGCGCCATGCCGATGGCGCAGGCCTCGGGCAGGGCGGGGATGGTCAGGCGGTAGCCGGCGGCGCGCATCAGCGCGCTGTCCTCGTTGCGCGACATCCCCGCCAGCGGGATGCCGAAGCGGGCGCAATGGGCGATCAGGTCGCGCAGTTCCGCCGTCTCGCCGCTGTTCGACAAGAGGATGCACAGGTCGCCCGGCCGCACCATGCCCAGATCGCCGTGGCTGGCCTCGGCCGGATGGACGAAGAAGGCCGGCGTGCCGGTGGAGGCAAGGGTGGAGGCGATCTTGCGCGCCACATGGCCCGATTTGCCGATGCCGCCCATAATCACCCGGCCGGGAAGCGCCAGCACCGCCTCGACCAGCCGGGGAAAATCGCCGGGCAAGGCGGCGGCCAGCGCCAGGAGCGCCTCGCCCTCGAGGCGCAGCACGCGGGCGGCGGTGGTGGTGGGATCGTCGGGTTCGCGCACGCGGCCTCTCCTGAGGGGTCGCCCCTACATAAGGCGCCCGGCGCCGGGGCGCCATGCCCCTCGACCCCCGCATCGCCTGCCCCCCTTTCATCTTGCCACAAATATCCTCAGGGGGTCCGGGGGCAGAATGCCCCCGGCGGCTGGCAGCCCCGCGCAACCCGCAGTATGAAGGGGGCAACGCAACCGGGGCATGGGCAAGGCATGACGGCAGACACCGACTGGCAGCTGGTGCTGGTGCTCTGGGGCACGAAATATCCGGTGGCCGAGGTGGCGCAGCTGATCGCCGCCATCCGCGCCCGTGCCGAACCCGCGCCCGCCCGCGTCGTCCTGCTGACCGACCGGCTGCGCGAGGGGCTGCCGGAGGGCGTCGTGCAGCGCGCCATCCCGGAATTCTTCCTGCGCCCCGAGTTCCTGTCCGGCGGCTGCCAGGCCAAGCTCTGCCTGTTCGAGGCCGGGCTGGTGCCCGCCGACCTGCCCGCGATCTATGCCGACATCGACACGGTGGTGTTCGGCAACCTCGCCCGCCTGCTGAGCCTGATGCAGACCCGCGCCGATGTGGCGATCTTCCAGAGCGCGGTGCTGCCCTTCGGCGCCCTGGCCCGCTGGCTGCACAAGATCACCAAAGGGCGGCGCTATGCGCGGGGCAATTCCTCCATCGTGGTCTATCATCCGGCCGAGACCGCCCATGTCGCCGCCCGCTTCCGCGCCATGGTGGCGGAACATGGGGCCAACGGGCGCCGCCCGATGGTGGCGGACGAGCGTTTCCTCAGCTGGGCGCACCAGCCGCACATGCGGGCGATCCCGCGCCACATGGCGGTGAAATTCCCCACCGAATTCATGCTGCCCTGGCGCTGGCTGATCTACTTTCGCGCGGCACTCCCCTGGGTGCGCCGCCGCTGGGCCGGGCTGATCGCCGTCACCCTGCCGGGCGTCGAGGTCAAGGGCGAGGCGCTGCTGGCCCTGCCCGAGGGCGCCGAGATCGCCGACCGCAAGGGGCGCCGGCTGATCTGGTCGGACACCGCGCTGGGGCCGGTCAAGGCCCGGCTGGAAGCCTATTACCGCGAGATGCAACGAAAGGCAGAGCGATGATCCTTGGCCATATCGGCGCCCGCAAGGGCTCCAAGGGCGTGCCGGGCAAGAACTTCCGGCCGCTCTGCGGCAAGCCGCTGATCGACTGGTCGCTGGACCAGTTGCTGGCCAATCCGCGGGTGGGCGCCGTGGTGGTCTCGACCGACGACGAACAGATCTACGCCCATGCCGTGGCGCGCGGCGCCTTGCCCATCGGGCTGCGCCCGGCCGAACTCGCCACCGATGCCGCGCCGAAATGGGGCGTCTGGCAACATGCGCTGGCCGCCGGAGAGGCGGCGGCGGGGCAGGCGGCCACCGCCTTCCTCGACCTCGACTGCACCTCGCCGCTGCGCCTCCCCGAGGACATCGACGGCGCGCTCGACCTCTACGAGCGCGAACGCCCCGACATGGTGATGAGCGTCTGCGAGGCGCGCAAGAACCCCTATTTCAACCTGGTGGAGCTGCGCCCCGATGGCGGGCTGAAGGTCTCGAAGGAGCTGCCCGGCGGCGTCTGGTCGCGTCAGGCCGCCCCGAAGGTCTGGGAACACGCCGCCTCGACCTATGTCGTCGATCCCGCCTACCTGCGCCGGGCGAAAACCATCTACGAGGGCCGCGTCATCCCCTACGAGATGCCGCCCGAGCGTTGCGTCGACATCGACCAGCCCTTCGATTTCCGTCTGGTGGAATGGATGATGGCCGAGCGCCTGAAAGGAGAGCATCATGGCTGAGCCGGTATCCGACCTGTCGGGCCGCACGATCTTCATCACCGGGGCGGGGGGGGTGCTGGGCTCCACCTATGTGCGCCGGATGCTGGCGGCGGGGGCGCGCGTCATCGCCTCGGATCTGCCGGGGCACCGGGCCGAGGCGTTGCAGGCGGCGCATGCGGGCAACGCGGCGTTCCGGTTCTACGAGCTGGACGTGGCCGACGAGGATCAGGTCAGCGGCATCTTCGCCCGCATCCTCGCCGATGGCTGGCAGCCCAATGTGGTGCTGAACAATGCCGCCATCACCGGCGAGCTGCTGATGGGCGCGGGGAAACCCTTCCCGGATTTCGCCGATATCTCCGTGTCGGACTGGGAGCGCACCATGCGCACCAACCTGACCGCACCCTTCATGGTGGCCCGCCAGATGGACCGCGATATCGTCGGCAAGTGGCCCTGCACCCTGATCAACGTCGCCTCGATGTATGCGCTGAACGGTGCGCATCACCGCATCTACGACGGCATGCCGTTCAAGAACTTCTCCGCCTATGGCGTGTCCAAGGCGGGGATCCACGGGTTGACCGTCTGGCTCGCCGGCTACTGGGCCGCGCGGGGGGCGACGGTCAACACCATCGCGCCGGGTGCGGTGTTCAACAACCACTCCGAGGAATTCCAGCGCCGGGTGGGCGAGTTGATCATGGCGGGCCGGATGGCGAAACCCGACGAGATCGCCGATGCCATGCTGTTCCTGTCGAGCCCCGCCGCGGGCTACATGACCGGCCAGCTGATCAACGTCGACGGCGGGTTCTCGGCATGGTGATCCCCTCCGGGGTTATCGCCATCATCGGCGCGGGGTCGATCGGCAGGCGCCATGCGGGGAACCTTGCCGCTTTGGGTGCAAGGGTGGAGCTGCTGCCCTGGCGCGGCTTCGACGCAGGTGCCTTCGCCGCGCGCCGCGACATCGCCGGGGTGGTCATCGCCACCGAAACGCCGGTGCGGCTGGAGCTGATCAGGCTCTGTGCGGCCCGGAACTGGCCATTCTACGCCGAAAAGCCCCTCGCCTGGCGGATGGATCAGGCCCGCGCGATCCATGCCGCCGCCGCTCCGGTGGCGGCGCGGTCGATGGTCGGGTTCATGATGCGCTGGCATCCGGTGGTGCGGGCGCTGGCGGCGATGGACCTGTCGGACACCTTCCGCTTTCACGCCGAAATCGGCCATGACGTGCGCCAATGGCGCCCCGACTGGCGCTTTGCCGACAGCTATGCCGCGCGGGCCGAGGGCGGCGGGGTGCTGCTGGATCTCTGCCACGAGATCGACCTCATGCTGGCGCTGTTCCCGGGGCTGCGCCTGCACGACGTCCGCTCGCTGGGCCATGCCGGTTTCCCGGGTGTCGACTTCGCCACCAGCCTGCATGTCACCACGCCCACGGGCGCGGCGGGCCGGATCGCGATGGATTATGTCTCCCCCGTCCACATCCGCCGTCTGGTGCTGTCCTCCGCCTCCCGCCGGATCGAGGCCGACCTCCTCGCCTCCCGCCTGAGCATCCTCACCGAGGGGGGGCGCGAAGACATCGACCTCCCCTTCGAGCGCAACACTATGTTCCTCTCCGCCATGGCCGGGTTCCTCACCCTCGCCGCCGGGGCGGATCTGCCCGACGACCCCCTGCGCCCGACCTTCGACCGCATGGAACCCTCCTCCCTGCTGATCGCGGAAAGCTGGGAGGCCCGCCGCTTCGAGGGCATGGTCGCGATGGCGATGTAGGGGGTGCCGGGCAGGCTTCCTCACCTCTCCGCCAATACCCCCGGCAGCGCGGCAAGGGTCCGCTCCGCCCCTCCGGCATGGGCCGTGAAAAAGGCGCGGATCACCGCAGGATCCGGCTCGAAACCGCCGATCAGAGCCTGTTCCAGCCCGGCGGCATCCGGCACCGAGCGGGCGACGCCGGCGGCCTCGGCCTCGGTGAACGGGTATTCGATGGTCCCCGTTGCGGGGCCGGTCAGGACGGGTTTGCCCAAGGCCAGCGGCTCGATGATGTTGTGCGCGCCGTGCGGGGTGAAGCCGCCGCCGACCACCACCAGATCGGCCATGGCGAGGTAGCCATACATCTCGCCCAAGGTATCGCCCAGGAACACATCCGGCATCTGCGGCGCCGCGCCCCAGCTACCGGGATCGAAGGCGGGGCCGAGGGCGGAGCGGCGCAGCACCTGCAAGCCTGCCGCCCGCAGGGTGCCCGCCACCTCGTCGAACCGCTCGGGGCGGCGGGGGACGTAGACCACCAGCGGCGGGGCCATGCCGCGGGCGGCGTGATGGGCGCGCAAGCCGCAGATGGCGTGCAGATAGGTGTCGTCCTCGCCCTCCACCGCGCTGGCGATGGCGATCACGCGGGTGTCCGCGGCCCCGATCCAGCCGCGCGCCGCGATCCCGGCCGCCACCAACCCCCCCGGCACCGGCTGGTCGAAGCGCAGCTCTCCGGTGACCGCGATGTTGCGCGGCCCGGCGGCGGCGAAGCGGTCGGCCTGCATCTGCGACTTCACCAGCGCACCGGCGAAGCCGCGCATCACCTGACGGCGGAGTTGCAGGCCGCGCGCATCCCGTGCCATCGAGGCGCGGGGGTATTGCGCGTTGCACATCAAGAGCGGCACGCCGGCGCCCCGGGCGGCGAAGACCATGCGGGGCCAGATCTCAATCTCCATCACCAGCCCGTAGCGCGGCCGGAAGGCGCGGAAGAAGCCGCGATACGCCCATTGCGTTTCCAGCGGCACCCAGACCGCCCGCATCCGCCCGGCGGCGATTTCGGCGGCAAAGACCCGCTCGGCCTCGCCGCGCCCGGCGGGGGTGAAATGGGTGCTCACCACCCGCTCGCCCCGCGCCAGCAGCGCCCGGATCAGCGGCACGGCGGAACGGAGTTCGCCCAGACTGACGGCATGGACCCAGACCGCACCGGGCAACGGCGCCGGATAGCGCCCGAAGCGTTCCCCCAGATGCGCGCCATAGGCCGGATCCCTGCGGGCGCGTTTGCGCAGATAGAGCAGGATCAGCGGCAGGCCCAGCGTCCAGAGCGCCGACCAGAGCCAGAGGAACAGGCGCAGGGGGAGGCTCATGGCAGGCGCCCCAGCGCCAGCAACTCCTGTGCCAGCGGCGCGAGGCTGCCTTGCGCCCGGTCCACCAAGGCGCGGGCGCGCGGCACCATTCCGGCCAGGGCAGGGTCCTGCAAGGCCGCCGCCAGTCCCCCCGGCGCCAGCCTGCGCGCGGCCCCGGCCTCGGCCAGCAGCGCGTAATCGGCGGCGAAATTCGCCACATCGGGGCCGTGCAGCACCGCTGTATCTAGCGCCGCCGCCTCCCACGGGTTGTGCCCGCCGATGGCATCGAAGCCCCCGCCGACCAGCGCGGCCTCGGCCAGCCGATACCACAGGCCCAGCTCGCCGTAGCTGTCGGCGAGCCAGACCTGCGTGCCCGGCCCCGGCAGCTCGCCCCGGCTGCGGCGGGCGAATATCAGGCTCTGTGCGGCCAGATCCGCGGCGATCCCGTCCGCCCGGGCGATGTCGCGCGGGGCGAGGATCAGCAGATGCCCGGGCAGCGCCCGGGCGGCCGCCAGCGCCTCGGCCTCGTCGCCGGGATGGGTAGAGGCGGCGGCCCAGATCTTGCGCCCCGCCAAGAGCGCCTGCAAGCGGGCCAGTTCCGCCGGATCCGCCGCCAGCGACGGAGCGGCGGGCTTCAGCGAGCCGCCGACCCGTACGTCACGCGCGCCGAGATCGGCCAGCCGGGCGGCGGTGGCGGTATCCTGCGCCGAGACCAGCACGAAGCGCCCCAGCAGATCGGCGTAAATCCCCCTCGCCCGGGCACGCCGGGCATGGCTGGCTTCGGTGATGCGGGCGTTGATCAGGGCGAGCGGGATCCCCCGTGCATCGGCGGCCAGCACGGCACCGGGCCAGATCTCCTGCTCCGCCCAGACCGACAGGCAGGGCCGCCAGTGGTCGAGGAACCGCGCCACATATCCCGGCGCATCCAGCGGCAGGAACTGGTGGCGGCAGCGCTCCGGCAGGTTGGCCGCCAGCACCTGCGCCGAGGACCGCGCGGTGGAGGTGACGAGGAACTCCGCCCCCGGCGCCTGCCGTCCCATCTCGGCGATCAGCCCGCGCAGGGCCAGCACCTCGCCCAGACCCACGGCATGCAGCCAGACCAGCGGGCGGTCGGGGCGGGGCAGGGACGGTTCCCCCAGCTTCTCGCGCCAGCGCGCCGGATCCTCCTTGCCGCGGGCCAGACGGCGGCGCAGCGCCCAGGGGGCCAGCAGCGGCAGGGCGCGGGCGGCCATGAGATAGGCCCGCAGCCCCGCGCTCATCCCCCGATGTCCTGGAAGGACTTCTGCAAGCCCCGCGCCCAGAAGCCGGGATCGGCCAGCACGGCGGCGAAACGGTCGGCCGCCCGCCCCTCGCCGAAGCCCTTGTGCGGCGGGTGGCGGCGGCCCCATTCCCGTGCCAGAAACCCCGCGATGGCCGCCGTATCCCCGGCGGCACAGGCGGAGACCGACCCGGCCTCGGCCCGGTTGCTCTGCCGGGTGCCGACATCGAGCGAGGGGATGCCGAGGAACGGCGCCTCGCGCACCCCGGCGCTGGAATTGCCGACCACGCAGGCGGCATGCTTCATCAGTTCCGAGAAATGCGCGAACCGCATCGAGGGCAGCACCCGGAACCGTTCGGGGGGCAGCGCCCCTATCACCGCGAAAATCCCCTCGGATCCGGGGTCGTTGTTCGGCGCGATCACCACGAAGTTCCGCCCCGACGCCTCCAGCGCGCCGAACAGCGCGGCGGCCTGCGCGCCCATGGTGGCCTGTTCGGAGGTGACGGGGTGGAAGGTGGCGATGCCGTAATCGGCGAACGGAATGCCGTAGCGCGCCCGCACCTGATCCAGCGTCACCCCCGAGGAGCCGGCGTGGAAATCCAGTTCCGGCGAGCCGATGACATGGATCGAGCCCTCGGGCTCCCCCAGCGCCATCACCCGCCGCTTCGCGGTGTCGGACGACACGAAGTGATGCGTGCAGAGCTTGGTGTTGCAGTGCCGGAACACCTCGTCGATGGTGCCGGATACCTCGCCGCCCTCGACATGCGCCGAACGGATGTAGTTGGTGGCGGCGACCAGCGAGCCGGCCAGCGCCTCGATCCGGTCGCCGTGGATCACCAAGAGGTCGGGGCGGTTCTCGGCCAGATAGTCCGAGAGGCCCGTGACGGTCTTGGCCAGCACGATGTCCTGGGGATCGCCCGCCCGCTGGTTGAGGAACTCGTGCGTGGCGGTGCCCGGCATCCGGCGCACCTCGTTCACTGTCAGGCCGTAGCGGCCCATCATGTGCATGCCGGTGACGAAGAAGGCCACCTGGTGCCCCGCATCGCGGGCCGCGGCGGCCAGGGGTTCCAGCTTGCCGAAATCGGCGCGGGTGCCGGTGAGGAACAGGAGGGAGCGGGTCATGGAACGGCGGTTTCCCCTGTCTGGCCTCGTGCCGATATGGACAGGATGGCGCGGATTGTCTAGCCACGGGCCGGAGAGCCCGACGGAAAGCCCGAGATGTCCCAGTCCCGCATCGTCCTGTGCATGAAATGGGGCACGGTGTTCCCGGCCGATTACGTCAACGTGCTCTACACCGCCTGCCGCGCCGGCCTGACGGGCCCGTTCCGCTTTGTCTGCCTGACCGACGATGCGGCGGGGCTGTTGCCGGGGGTCGAGGCGCTGCCGATCCCCGACATCGGGCTGACGGCGGCGGAATGGCGCGCGCCCGGGGTCTGGCCCAAGCTCGCGCTCTACCTGCCCGACCTGCATGGGTTGCGCGGGCGCTGTCTGTTCGTCGATCTCGACATGATCGTGCTGGGCGGGCTGGACGACATGTTCGACTTCGGCGGCGGCGATCTGGTCAGCACCGACATGGGCGAGGGCTGGCGCCCCGGCGGGCGGGCGGGGGCGCGGCCCGAGACCGGCACCTGCATCTTCGCCTTCGACCTCGGGCGGGAATCGCAGATCCTCTCGGCCTTCCTGGCCGACAAGGCGGGCGCGATGCGGGACTATGCCAACGAGCAGGATTTCGTCGGCGCCCATGCCCGCGCCCCCGGCTTCTGGCCCGAGGGCTGGGTGATCAGCTTCAAGCGCCACCTGCGCCGCCCCGTCGGGGCCGACCTGTTCCTGCCGCCCCGCGCCCCGCCGCCCGGCACGCGGGTGGTGGCCTTCCACGGCACGCCCCGCCCGATGGATCTGGTGCCCGAACGGGCCGGGTTCTGGGACCGCTTCCCCCACATGGGCCATGGACAGGTGGGCTGGGTGCGGGATTACTGGGTCGGACACGGCGGCCGGATGCCGCCCTTCGGGAAAGAGGCCTAGATGACAGGACTTCGCGACCGGATCCGCCGCTGGAAACTGCGCCGCAAGAGCCCTGCGCAGATCTTCACCCGCTACTGGCGGACCAACAAATGGGGCGACCGCGACAGCCGGTCCGGCAAGGGCTCGAACCTCGCCGCGACCGAGACGCTGCGCCAGCAGTTGCCGGGCTTCATCGCGCCCCTGGGGATCCGCAGCTTTCTCGACCTGCCCTGCGGCGACTGGTTCTGGATGGCGCATGTCGATCTCGGGGTCGAGCGCTATACCGGCGGCGACATCGTGGCCCCGCTGATCGAGGAGAACCGCCGCCGCCATGCCCGCCCGGGCGTGGCCTTCGAGGTGATCGACCTGATCGGCGGCCCGATCCCGCGCCATGATCTGGTGTTCACCCGCGATTGCCTGGTGCATCTGTCGACGCCGCATCTGATGGCGGCGATCCGCGCCATCAAGGCGTCCGGGTCCACCTGGCTGTTGACCACGACCTATCCCGGCCTCGGCACCAACGACGAGATCGAGACCGGCCAGTGGCGCTCGCTCGACCTGGAGCGGCCGCCCTTCGGCTTTCCCCCGCCGGTGGCCCTGCTGGCCGAGGGGCAGGAGCAGGAACGCGGCCAGGGGCCGGGAAAATCGCTGAGCCTGTGGCGGGTGGCCGACCTGCCGGATTACTGAAGGCTCAGGCCAGATCGCTCCACTTAAGCTGCCTGTTGCGGGTGACGGCCCGGGTCAGCCGTTTCCCCACCACCCTGTCGAAATCATAGGCCGCGATCTCGCCCGAGCCGGGGCGGCGGGCCCAGATGTCGGCCTCCCCGATCACATGGCCCGCGGGCAGGTCGGCATCGGCCACCACCGATCCGCGGGCGAAGCGGTAGACGTCTTCCTCGGGCGCGCTGCGTTGCTTGGGGGTGTTGGCGGCGATCCAGATCTCGCGCGAGCGGTCGATCAGGAACCGCAGTTCCGCCGGGTCCATCGAGTTGATGATGTCGGGGCCCTTGCGGTAGCGGCTGTCGGTGTAGTGCCGTTCGAGGATCGAGGCCCCCAGCGCGACCGAGGCCAGGGCCATCTCCGGCCCGATGGAATGGTCGGAAAAGCCGACGACCGCCTTCGGGAACGCCTGCCGCAGCTCGGTGACGCCGCGCAGGGACACGATCTCGGGCGGCGAGGGGTAGAGGTTGGTGCATTCCAAGAGCGCATAGGGCACGCCGGCGGCGTCGAGGATGTCGACGCTGGCGCGGATGCTTTGAATCGTCTGCATGCCGGTCGACAGGATCACCGGCTTGCCCTTGCGCGCGATGTGGCGGATCAGCGGCAGGTTGTCGGCCTCTCCGCTGCCGATCGTGTAGGCGGGTACGTCGAGGCTTTCCAGATAATCGGCGGCGGCGCGCGAGAACGGGGTGGAGATCCAGATCATCCCCAGCGACTCGGTGTAGCGCTTCAGCTCCGCCTCCTCGTCCAGGCTCAGCGCGCAGCGCTCCATCACATGCCAGATCGAGACATCGGCGTTCGGCGGAAAGATCGCCTTGGCCTCGTCGGTCATCTCGTCTTCCAGGATATGGGTCTGGTGCTTGACCATCTCGCAGCCCGAGGCGGCGGCGAGGCGCACCATCTCCTTCGCCACCCCCAGATCGCCGCCGTGGTTGATGCCGATCTCGGCGATGACCAGCGGCGGATGGGCGGGCCCGATGGTGCGCCCGGCGATGGTGATGGAGTTCTGCACGACGTCCTCGCTGGCTGTCCGGGGGCGCGCGCCCCGCTAGGGATCTGCCCCCGGATCTAGGGGCATCGCGGACCGGGGGCAACCGCCCCTCAGGCGTAATGGCCGAGATACCAGTCGACGAAGGCCTGCACCCCCTCGCGCACCGGGGTCCGCGGCGCCTCGCCCGTCAGCGCGCGCAGAAGCGTGGTGTCGGCCCAGGTCGCCGGCACGTCGCCGGGCTGCATCGGCATCAGGTTGCGCCGCGCCCGCCGCCCCAGCGCCGCCTCGATGGCGTCGATGAAATCGCCCAGCCGCACCGGATCGCCGTTGCCGATGTTGACCACCCGCCAGGGCGCCACCGGCGACAGGCTGTCCTCGGGGCAGGCGGGCACCCGGCCCGGCACCGCATCGGCCAGCGCCCGGATCGCCGCCACCAGATCGTCGACATAGGTGAAGTCGCGCCGCATCTCGCCGTGGTTGTAGACGTCGATCGGCTCTCCGGCGAGGATCGCGCGCACGAACTTGAACAGCGCCATGTCGGGCCGCCCCCAGGGCCCGTAGACGGTGAAGAAGCGGAACATCGTCACCGGCAGGCCGTAGAGATGGGCATAGGAATGCGCCATCGCCTCGGTCGCCTTCTTGGTGGCGGCGTAGAACGACATCTGGTGGTCGGCCCGGTCGGTCTCGCGGTAGGGCATCGCGGTGTTGGCGCCGAAGGCCGAGGAGGTCGAGGCCAGCAGCAGATGCGCCGGCGGATGGGCGCGGGCGGCCTCGAGCAGCTCGAAGGTGCCGGCGATATTGCTGTCGAGATAGGCGCGCGGCGCCTCGATGGAATGGCGCACCCCGGCCTGGGCGGCGAGATGGATCACCACGTCCGGCCGTTCGGCGGCGAACAGATCCGCCAGCAGCCCCGGGGTCTCGATCCGGCCGGCGACGGCGCGGAAGCCGGGCAGGGCCACGAGCTGCGCCTGCCGGGCTTCCTTCAGCGCGACGTCGTAGTAATCGGTCATCGCATCGACGCCGGTCACCGCGATCCCCTCGGCCAGCAGGCGCCGGCAGCAGTGATAGCCGATGAAGCCGGCGGACCCGGTGACAAGCGCTTTCCTCATGGATCCCCCGCCCGAACGGTTGCCTGCCCGCCGGAACCGGCGGGGCTGAGGGTTCATGGCACGAAACCCGCGCACCGGACAAGCGCCGGGGCGAGGACCCGGCCCCCGGGGTCCATCGGCATTCCCGGCCCGGCGGGCGGCCTTTCTTCCTTTATTTCGCTTTGATCCAAATATCC
>JBBCJM010000112.1:0-4582 GCA_037190175.1 Paracoccaceae bacterium | reverse complement strand
GAGGCGATCAGGGGACAGTGACGTTGTAGGGCGGGCGTCAGCCCCCCATGGGCCAGAGATCGGCGGGCTGAAGCCCGCCCTACAACGTCACTGTCCCCTGATCGCCTCGACCACCGCCTGGCCCAGGTGGGCCGGGCTTTCGGCCACCACGATGCCGGCGGCGCGCATCGCCTCGATCTTGCTCTCGGCGTCGCCCTTGCCACCGGCCACGATGGCGCCGGCGTGGCCCATGCGGCGGCCCTTCGGCGCGGTGCGGCCGGCGATGAAGCCGGCGGTGGGCTTCCAGCGGCCGGCCTTCTTCTCCGAGGCCAGGAACTCCGCCGCCTCTTCCTCGGCCGAGCCGCCGATCTCGCCGATCATGATGATCGCCTCGGTCTCGGGGTCGGCCAGGAACATCTCCAGCACGTCGATGTGTTCGGTGCCCTTGATCGGGTCGCCGCCGATGCCGACCGCCGAGGACTGGCCGAGGCCCAGGTCGGTGGTCTGCTTCACCGCCTCATAGGTCAGGGTGCCCGAGCGCGAGACCACGCCCACCTTGCCGCGGCGGTGGATATGGCCCGGCATGATGCCGATCTTGCAGGCGCCCGGCGTGATCACGCCCGGGCAGTTCGGCCCGATCAGCCGGGACTGGGAGTTCAGCAGCGCCCGCTTCACCCGCATCATGTCCAGCACCGGGATGCCTTCGGTGATGCAGACGATCAGCGGGATCTCGGCGTCGATGGCCTCGAGGATCGAGTCTGCGGCGAAGGGCGGCGGCACGTAGATCGCGGTAGCGTCGGCCCCGGTCTTCTCCACCGCGTCATGCACCGAGTCGAACACCGGCAGGCCCAGGTGGGTGGTGCCGCCCTTGCCCGGGGTCACCCCCCCGACCATCCTGGTGCCATAGGCGATGGCCTGTTCGGAGTGGAAGGTGCCCTGGCTGCCGGTAAAGCCCTGGCAGATCACCTTGGTGGTTTCGTTCACGAGCACGGCCATGGTTCGCGGCGGTCCTTTCGTCGGTGCCCCCTTGGGGGGCGGGATGAGTCGGCGGGGCCGGATGGCCCCAAGGGCGAGGCCGCTAGAGCGCGGCCGGGGTGAAGCGCAGGGCGGCGCCGGTTGGGCCCGTGCAGGCCCGGCCGTCGCCGGCGGCGGTCAGTTCGGCCAGCAGGCCGTTCTGCAGGTCATAGGCGGGGCAGCGGGCCAGGCCCGCCACCGGCACCGCCTGCGGCAGGTCGGCCCGGTCCAGCACCTGCCGCAGCGCGGTCAGCAGCGCGGGGGCGTCCATCGCCGCCTCGACCACGCAATGGCCCGGCACGTGATCGACCACCACGCTCGCCCCCTCGGCGTCGAAGCCGGCGCTGCCCTCCGGGGCCAGGCCCGAGGGCTCCCACCCCGCCGCGTCCAGCGCGGCGATGGCGGCGGCGGGGTCGGTCGCGCCGTGCAGGCAGGCCCCGATGGCGCCGGCCACCCGCGCCTCGGCCCCGGGGGCCGTGAGCAGCGAGGCGACCAGCGCCGGGTCGGGCAGCGCCTGGGCGGCGGCCGGGCCGGCGGTCATCAGCAGGGCGAGGGCCAGACGCAAGGCTCAGTTCCCCCAAGTGAAGCGCAGCGCGCTGTTGCCCGGATCCTCGCAGGAGGGATCCTGCCCGGTGGAACCCACCTCCACCCGCGCGTCGCCGATCCGCCACCCGGTGCAGCCCTGGGCCGAGACCGCGGGCATGATCTCGAGCCCCGCCCCGCCGGCCACCTGCAACAGATGCGCGGCGGCCTCGGCCGTGCCCACGCTTTCGGAGGAGATCATGCAGAACGGCTGGCGGCGCGATAGCATCACCCCATAGGGCGAATTGCCCGAGAACAGGACGACCTCGCCGCTCTCGGCATCCTCCAGCATGTCGAAGCCGCGCGAGCCCAGGAAACCGGCGGTCGATTCCACCTCGCCCCGGCCCAAGAGGCAGGTGGCATAGGCGGCCGCCATCCCGCCGCCGCCGCTGGCGTCCAGCGGCATGACCATCTGCACCAGCGCCGCCTGCACCTGGTCGGGGCTGGCGGTCGGGGCGGGCTGGTCCGCGACCTCCTCGCCCGCCGCCATCAGCGCGCGGTAGAGCCCGCTGTCGCCGGCGGTGAACTCGAACACCGCGCCGCCGGGCAGATAGGCGATGGTGGCGCCCCCCGCCTGCTCGACCTGCGCGGGCTGGCTGTAGAGCCCGGTCACGCTGTCGACGAAGGCGCGCACCAGCGCCTGCTCGCTGTCGGGGCTGGAGAAGACCAGCGAACAGACCGCATCGCCGTCCAGCACGTGCAGCTTGACCGAAAGGTCCAGGTCGGTGTGGAAATACGTGCCGGTATCGGGATGCTGGCGCAGCGGATAGCCGGCGATCACCTGCTCGGCCCCGCGGAACACGGGCAGCGTCGCGGCGCAGATCCGCATGAACATCTGGACCGCCTCGGTCCCGGGGACGGAGCTGGGCCCGGGCCCGACCTCCTGCGCTGCGAGGCCGGCGGGGGAGAGGGTCAGGGCGAGGGCAAGGACGGCAGGCAGGCGCATGGTCTTACACTCCGGGTTGGGGGTGGGGCGGGCGGGCGATGGGGCAGGTGACGGTTTCGGTCGATGCGCATCGTTCAATCCACCGAGCCCTGAAGGACCAGTTCCAGGTCGCTCCAGCCATCACAGGAAGAAGATGCGAGTCCGCATTCATCGACGCCTGCGCTGCCTGCCGAAATGCTGAACGGACGTTCGAGCGAGAAAAGCGGCCGATGGCCCCGGTGGGTGATCCTGACACCGATGATATGCGGAGCCGATCCGTTGATCTCCGGCTTTCCGGCAGCGGCAAGCGGCAGTTCCGCCAGCCGCCCGGCCCAGTCCGCTTCCGGATCCGGCACAAAGCCGCGGACGCGGCAATAGACGGAGTGATAGTTTGCATCGGCAATCGAGATGACCGCAATTGATGCCGACACATTCTTGCTCCGGTTGGAGTATTCGAAGTCGCTGCCGGGAAGCCTGCGCAGGCCCAAGCGGGAAAAATCTACCTGAACCGCCGCCGTATCCGGCCAGCTTTTCAGACAGCTTTCCTCGAAGATACCGCGAATTTCCTGCCAGGTCGCCGGATTGCCGGCCCTGACCGGCGGCGCCAGCGCCACCGTATGGCCCGCGGCCAGCCGTTCGGCCTGATCGTCCGAAGCCGGAGCGACACAGGACGCCAGCGGCGCCAGAAGCAAGGCTATGGCAGCGGGGTGCAGCAAACCCTTAGCCTCCGATGACCACCCGCATCATCTCACCCCTTCACCGCCTTCACGATCTTCTGCGCCGCGTCGGCCAGGTCGTCGCCGGCGATCACGTTCAGGCCGCTTTCGGCGATGATCTTCTTGCCCAGTTCCACGTTGGTGCCCTCCAGCCGCACCACCAGCGGCACCTCCAGCCCCACCTCCTTCACCGCGGCGATGATGCCTTCCGCGATGATGTCGCAGCGCATGATGCCGCCGAAGATGTTGACGAGGATCCCCTTCACGTTCGGGTCCGAGGTGATGATCTTGAAGGCTTCCGTCACCTTCTCCTTCGTCGCCCCGCCGCCCACGTCCAGGAAGTTGGCGGGTTCGGCGCCGTAGAGCTTGATGATGTCCATCGTCGCCATGGCGAGGCCCGCGCCGTTCACCATGCAGCCGATCTCGCCGTCCAGCGCGATGTAATTGAGATCGAACTTCTGCGCCGCGAGTTCCTTGGGGTCCTCCTCGGTCTCGTCCTTCAGCGCCAGGATGTCGGGGTGGCGATAAAGGGCGTTGCCGTCGAAGCCCATCTTGGCATCCAGGAGCTTCAGCGTGCCGTCCTTCAGCACGCAGAAGGGATTGATCTCCAGCATGTCCATGTCCTTGTCCACGAACAGCCGGTAGAGGTTCTTCACGATGCCGACGCATTGCTTGACCTGGTTGCCGGTCAGCCCCAGGGCGAAGGCCACCCGGCGGCCGTGGAAGTCGCTGAGGCCGGTGGCGGGATCGACGGTGAAGGTCAGGATCTTCTCGGGCGTGTCGTGGGCCACCTGCTCGATGTCCATGCCGCCCGCGGTGGAGGCGACGAAGGAGATGCGGCTCGACTTCCGGTCGATCAGGATCGCCAGGTAGAACTCGCGGTCGATGTCGCTGCCGTCCTCGATATAGATGCGGTTGACCTGCTTGCCCGCGGCGCCGGTCTGCACGGTGACCAGCGTGCGGCCCAGCATCTGGCGGGCGAACTCGGCCGCCTCGCCGACCGACTTGGCCAGCCGGACCCCGCCCTTGTCGCCGGCCTCGGGCTCCTTGAATTTCCCCTTGCCGCGGCCGCCGGCATGGATCTGCGACTTCACCACCCAGAGCGGCCCGTCCAGCTCGCCCGCCGCGGTCTTGGCCTCCTCGGCGCGCAGCACCACGCGCCCGTCCGACACGGGCAGCCCGTAGGAACGCAGCAGCGACTTGGCCTGATATTCGTGGATGTTCATGCGAGGTGCCCCGTGAGATGCCTTCGCGGCGCGGAGTGGCACAATTCCGGGCAGTTGCAAAACCCGATCTCGCCGGCAGGCGGGTTCCCGCGCGGAAATCCGACATTCGTGATCACAGCCTGAAAACGTGTGATCACAAG
>JBBCJM010000111.1:0-6623 GCA_037190175.1 Paracoccaceae bacterium | reverse complement strand
CCCCCCCTACCGCCGCCCGGCGAAGAAGCCCTGCAACAAGGCCGCCGCCTCCCCGGCCGCGATCCCGTCATAGACCTGCGGGGCGTGGTGGCATTGCGGGTGCGAAAACACCCGCGCCCCATGCGCCACGCCGCCCGACTTCGGATCGGCGGCGCCGTAGTAGAGCCGGCCCAGCCGCGCCGCGGCGATGGCGCCCGCGCACATCGGGCAGGGCTCCAGCGTCACCCACAGGTCGCAGCCCTCCAGCCGCTCCTGCCCCAGCACGGCGCAGGCGGCGCGGATCGCCAGCATCTCGGCATGCGCGGTGGGATCGCGCCCTTCGCGCATCCGGTTGCCGGCGCGGGCCACCACCTGCCCGCCCCGCACCACCGCGGCGCCCACCGGCACCTCGCCGCGCGCGGCGGCCGCCCGCGCCTCCTCCAGCGCGATCTCCATGAAGGACCGGAACTCCATGGCCCCCTGATGCCGCCCCGGCCCGGATGGCGCAACCCGCCTTGCCCCTTCTTCTGTCCATAAATATCCTCGGGGGGTCCGGGGGGCAGACGGCCCCCCGGCTCTGCCCTCGCCGCCAGGAGCCCCGATGCCCGCCTCACCCCCCCCTCCCGGCGAGCGCATCGCCAAGGTCCTGTCGCGCGCCGGGGTCGCCTCGCGGCGGGAGGCGGAGCGGATGATCGCGGCCGGCGAGGTCAGCGTGAACGGCCGGGTGATCGACAGCCCGGCGCTGAACGTCACGCCGGCCGACCGGATCGCCGTGCGGGGGCAGCCGCTCGCCCCGCCAGAGCCCGCCCGGCTCTGGCTCTATCACAAGCCCGCGGGGCTGGTGACCTCGGCCGCCGACGAGAAGGGGCGGGCGACGATCTATGACGACCTGCCCGAGGGGCTGCCGCGGGTCATGCCGGTAGGGCGGCTGGACCTCAATTCCGAGGGGCTTCTGTTGCTGACCAACGACGGCGAGCTGAAGCGGCGGCTGGAACTGCCCTCCACCGGCTGGCTGCGCCGCTACCGGGTGCGGGTGAACGGCAACCCGGAGGACGCGCAGCTCGCCCCCCTGCGCGCCGGGATCACCGTGGAGGGCGAGGCGTTCCAGCCGATGACGGTGACGCTGGACCGGGTGCAGGGCGCCAACGCCTGGCTGACCGTGGGGCTGCGCGAGGGCAAGAACCGCGAGATCCGCCGGGCGCTGAATGCGGTGGGGCTGGTGGAGAACCGGCTGATCCGGGTGGGCTACGGCCCCTTCCGGCTGGCCGAGATCCCCCGCGGCGGGGTGGAGGAGGTGCGGCCCAAGGTGCTGCGCGACCAGCTGGGGCTGGGGGCGGCCGGCAAGCCGGCCCCCGCAGAGCCGGCCCCTGCGAGACCGCCGCGCCCCCCCGCCGGCAAGCCCGCCCTCCCTACAGGGCAGGATGGCGCACGGTCGAGAGCCCGCAGCGGCCCCCCGGGCAAGCCTGCCTCGCCCCCCCGCGGCGCAGCCCCGCCGCCCGCCGGCCCCGCCCGCAAGCCCCGCAAGCCGCGCGGCTGACCGCCGCTCTTCGCCCCCTGCGGGGCCTCATCGCTGGGACGGGGCGCTCTTCAGCCCTTGCGGGCCTCATCGCTCACCCAGCGATGAAAGCCGAAAGGCTTGAAGAGCGGCCCGTCCCTTTGCACCCGGCCCGCCGCTTGCTATGGTCGCGCCACGAAACCGAAAGGCCCTGGCCCATGTCCACCCCCGCGCTGCGCAGCACCGCCTATGTCCTCCTGGTGGCGCTGGTCCTCTATGTCGCCTTCCTGGGGGCGGCGTGATGGCGAAGCGGTTTGGCGGGAAGTACAGCCCGGACGGTTCGACGTCCGGCCCCGACACGGACCGGCCGCAGGTCGCCGCCCCGCATCCCTTCGACGGCCGCCGGCCCTCGGGCGCGGGGCTCCGGTCGAACCTGCTCTTCGCGCTGCCCTTCCTCTTCGCCTGGAAGGCCTTCACCGGCACCCCGGCGGCGCTGGTGCAGAGCCTGGCGGTCTTCGCGCTGCTGCTCTTGTCCGCCTGGCTGACGCGCGAGGGGATCCGGGCGCAGGACGCCTATGACGCCCGCACCGTGGCCCGCCGCCCGGCGATCCCGCGCAAGCTGTTCGGGTCGGCCGCCATGGGGCTGGGCCTGGGCCTCGCCACCGCCTTCGCCGGGCAGCCCGTCCTCATCGCTGCGCTCTTCGGCCTGATCGGCGCGGGGCTGCACGCCGCCGCCTTCGGCCCCGATCCGCTGCGCGACAAGGGCGCCGCGGGGATCGACAAGTTCCAGTCGGGCCGGGTCGCCGGCGCGGTGGACGAGGCGGAGCGGCACCTGAAGGCCATGGCCGACGCCATCCTGCGCGCGGGCGACCGGCGGCTGGAGGGGCGGGTGGAGCGTTTCGCCGCCGCCGCCCGCGCCATGTTCCGCGCGGTGGAGGCCGATCCGCGCGACCTGACCGCGGCGCGCAAGTATCTGGGCGTCTATCTGATGGGCGCCCGCGACGCGACGGTGAAGTTCGCCGACCTCTATGCCCGCAACCGCGACGCGGGCGCGCGCGGCGAATACGAGGCGCTGCTGGACGATCTGGAACGCAACTTCGCCGCCGCCACCGAGAAGCTGCGCGAGAACGACCGCAGCGACCTGAACGTGGAGATCGAGGTGCTGCGCGAACGCCTCGCGCGCGAGCATTGAGGCGGGCCGTGAGCGGCCCGGCGCGATTCCGCCCGGCCATCCGCAAAACCCCGCTGGCCAAATCGCAGCTCCTGTCGCAGTCTGGCCCGCGAAACGCCGCCGGGCGTGCATCCCGGCCATAACGAGGGAATCTCGCCCATGACCAGTTCCGTCCGCACCGAAGCCGCCGCCGCGCTGGCCGAGGTGGAGAAGGTCACCGCCGTGGTGCTGCCCGAGCCCGGAACCGCCATCGTGCCGCTGGAGGCCGCCCCCGCCCCGCAGGCCGAGGAGATCCGCCGGCGCATGGCGGAGCTCGACCTGTCGAACACCCAGTCGATCATCTCCTTCGGCTCCAAGGCGCAGTCCGAGCTTCAGGTCATCAGCCAGGAGATGCTGAGCGACGTGAAGAACAAGGACGTGGGGCCGGCGGGCGACAGCCTGCGCGATATCGTCACCACCATCCGCGGCTTCTCGGTCAGCGAGCTCGACGTGCGGCGGCAGCGGTCGTGGTGGGAGAAGCTGATCGGCCGCGCCGCGCCCTTCGCCAATTTCCTCAG
The DNA here is from genome assembly GCA_037190175.1 of Paracoccaceae bacterium. GTDB lineage: Bacteria > Pseudomonadota > Alphaproteobacteria > Rhodobacterales > Rhodobacteraceae > JBBCJM01. The sequence goes on along the minus strand of JBBCJM010000111.1, from coordinate 3,421 downwards.
CCGGTTCGAGAACGTGCAGGCGCAGATCGACAAGATCACCACCAACCTGCTGAACCACGAGCACAAGCTTCTGAAGGACATCAAGAGCCTCGACATCCTCTATGCCAAGACGCTGACCTTCTACGACGAGCTGGCGCTCTACATCGCCGCGGGAGAGGCCAAGCTGAAGGAACTGGACGCCTCTACCATCCCGGCGAAAGAGGCGGCGGTGGCCGCGGCGCCCGAGGGCGACCAGGTGAAGGTGGCGCAGGAGTTGCGCGACCTGCGCGCGGCGCGCGACGACCTGGAGCGCCGGGTGCACGACCTGAAGCTGACGCGGCAGGTCACCATGCAGTCGCTGCCCTCGATCCGGCTGGTGCAGGAGAACGACAAGTCGCTGGTCACCAAGATCAACTCGACGCTGGTGAACACCGTGCCGCTGTGGGAGACCCAGCTGGCGCAGGCCGTCACCATCCAGCGGTCGCGCGAGGCCGCCGAGGCGATCCGCGGCGCCAACGACCTGACCAACGAGCTGCTGACCGCCAATGCCGAGAACCTGCAGCAGGCCAACCGCGTGGTCCGGCAGGAGATGGAGCGCGGGGTCTTCGACATCGAGGCGGTGAAGAAGGCCAACGCCACGCTGATCGCCACCATCCAGGAGAGCCTGGCCATCGCCGACGAGGGCAAGGCGCGCCGCGCCGCGGCCGAGGAGGACCTGAAGAAGATGGAGGGCGAACTGCGCGACACCCTCGCCGCCGCCCGCGCCAAGGCCACCGGCTCGGGCGTCAACATCGGCAGCGCCACCACCGGCTGACGGCAGGGATCATGGGTAACCTCTGGCGAGCCGGGCGGGCGGTCCTGCTGGCGGCGGCGGTCGCGGGCTGTCAGGCGGCCGCGCCCGGCCCGGCGGTGGCCCCCGTGCGGCCTCCTGCCCCGGCCCCCTATCGCCCCTCGGCGGAAAGCACCGCGCTGCGCGCCTATTACGCGCAGGTGCAGGCGACGCTGCTCTCGCGCGGGCTGATGCGCAGCGACGGCGGCCAGCAGGACGCGCCCTTCAACGCCCGGATGCTGACCGAGAATTTCGTGCGCATCGCACTCTACGACGAATTCACCTCGACCCCCGGGGGCTATGCCCAGCGGGAAACCCCCAGCGTGCTGCGCCGCTGGGCGGCGCCGGTGCGGGTGGGGCTGCGCTTCGGCGCCTCGGTGCCAGAGACCCGGCGGGCGACGGAACGGGCGCGGATCGGATCCTACCTCGCGCGGCTGTCGCGGATCACCGGCCATCCGATCCGGCTGGCCGACGGCTCGCCCAACTTCCTGATCTATCTGGTGGACGAGGACGAGCGCCGCGCCCTGGGGCCCGATATCGCCGCGGCCATGCCGGGATTCGCGGCCGGCGAGGTGGCGGCCTTCACCAACATGGTCAATTCGACCTACTGCCAGGTCTCGGTGATCTCGGACAGCCGCACCGGGCTCTACCAGCGCGCGCTCGCCGTGACCCGCACGGAACACCCCGACCTCCTGCACCTCGCCTGCCTGCACGAGGAGATCGCCCAGGGCCTGGGCCTGCCCAACGACAGCCCCCGCGCGCGGCCATCGGTGTTCAACGACGACCAGGAATTTGCGCTGCTGACGCCGATGGACGAGCTGATGCTGCGCATCCTCTACGACCCCCGTCTGCGCCCGGGGATGGCCGAGGCCGAGGCAAGGCCCATTGTGGAACGGATCGCGGCCGAGCTGACGGGCGGGGAAAGCTGAGCGTGATGCAGGGGTTCCTGACGCCCGAGACCTTCGAGTTCTTCGCGCGCTACCTGCTGCCCGGCTTCGTCTTCCTGTCCGCCCGCGCCCGATTCGTACAGGGCGAGCGCCCGCGGCCCGCCGAGACGTTGATCGAGGCGGTCATCCTCAGCCTGCTGAACCAGCTGATCTTCCTGGCCCTGTTCGGCTGGATCCTGCACGATGCCTCCACCCCCGGCACCCCGGCCTGGCAACTGGTGCTGGAGGTGATCCTGCTGCCGGCTGCCACCGGCACGCTCTTCGGCTGGCTGCTGGGGCGCAATTTCGTGCCGGCCTCGCTGCGACGGCTGTTCATGCCGCTGACCAAGACCGTGACCTCGGCCTCGGAACACGCCTTCGCCCGGCTGGAGGGTCCGGCCTTCGTGATCGTGGGCTATGCCGACGGCCGGCAGGTTTGCGGGCTGTTCGGCGATGCCTCGCTCGCCTCCAGCGATCTTCCCAATGGCGGACTTTATCTGGAGCGCCTATATTTCGTGTCGGACGAAGGCTTGTGGACCGAGACCGACCCTGCCCGCGCCGCCTGGATTTCCTTGGCCGGTGCAAGGTCGATCGAGTTCATCCAGCCCGAAGGAGGTTGACGATGCCCAAGGTCCTGTTCGAGGGTTATCGCCTGTCCAAGGACGGCGGCGAGCTGTGGACCGGAGTGGTCAGCCGGCGCAGCGAGCCTGCCCGCAGCCCCTCCGGGGGCCGGAAAACGCCGCCCGCGCCGCCCAAGAATGCCGTCTCGGCGGTCGCCCTTCCCCCCCACAAGTCGAAATAACGGAAAGTCATCATGGTCTTCGATTTCCTCAAGGGCGAGTTCATCGACGTCATCGCCTGGCTCGACGACACCCGCGACACGATGGTCTGGCGGTTCGAGCGGCGGGGGCAGGCCATCAAGTACGGCGCCAAGCTGACGGTGCGCGAGGGGCAGGCGGCGGTCTTCGTGCACGAGGGGCAACTGGCCGACGTGTTCGGCCCCGGGCTATATCAGCTCGAGACCAACAACATGCCGATCATGACCACCTTGCAGCACTGGGACCACGGCTTCCAGTCGCCCTTCAAGTCCGAGGTCTATTTCGTCAACACCACCCGGTTCAACGACCAGAAATGGGGCACCAAGAACCCGGTCATGGCCCGCGACCCCGAGTTCGGGCCGGTGCGCCTGCGCGCCTTCGGCACCTATTCCATGCGGGTGGCCGACCCGGGCAGGTTCCTCCAGGAGATCGTGGGCACGGACGGCGAGTTCACCACCGGCGAGGTCTCCGACCAGATCCGCAACATGATCGTGCAGGAGGTCAGCCGCGTGCTGGCCGGCTCGGGCATCCCGGTGCTGGACATGGCGGCCAATACCCACGACCTGGGCTCCATCGTGCAGAAGGCCATCGCGCCGCGGGTGGCGGACTACGGCCTTTCCATCCCCGAGTTCTACATCGAGAACATCAGCCTGCCCGACGAGGTGGCCAAGGTGATGGACAAGCGCACCTCGATGGGGATCGTGGGCGACCTCTCGCGCTACATGCAGTTCAACGCGGCCGAGGCGATGAACCAGCCGGGCTCCGCCGCCGGGCAGGCCATGGGCATGGGGATGGGTGCGGGCATGGGGATGGCGATGGGCGGGGCCATGGGCCAGGCCGCCGGGCCCTGGGGCGCGCCGCCCGCCGCC
>JBBCJM010000110.1:0-6571 GCA_037190175.1 Paracoccaceae bacterium | reverse complement strand
GGTGAAGCTGCCCGAGGGCACCGAGATGGTGATGCCGGGCGACAACCTGAAGTTCGAGGTGGAGCTGATCGCCCCCATCGCCATGGAAGAGAAGCTGCGCTTCGCCATCCGCGAAGGCGGCCGCACCGTCGGCGCCGGCGTGGTGTCGAAGATCCTGGCGTGAGACACGGCGGGATGAACCCCGCCCTACCGGGCCGTCCCTGCGGGGGCGGCCCTTTTGCTTCGGGCGGCGGGGGGCTCATCGCTTCCTGCGGGCGCTCTTCGCTGCGAAAAGGCCCGGCAGGGACGATGAGCGGGCCTCACTCCGTGCCGGTGTAGAAGGCGAAGCAGGCCGCGCCCTGTCGCCGGGCCATCTCGGGGTCCATGCCGGCGGCGATGGCGGCCTCGGCCCAGGCCTCGGCGCTGTCGCGCACCATGGCGCGGCCCTCCGGCGAGGCGACGAAGGCGGTCTCGTCCAGCTTCGGCGCCCCGTCCAGGTGCTGGCCGAGGCCGATGAGCGCCAAGTCCCAGCCCACGCCGGTGGCGCCCGGCCCGTATTGCTCCCAGAACCCCGGCGGCCCGTCCTCCGGCGCCGCCAGATGCCGCAGCTCCAGCCGGGTGCCGGCGCCCTCGGGCGCCAGGTCGAGCTCCACCCAGCTGACCGCGCCGCCGAATTCCCAGGTCGCCGCGATGTGGCGCTGCGATTCGCAGGCGGTGATGGTGCCGCCGGCATTGCCCTCGAACTGATAGCGCCCGCCCGGGCGCAGCTCGCCCGAGACCGGCAGGAACCACTGCGCCAGCCTTTCGGCGGTGGCGATGGCCTGCCAGACCTCCGCCGGCGGATGGGGGATGCGGTGCGACAGGACGACGGCGGCGACCTGCCGCCCCTCGCGGTTCTCGAAGCGCAATATGCGGTCCATGCCGGCCTCCCTTCGTCGCCCGCCAGCCTCGCCCGCCCGGCGCGGTCCGCCAAGGCCGAAAGCGGCGATCTCGCGCTTTCGTGGTGTCGGCCGGAACGCCGGGGCCGGCGCGCCGAATGGGGCTTGATTTCGCGGGGCGGCTGGCATACCCCCCGGCTCGGCCTAGGGGTATAGCTCAGCTGGTAGAGCGACGGTCTCCAAAACCGTAGGTCGCGGGTTCGAGCCCTGCTGCCCCTGCCAATCCCTTCAGCGACAGATCAGCCGTGCGCCGGGCTCAGCCGGGGCGCGCGGGGCTTGGCCTCGCGGGCGCGTTCCGCGCGCACGATCCGGCCCAGGCGGTCGAGCGGGTCGCGCTGGGTGGCGGCCGCGGGGGCCTTGCGGGCGAACAGGCCGCTGAACTTCGACAGGATCCGTGACATGGTGCCCTCCTTTCTCAAAGGCGATGGCGCAGCTTGCGCGCGGCCTGGGGCGGGTTGATGGCGCGGGCCGGGCAGGGGCGTGATCTTCTCGTGGCCGCCGCCGCCCCGCCCACCCCGATCCCGACGCAGTTTCGCCGCGCCCTTCCCCTCGGGTTGCCACAGTCGCCGCGCAGACAGACCCCAACGCATTCTGGATGGGGACGGCGATGCTGCGTCTGGTGTTGGGCGGCCACTGGCTGGTGCAGGCGGTGCAGGCGGTGCTGGCTGCGCTGTGTTTCGCGGCGGCGTTCTTGGTCTGGCAGGACAGCGGGAAGGAAGAAGCCGCCAAGGCGCTCGCCCTCCAACAGGGCGTGCCCGCGGCGGTGGTTCTGGACGCCTTCGACCCTGCGCGCGACATACATCCGGCCGGCGAGGTGCATGTGATCGGCTGGATCGACCCCGCCCACAACTACCGCCTGACCGAGCAACGCAAAAGCAGCGACGTGGTGCGCCGCATGTTCGTGCTGTTTGGCCCCGCCGACGCGGCATCCTCGCGCGAGGTGCGCGCGGTGCTCATGATGAGCGAGCCGCAGTTCGAGGCCTTCGCCGAGAGCCTGCCGGAGCTGATCGTGGACCCGCTGGCCGAGTTCCCGACCCTGCGCTTCAACGGCAAGGCCGAGGACCGGCCCGAGCTGCGCGGCATGGCCGAGGATGCGCTGGCCGAGCGCGGGCTGCGCAAGGCGCCGGGCTTCGTCTTCATCGAGCCTTGGCTGGGCGGGCGCGACAAGGCGCTGGCGCCGGACATCACCTCGGGACCCATCGTGAGTGGTATTTATGCGCTGCTAGGGGCCTTTCTTGCGCTGATGGCGGTCAGGAAGATGCGGCGCGGCGGCCCGGTGGGCGTCCAGGTGGCCGAGGCGGACAGGCTGCAGACGGCGATGCGGATGCATCATGCGGCGCAGGGCCTGACGCCGCCGGAGCCCGTTGCGACCCCCGCCCCGGTGCCGAAGCGCAGGCTGCCGGTCTGGCCGCTGCTGGTGGTGGGGGGCATCGTGGCGCTGGTCACGGTTCCGGGGCTGGGCAGCTATGCCGGGCTCATCGCGCCCTTTGCCATGCTGGGGATCTTCCTGCTGGGCCTGCGGCAACTGAAGCGGATGGCCGCTGCGGGCGCCGGGGCGCTGTGGAGCAGGGCCACGGCCGCGGCGCCGGGGCAACTGGCGGGGACCACGCCGGCGGCCGGTCCCGCCCGCCCCGGTCCGGGCGTCGCGCCGGTGCAGGAGCCGGCGATCCGTTCCGTGGGCGGCGGGCAGCCGGTGGCGAAGGCCGTGCTGGCGGTGGGGGCGGGGCTGGTGATGCTGGCCGTGGCGGGCGGCTGGTCGCCCGCGGGCCTGTCCGGCTTCACCTCGGGCCCGGCGCGTCCTGTGGCCGCACCCGCCGAAGCCCCCGCGGCGGTCGCCCAGGCTCCGGCCCCTGCCGAACCCGCCGCCGCTGCGGCCGAGGACCGTCCGGCCCCCCGTGTCGCCGTGGAGGAGCCGGCGCCCGCCGCCAGCCCGCCCGCCTTCGGCCTGCCCGGCTGGCTGGCCGGGGCGCTGACCGAGATCGGCGTCGCCGTCCTGGTGCTGGTGCTGATGGCGCTTTCGGTGCGGCGCTGGCTGCGCCCGGCGGCCCCGCGCTTCGCCAACCGGGAGGTCGACCCCTTCGACCGGCTGGCCGAGCGGCTGCGCGCGGGCGAGCGGTGCTGAGGCCCCTGCCGACCATGCGGCTTGAATTCCCGGGGTGCTGCGCGTATCTGGCGCGCTGACCCCGGGATCAGGACGACGCCAATGGCCACCAACCCCTTTCAGTTCCTCCAGCAGGTCCGCGCCGAAGTCGGCAAGGTGATCTGGCCCACGCGCCGCGAGGTGGTGCTGACCACGGTCATGGTGTTCATCATGGCGGCGCTGACCGCCACCTTCTTCGCCCTGGTCGACCTCGGCATCCGCTCGGCGCTGAGCCTGCTTCTGACCTCGGTGTGACCTTTTGCCCTTGAACTCGGGCGGCCCGGCGGGTATCGGGGCCGCTGTTCCGGCAAGGTCGGCGCGCAGCGATTCGGGTTGCGCGCTGTTTTTTGTTCGGCCGGACCCGGTGCGCCGGGTCCGCAAGGCAAGCAGGCCCCGGGCAGAACCGGGGGCGGCAGGAAGGATGCGGCAGGCATGGCGAAGCGTTGGTATTCGGTGAGCGTTCTCTCGAACTTCGAGAAGAAGGTCGCCGAAAAGATCAAGCAGTCCGTGGCCGAGGCCGGTCTTCAGGACGAGATCGAGGAGGTCCTGGTTCCCACCGAGGACGTGATCGAGGTGCGCCGCGGCAAGAAGGTGACTTCGGAACGCCGCTTCATGCCGGGCTACGTGCTGGTGCGGATGGAGATGTCCAGCCGGGCCTATCACCTGATCTCCTCGCTGGAGCGGGTGACGGGGTTCCTCGGACCCCAGGGCCGGCCGATGCCGATGCGCGACGACGAGGTGAACGCGATCCTCAACCGCGTGGAGAAGGGGCAGGAGGCGCCGCGCAACCTGATCCGCTTCGACATCGGCGAGAAGGTCAAGGTCACCGACGGGCCCTTCGAGGGCTTCGACGGCATGGTCGAGGAAGTGGACGAGGCGCACAACCGCCTCAAGGTGTCGGTGTCGATCTTCGGCCGTCCGACGCCGGTGGAACTGGAATTCACCCAGGTGTCGAAGGGCGCCTGAGCGAAGCCGTGGGAGGCGAGCCCCGCGGGGCGGACCGGACCACTAAACCGCACCCGAAGGGGTGCCGCGTGAAAGGAGCGGCCGGATGGCCAAGAAGATCATCGGGAGCCTGAAGCTGATGGTGAAAGCCCAGCAGGCCAACCCCTCGCCCCCCGTGGGCCCCGCGCTGGGTCAGCGCGGCCTGAACATCATGGCGTTCGTGAAGGAATTCAACGCCAAGACCGCCGACATCGCGCCGGGCACGCCCACGCCGGTGGTCATCACCTATTACCAGGACAAGTCGTTCAGCCTGGAGTTCAAGACCGCGCCGGCCTCGTTCCTGCTGAAGCAGGCCGCGGGCCTGCCCCCGGTGGGCAAGCGCAACCGCGCCAAGGGCTCCAGCAAGCCGGGCCGCGAGGTGGCGGGCACGGTGACCGTGGCGCAGGTGCGCAAGATCGCCGAGGAGAAGATGAAGGACCTCAGCGCCAACTCGGTCGAGGCGGCGATGAACATCATCCTCGGCTCGGCCAAGTCCTGCGGCATCGAAGTGAAGGGCTGAGATCATGGCGAAAGTTGCGAAACGCACCAAGGCCGCCCGCGCCCTGTTCGACGGCAAGGCCAACATGAAGCTGGAAGAGGCGCTGGACCTGATCAAGCAGGCCGCCTCGGCGAAGTTCGACGAAACGGTCGAGATCGCGATGAACCTGGGCGTCGACCCGCGCCACGCCGACCAGATGGTCCGCGGCGTGGTGACCCTGCCCAACGGCACCGGCAAGACCGTGCGCGTGGCGGTCTTCGCCCGCGGCGCCAAGGCCGACGAGGCCAAGGCGGCGGGCGCCGACATCGTGGGCGCCGAGGATCTGATGGAGACGATCCAGGGCGGCAAGATCGAGTTCGACCGCTGCATCGCCACGCCCGACATGATGCCGCTGGTGGGCCGGCTGGGGAAGATCCTCGGCCCGCGCAACCTGATGCCGAACCCCAAGGTCGGCACGGTGACCATGGACGTGGCCACCGCGGTCAGGAACGCCAAGGGCGGCGAGGTGCAGTTCAAGGTGGAAAAGGCCGGGGTGATCCACGGCGGCGTGGGCAAGGTCTCGTTCGGGGCCGACAAGCTGGCCGAGAACGTGCGCGCCTTCGTCGATGCGGTGACGCGGGCCAAGCCCTCGGGGGCCAAGGGAACCTACCTCAAGAAGGTCTCGCTCAGCTCCACCATGGGGCCGGGCGTGTCGGTCGACCTGGCCTCGGCCGCGGCGCAGTAGGGTGGGCAATCTGCCCACCTGCCCAAGAAATTCCCGGGAGACCGGGATGGCCGGACCTTCGGGTCCGGTCCTGTCCGAGACGGTGGGCGGCGCGCAAACGCCTTAATCTCCCGCCTGAGATGGGGAACGAAAACGATGCCGCGCCGCGAGGACGGTCTTGGTTTCGGGACGCATCACGGACCGAAACGCCCCGGCAGATGATCGCCGGGGCAACATGAGCCGGGGGGAAACCCCCAACTTGGAGTGGAACTGTGGATAGAGCCCAGAAAGAGAAAGTGGTCGAGGAACTCGGCCAGATCTTCGAAAGCTCTGGCGTCGTGGTGGTTGCCCACTACGCGGGTGTCACGGTCAAGCAGATGCAGGACCTCCGCGCGCGCATGCGCGACGTGGGCGGCTCCGTGCGCGTCGCCAAGAACAAGCTCGCCAAGATCGCCCTCGGCGGCAAGCCCTCTGAAAGGATGGGCGACCTGCTGACGGGCATGACCGTGCTGGCCTTTTCGGAAGACCCCGTGGCTGCGGCCAAGGTCTGCGACGCCTACGCCAAGACGAACGACAAGTTCGTCATCATCGGCGGGGCGATGGGCAGCGCGGTTCTGGACCCGGCCGGGGTGAAGGCCGTGGCGTCGATGCCGTCGCGCGAAGAGCTGATCGCTCAGATCGTGTCCTGCATCGGTGCCCCTGCCTCGAACCTGGCGGGCGCCATTGGCGCGCCGGCGGCGAACATCGCGGGCATTCTGAAGACCATCGAGGAAAAGGCGGCCGCCTGATCCCCGGCATCCGCGGGTTGATCCCCGCGACATCGGACCCCATCTAACCAGACTGGAAACGCAAATGGCTGATCTGAACAAACTGGCCGAAGAGATCGTTGGCCTGACCCTCCTGCAGGCGCAGGAACTGAAGACCATCCTGAAGGACAAGTACGGCATCGAGCCCGCCGCCGGCGGCGCGGTGATGGTGGCCGGTCCTGCCGCCGGCGGCGCCGCCGCCCCGGCCGAGGAGGAGAAGACCGAGTTCGACGTCGTGCTGACCGACGCCGGCCCGAACAAGATCAACGTGATCAAGGAAGTGCGCGCCATCACCGGCCTGGGCCTGAAAGAGGCCAAGGATCTGGTCGAGGCCGGCGGCAAGGTGAAGGACGCGGCTGCCAAGGCCGATGCCGAAGCCATGAAGAAGAAGCTCGAAGAGGCCGGCGCCAAGGTCGAGCTGAAGTGATCCCCGCGGTGCCGGAGGCATCGTAAGGGTCTGCACAAAGGGCTGGGTCCGGTTCCGCCGGGCCCGGCCGTGTCCGTTTCTCGGTCGGGGCTTTC
>JBBCJM010000109.1:0-29972 GCA_037190175.1 Paracoccaceae bacterium | reverse complement strand
TTGCCTGACGATCTCCGCTTCCGCCTCGTCGATCACCAGTTCCCTGCGCTGGGGATCGGGATGGCGGGCGTAGCCGAAAGGCACGATGCCACCCATCCAGAGTCCCTTGCGCTTCGAAGCGGCGATCTTGTCGCGGATGCGTTCCGCCGTCACCTCGCGCTCGAACTGGGCGAAGGACAGCAGCACGTTGAGGGTCAGCCTGCCCATCGAGATGGAGGTGTTGAAGGCCTGGGTCACCGAGACGAAGGAGCAGCCCTTGGCCTCGAGCCGTTCGACCAGCCGCACGAAGTCGGCCAGCGAGCGGGTCAGCCGGTCGATCTTGTAGACCACCACCATGGCGATGCGCCCCGCGTCGATCTCGGCCAGCAGCCGTTGCAAGGCCGGCCGCTCCAGCGTGCCGCCGGAGAGGCCGCCGTCGTCGAAACGCTGCGGCACCAGTTTCCAACCCTCGTGGCGCTGGCTGGCGATATAGGCGGCACAGGCCTCACGCTGGGCGTCGAGCGAGTTGAACTCCTGATCCAGGCCCTCGTCGGAGGACTTGCGGGTGTAGATCGCGCAGCGGATCACAGGCTTCGGGGTCATGGCCGGGCCTCCTCGCGCTGCTGCCCGCGCCTTGCATGTGCCGCCGCAGCGCGTCTGGCCCTTCCGCGAGCCTCGCGCGCCGCCTCCGTGGCGGTGAGGCCGAAGAAGCGCGGCCCGGACCAGCGGGCGCCGGTGATGGCGCGGGCGATGGCCGAGAGCGAGGCGTGGCGGGTGCCGTTCCAGCGATAGCCGTCCGCCTCGACATCGACCACATGGGTGACCCCATTCCCGGCCCGCAGCAGCCGCGCGCCGGGGTTCAGGAGCGGCGTCGCCTTCCGCTCCGTCCCCGCAGCGAGCCGGTCGAGCCGGGCGGCCAGCGCCGGCGCGAGGTCGCCCCGTTCACGGACCTGAAGGGCATGGGCCAGGAACCGGCGCTGCAGCACCCGGCTCATGCTCTTCGGTACCGGCCCGCCCAGCAGCTCCGACCAGAGCGCCGCCAGGGCGCCCCGGTCCATCGCTTCGAGATCGGCGATCATGGTCACGGCGCGGACACCGCGGCAGGAGAGGAGCTGGCGCCGGCCTCACCAGTCCCCTCGCCGGTGCTGTCCATCCCGCGGTCGCCCCGGTTCCAGCCCTCGCGCCCGCCCGGTTCCGTCGCCGCGGGTCCGACATCCGATGCCTCACCGACGCTGCGGTAGATCGTGGCGTCGCCGACCCGCCGCCGTTCCAGCACCAGGCCCTTCCTGCGCAGGCCGGTAAGGGCGGCGCGGATCGTATGGGCCTGCCAGCCTGTCGCGGCGATCAGGTCGGTCAGGCTGGCGCCGTCCGGCGCGCGCACCATCTCGCGCAGCAGGGCGGACTTGGTCCGGCGCGGCGGCTGCCGATCCCCGCGGCCGGCAGCGCCCTGCTGCGTGGCGGTGGGGCGCTGGTCGGCTGCCACGGGGGCCTTCCCCAGCATCTGGCTGGCAGCCTCAGCGGGTTCGGGCTTGCCTGCGGCAATGTCCTGTTCCGGCGATACCGGGGGCGTTCCGACCGTTGATGCCGCCGACGCGCGCGCCCGCGGCTTGCGCGGCGCCTGGCCATTCGGCTTGTGGGGATTGCTCTTCGTCATGCTGGTCTCCTGTGCTTCGGGGCCGCGCCCGTCGCGCGCGCCGTACCAGGAGAAGCCCGGGCTCGGCCGGGCATGGGTCCGACCCATGCTTGCGCTCGGGCCGAAGTCCAGCAGAACCTTCGGCAGGTTACCGAGATCGAGGACCGCAGGATCGCAGGGCAAGCTACGAACGGCAGGTTTCGAGGCGGAGGGCAAAACAGCCCCACCCCGGGCGATCTGCGCAGGCCAGCGATTTCCGGATCGTCAGCCGGCCAGCGTGCCAGGCCCACCGGCACTGGGAACTCCAGGTGCAATCCCGGCCGGACGCAGCGCAAAATTGTCCCGATAGCGGGCGAACAGGCCCTCGAGCTGGTCGATGCGGAAGTAGCGCTCGTTGGCCGTCCTGCTGGTCGGCTTGTCGCGCCGGGCCACCCGGCCGGCCTCCTCCCGCGGCACCAGGTAGACGGTGCGCACCGAACTGCTCTCCGGCGCGAGAACGACGATGGCGAGCCAGTCGAACTGGTCGGGTTCCTGGTAGCCGACATAGGCCGGGCCCCGGCTGAAGGTGCGCGACTTCACGGAGATGCGCTGGGCCGGTCCGTCGGGCGGCTGGGCGATCACGTCATAGTGCGGCCAGTTGTCCGGCACCTTCAGGGCCGGAATGCCCGCCAGGGTCAGCTCTGCGGCGATCAGCATCTCGCAGGCATCGCCCATCTGCTTGGTCGTGAAGCTGCGCGCCGGGCTCGCCCCTGCGGCCCTGATCTGCGGTTCCCCCGGCAGCTCTTCCAGCATCGTCGCGCCCGTGTTCATACGATCAGTGACACCAACACGGCCCCTCGGCCAATAGAAGTCAAGCCGAATGTCACTGATAGTCTGTAGACCGGATGACGACAAACCTCTGTCTGTCTGGACATGGAAGATGTCCGCCACCGTCTCGGCTCGAACCTCCGCAAGCTGCGCCAGGCCAGGGGCCTGAGCCAGGAGGCCTTTGCCGACGAGGCCGGGCTGCACCGGACCTATATCAGCGATCTCGAGCGCTACGCCCGCAACCCGACCATCACCGTCGTGGAGAAGATCGCGACCGCCCTCGGCGTCAGCATCGGCGCCCTGCTCGATGACACACCCCCGTCGTCGTCGACAGGCGAGTGAGCCGCCGCATGGTCCACGCCGCGGGGCCGGGATCAGCGCATGCAGCAACAGCGGCCCATTGCGGACGATCGAGAGCGTGACTAGAGTGGGATCAGGTCTGACGGAATCTGGACTCCTATTTCACCGCGCATGTGATTCACCCTGTGGACTGGGTGGAGGTCCAGCATGGATGACGCGAGCATTCGGACCTCCAGCGTTTCCAAGCCACCGGCCAGTCGAGGAAGGCGGGAGCCTCAGTTCGAACTTGTGTGCTCCCTAGGCGTCGGCAACCGTCGGCTTCAGCGCTTTCTGTCGGCCATAGGTCTTGTTACGCTCGGCCATCCTATGACAGCATGTGGGTTGTGCACGAGCGGGAATGAAAAAGCGGTTCCTTCGCCCTTGGCGCTAACAGAATGCGGCAAATGCGGCAGCTGCCGCACGGGGGAGCGGTGAACTTTGTAGTCGTTGGTGTTCTTTATGAACAATAGTCAGCCTGACGCACTGCTGGCGTCCTGCACAGAAATGACGCCCCCCGCCGCGCCGAAGCCTGCGTCGGCTGGCATGATCGTTCATGGGAGGCTTTTCCCACCTCAGCAGCAGATTCTCTTGTTTTCGCCCGACGACTGGGAAGGCTTCATCGAGGAGTGGGTTCACTACCAGCGGACTATCTACAAGAAGGTTGTGCGCATGTCCGGCGCGGGCGACATGGGGGTCGACGTTGCGGGGCTTGCCGATGATGCTGCGTTTCACGGCATCTGGGACAACTACCAGTGCAAGCACTACAGCGATCCCCTGACGCCGGCGGTTGCCATTCCCGAGATCGCCAAATGCCTCTGGCATGCCCATGGGGGGAAATTCGCCCTGCCGAGGGCATACTATTTCATGGCTCCGAAAGACTGCGGGATGGGCCTGAAAAGGCTGCTGCTCAATCCTCAAGGATTAAAGGCGGCGCTATACGACAAGTGGGACAACTGGTGTGCCGGTTCAATCACCGGGAAGCAAACCATCCCGCTGACCGGTGACTTCGAGAAGTTCGTCTCGGGGACCGATTTTTCCCGGTTCACCTTCAAGACTGCGCTGGAGGCCATCGAGGAGCATCGGAAGACGCCCTACCATGCGGCCCGCTTCGGCGGGGGCCTTCCCGAGCGCCCTGACCCGGAGCCGCCCCCGCCGGAAGTTGCGGCGCATGAGAGCCGCTACCTGCAACAGCTGCTCGATGCGTACGCAGACCACAAGAAGGCTGTCGTTGCCGACGCGGCCGCCCTCGCGCCCTGGCCCGAGCTGGCGCGGCACTACGGCCGCCAGCGTGAGTTTTTCTACCATGCCGAGTCGCTGCGTAACTTCGCGCGGGACAATGTCCCGCCCGGGACGTTCGAGCATCTTCAGGATGAGGTCTATGCGGGCGTGGTCGAGATCGGGGAGTCGACCACGCACGCCGACGCGCTGGCGCGCGTGAATGCCGTCACCCAGGCTGCCGTGAGCCTGCCCTTGACCGCGAACGGCCTGATCGAGGTGACCAGGGTGCAGGATAAGCGCGGCGTCTGTCATCAGCTTGCAAACGACGACCGGCTTGTGTGGCGGAAGACATGAGCGAACCGCATGCATTTCCCGAGCCTTTCAACACCGCCCTCGAGACCGGCGTCCGCTCGACCGCGATCCTTGCGGCAGCCTTCCCGAGATCGTTCGATCTCCACCGGCTTGTCATTTTCGACCACGTCGTCGTGCATACCGGCGACGTGGGTGGGCCGCCGAGTCTTCACGCCGATGTGCCGATGCGCTCCGCCGAGCTTCTCGTCCGGCGCGACCTCGTGGAGCGGGGCCTGATGCTGATGATGAACCGCGGCCTCGTCGATCGTCTTGTGGACGGCACCGGCATCACCTTCGTTGCGGGAGACTTCGCCGAGACTTTCCTTGCCAGTCTGACCAGCGCCTATCTCGCTGATCTGGGGGATCGCGCCCGCTGGGTGGCGCGCTGGTACGACGAACTCGGCGAAGCGGAGTTCACGCGCCGGATCGACATCTATTTCGGCAACTGGGTTCATCAGTTCCAGACCTCGCATCGCAGCCTCGCGGGCAGCCTGTGATGGATGCGAGCCTCACAATTCGCCACCTGTATTTTATCGGGCCGCGCAAGGAACCCGTCGGGATCGAATTCTCGTATGGGCTCAACGTCGTCTACGGCGCGTCGGAAACCGGAAAATCGTTCATTCTCGATGGGCTCGATTTCATGCTCGGCTCCGGCGCAACGCTCCGCGATATACCGGAGCGTGTCGGCTACGATCGTGTGCTTCTCGGCGTCGAAGACAGTTTCGGTCAGTCATTCACTTTCGAGCGCAGCACGTCCGGCGGAGACTTCCTCTGCTACGAAGGCCTGCACCGGGAGGTGCCCGCGAATGTCCAGGGAGTCGTGCTGCGCGCCAAGCACAATCCCAATCGCGAAGACAACCTCTCCCGCTTCCTGCTGAAGAAGATTGGCCTGGACAGCAAGAGGATCAAAAAGAACGCGCGTGGCGAAACGAACAGCCTGAGCTTTCGGAATCTTGTCCATCTATGCCTGATCAATGAAGAGGACATACAGAAGCAAGGCTCTCCCTTCGAGACGGGCCAGGTCATCAGCCGCACGGCGGAAATGTCCACCCTGAAGCTCCTGCTCACCGGGGTGGACGACAGCGCGGTGGTCCCCGCCGAGCAGGACAAGACGCGTTCGGCCTCGCGAGCCGCAAAGGTCGAGGTCATCGACGAACTGATCGAAAGCTATCGCGACCGCCTCTCCGGCCTTGTCGGGGAAGAGGATGACGCCGGCGAGCTGACCGACCAGATCACCCGCCTTAATGAAAGCCTGACCAGGGAAGATCAGATACTTGGCCAGACCGAGCAGGCGTACCGTGCGGCACTCGGTGAAAGAAACCGGCTTCGCGGAAGTCTGGAAGAGGCGCATGAGCGCAGCGCTGAAATTCAGGAGCTGCTCGCGCGCTTCCGGATTCTCGAGAATCACTACGAGTCCGATCTGCGCCGCCTCGCCGCGATCAGGGAAGCGGGCACCCTCGTCGGCGCGCTGGACGCACGGACCTGCCCGCTGTGCGCCGCGCCGCCCGATGCCCAGCATCTCGACGGCGCGTGCGACGGCAATACGGACGCCGTCGTGGCCGCGGCCAATGCGGAGATCGAAAAGATCGAGCTGCTGCTGCGCGAGCTGCGCGAAACCGTCTCGCAGCTCCGAAGCGAGGAAGGCTCCTTCGGTACACTGGTGCCTCGCCTCGAGGAGCAGCTGGCGGCGGCCGAAGCCCGGATCGCCGACCTGAGCCCGTCGCTCACATCCATGCGCGCGGCTTACGCCACGTTGATGAACGAGCGATCCATCGTTCAGAACGCGCTCAACCTCCTCGCGTCGATCGCCGATCTTCACGCGAGACGCGCCGAGATCGAAGGCGCTCCGCCGGCGGCGCGCGAAGTAGAGGTTCTAAGCACCGACCTCTCATTCAGCGTCCTCGGAGAGTTCTCAAAGACTCTCGAAGACATCCTTCTCGCGTGGAGTTTTCCGGAGGCCGATCGGGTTCACTTCGACAAGGAGAGCAGGGACTTCATCATCTCAGGCAAGCCGCGCGGGGCGCGGGGCAAGGGCATGCGGGCCATCACGCACGCCGCCGTGACCGTCGCGCTCCTCGAGTTCACGAAGGCGAAGCAACTTTCTCATCCAGGCTTTGTTGTCCTCGACACACCGCTTCTTGCCTATCGCGAACCGGAGGGCGACGAGGACGACCTTAGTGGCACAGATGTGCATGAGCGCTTCTACGAGTATCTCGCCCAGATCGCAGAGCGTCAGGTCATCGTCCTTGAGAATGTCGATCCGCCGGCGAGCATTCAGGATACGGCCGAGGAGACGTTCTTCAGCAAGAATCCCCACAGCGGGCGCTACGGCTTCTTTCTGCTTTAGGCAGGTGTCGGTCAAGACGCGGCCCAGAGCGGACATTCGACCAAGTCCAAGCCAACGTCTGCTTCGTGCCCTCAAAGAGATGGTCCGACGAGGAACTAGCCGCGCGCAGAGCCTGCCCTCCATTAGATCTACAGCGTGGATGGGCTGGTGGCCCGCACCGCAATTGTGGTTACTGCGTCGAGTAGAACCTTAATGGTGCCGACTGCGGGTCCTTCTACGAGCATGCCGCACTCTAAGTTTGTCGATTTGGAGCGCCGCAGCAAGTTGGCCGAACCCACGTAGGCGGCAACGCCGTCGGCGAGGATGATCTTGGCGTGGAACGTTTCGTTGGCAAGATCTGCGCCGCCATAATCGATGATGCGCGTTGCGCTGGCTTCCACCCGCTTCCTCTCAGCTCCGCACACTATAAGCTGCGAACTATCCCTAAGTATCAGCAGCCTTTCTATTGCGGCAGTCGCCTCGAACAAATCGGCCGCCCAAGCTGCGCCGATCCGGTCGATGTATGGGATCATAATCGTGAACCGCTCGCGGGCCAGACTGGCCAAGTGCCGGAATGCGTCGGTGGTGCGGGTGAGCGCGACATAGTCGCTCGCAATATCGGCGGCGAGAGCGTCAGCCAATAAACTGGGCTCGGGCGGCATCGTCACAACCAACCTGGCAGTCGCCTTCGGCGAGACAGGGATTTCCCCGAACATCAGCCGAGGCTCCGATCGAAGAAACCAACAAGGTTTGGGGCGGTTCGCGGCTCCCACTCCGGTCCCTTGCCGCCCTTCAGCACGGCACGCGAGAGCAGCAGGTTGGAAGCGATACAGCTAACCTCCGACACCATTATACACGCTGGGCAAGCGCCTCCACGGGAATCGCACAGGTTACCTGATCCGCAACGTAGCGTCCTCGGGTCGAGCGCCCGTTTCAGAAACGCCTCTGCGTAGTTGCGCCACATCGCGGAGATGTTGCCCAGGTCGGGCGTCATCCCCTTGCGGTATATGACGAATGAGAGATCGGCGGGGAAAATGTGCTCGCCAATGCCGTCCCGGTCGACGCCCGAGGTGTCCGCGAGTGAATGCATCATCTGGTGCGACAATGTGTGCAGCAGCAGGTAGATGTAGGCTGGGAGGGTGCGCGGGTAACCACCCATGCCCTCGCGATCCTTGAACACTTCAAGGAAAGGCCCGAAGTCATCGTAGCGCTCTAGGTAGGCGCGGCCGACGTGTTCGCGGGGCACGTCGACGACCTGATTGGCCTCAAGCCAGCGCAGGACGCGGCCCTCGTCGAGTTTGAAGTATAGAGCCTCGTTGAGCTGTTGCGTGACGTAGATCGGCCGCTTGTTGTCGGGGATAGGCAGTTGGTCGAACGCCTTCAGCCGGACCGGCATCTCGACACGCTGACCGTTATGCTCGCGCTGGTAGATCGGAGTGGCCGAGACCCTCGTATAGCCGAAGCTAAATTCGCAGATCGGAAGGCCGCGGATCAGTACTAGGCGATCGACGCCAAGATGGCCGAGCAGCCTCCCAATGGTCTCTTGGTACTTCACCTTGCGCGCCGGATCGTTGACCACATCCGTGAGTACGACGTCCGGGGACATGACGTTGACCGCTTTGTGCTCCGTCATCGCCTGCTCGATATGCTCGCGCACGAATGCGTCGTGCTGGATCGTCAGCCGGACGGGGTCGTAACGTTGCGTCCAGTCCTCTCGCATCGCGATCGCCTGCAGGATCGCTTGGCTGCCGAGCTGGCCGCGCTCGACGATACCATTAGCGAACCAGCCCTCGCGCAGCGAGCTCGCGTTGTCGCGGTGCCGGCGCGCCGCGTCGGCGCGCCCGGAACCTTCCGCCTTCTCCGCCATATCAAGGTAGGTTTCGTACTCGTCCCACTCGCCTGCACGCGTCTGGTCGGCCTCGACGCTCTTGCGGATCTGATCGCCGGACGGCTCGGCGAATGAGATTTCGTGAATCTGGGCGAGCCGGGCGATCAGCCCGTCGCGGCGTCTGGGGCTCATTAGTTCGACCACTGCGCTGTCTTTGAACACAATGAAGCTGGTCCGCTGAACATAGAAGGTCGAGTTTGCCCGGTATGAAACCGGTAGCATGTTGACTTCGATCCACTGGAACTGGCGGCCGCCCTCGTTCTGCTGGATCTGGAGACGCGTAAGCACATCGGGGTTGGCTTTCTTGAGCGACCTTGTCTCGCCGCAACCCTCACAGACGTAGCGCCATTCGGAGAACACAGGTGCTGTGTTGCGCAGCTTGAAACTCGACGATCCGCAGGTACACATCCTGATCTGCTTGGCGGTGCCGGTCTGCGAGTCAAAGTTGTAGTTGAAGGGGCTGAGCGGCTCGATGTCGCCCGACCAGTGGGCGTAGACCACGTCAACCTGCGTCCAACGGGCCTCGTGGCCATTGCACTTCCTGGGTAGTGGCTGTCGCGCCTGATCGGCGACGCTGTCGAACTCGCGGGTCGATCCGCATATCCCGCAGCGGTACAGGAGCGGATAGGGTACGTAGCCGACCTTGTCAGGGCTCGTCATCTGGAAGTCGGCGCGCTGCACCCGCGCCTCGCCGGTTTTCGAGTCTCGGAACGGGGTGTCGAGGACGAGTTCCGGCAGCGCGTCGGGCAGCACTTTCATCACGCGATTGCGCCAGGTGGTCACTGCGTGGCTCAGATTCTCGAAGATCAGATCGACAGTCGTCGGATTGAGGTCCTTCGCCTCGTTGGCGAGGGGAACGGAGCGACAAATGCCCTTGCCGCCCTCCCATGTCATCAGCACGCCCGGCGCGTAAGAGCCGGCGATCTGGATCCGCGAGCGCAACATCGTGGGCGGCTCCAGCGGATCGGGGTCGGCGTGGCCGACGCCGAACGATGAGGGTCTTCGGACGGAAGGAGCGCGCCAGTCTTTCTTGCCTGTATCAGCCATCTTTTCCCCCATCCGCGTCCAGCTCCGAGGCACTGCCGCGCTGGGTCCTTATCGCCTTCATCACTTTAGCCAGGTCGCGGTGGTCGACGTCCGACGACCTGCCGCGCGCGAGCGGGTCGCGCATCGCAGCGACGATGTAACCGGCTTCGTCGACGTCGCGCAGCGACGTCATCGGAGGCTTGAAGACCGGGACGTCGCCCCAGTAGTCACGTAGGCTCGATATCGTGGCTAGACCGGAAATGTGCCGCGCGAACCTCTCGACCTGATTGTCGACGAGCCCGCGATAGAATTCCTCGTAGTACGGCGCACCGAGGTGCGAAGCACCGTTTCCGGCGAAACCGCTCGCTCGGAGCATGAAAGAGACGAGTTCCTTTGTGAAGCGGAGATGGTCGCGCTTTTCCAGGGCTGCCAGCCGGCTGACTTGGTCCATGTGTGCCACCTCGAACTTACGGGCGTCATCCTTGCCGATGAACTCGCGTGCCTCGCGCAGCATCGCCCAGGCTTGGACATACGACGCCATCGTCCGCTTGATCGCGTTTTCCGCCCATCGCTCAACCGCCGGCGGCGCGATCATGCGTTCAAGGAAGCGGTGGAAGATGTCGTGGGTCTCGACCACATAGCGGTCGCGTCGGTTCTGTGGCGTGGGCAGCAGCATGACGAAGCCGACATGGGTGCGGCCGACGCGGCTGGATGCCTGGATGTACTCGGCAATGTCGGAGGGAAGACCGGCAAAGAACATGCTGTTGAAGCGGTCGACATCGACGCCGTGGCTGATCGCCGACGTCGCCACGATGTTGCGCACGGTCTCGGCCACATCCGGATAGTCGGCTCCGACGAACGACCTGTCGGCGGCCTCCATCACCGCCTGTATATCCTTCATGTCAATGCCGCCGGAGATAAGGCGGCTGTCGAAAGCGATATGGGCGCGGCCGATACGGCGGTGCTCCTTTTCGACCGCTGCGCTCAGCGCGTCGATGACTTGGTCGCCGCCCTTCTTATTCGTAACGTACGCGAGGGCGATGCGATGCAGGTCCACGAGCGCCATGATCTCCGCATCACGACCCTGCTCGACGGCGCGATCGATGGCGGCACGGTGCCAGTCGCCCGCGCGACCTGGCGGGACCGATGCTCGGATTGCGGCGATCGTCTGAACCCGCTGCGCGTCGTCCAGCATGCCGTCCCACAGAGATGTGACGATGCCGTGGAAGGCGGCGAGGACTCCAACCGTCGTGACGGTGTGGGTAGCGTCGTTCGTCAACAGCGAAACGTAGAGGCGCATCCACGGCGCGGTCGCCTCTGGAACCTGCGCGAATGGGAGCGACTTGGCGAGAGTGACACGGTCCTCATTCTCTTCCGGTGGCGCGGCTGGCTCGGCGAAGAAGGAGTGGTAGAGGTCAGGTCCGGGGTAAGGGAAGCGCAGGGGGATGCGTTGGTAAAGCGTCTCCAACTGCCGTTCGGGTGCTGAGATAGTGGCGGTCGCCGCGATGATCTTCGGCATTCGGGGCGGACCCCAACCGACGCCGGTCCAGCGTCGAGCAACGCCCAGTGCGTCGCCCGCCATGTCGGCGATGTCCTCTAGCATCGTGTCGAGTAGAGTGTCGAACAAGCCGCTGAACGTGCCGAGGCTCTCTTCCAGCAGATGCGCCTCGTCCTGAATGATAAGCGATGGGAAGGGGTCGTGAAAGATGTGCCTGCCGCTCGCGTACGCGGGGTAGACATTGGCGCAGCGGTCAAGGGCGGGATCGCGTTTGAGGTCCGCCTCGCTGCGCGGGTTGCTGAGGTTGCCGCGGTGATCGACGCGCCTTGCCAGGCCAAACATGCCAAGCACCTTGCTGATTGTGCTGGTGTTTTGCCCTAGCATTGCCAGCTTATCTACGGTGCCCAGCACTATCGATGGCGCGCGCGCGTAGACGGCGTCATCCGTGAGGAGGAATGGCAGTGGGTGGCGACCACCATGCTCCTTGTTCCAATCGCAATCGTCGTTGAAGCAGAGGATCGCGGCGCGCCTGCCGTACTGACCATCGGTCTCGTCGCGTCTGAGGCCGGTTGGTTTGCCGCAGACCGGACAGTCCGGGATCTTATCGTACGCCTCGCGGGCGACAAGGTAGCGCCGGCCGCGATCTCGCTCCTGGTCATCGCCGGTCTCGCCATCGAGGCCACTGTCGTCCGGATGGTCATGATCGGTAGTAAGCGGGATGTCCGATTTGAAGGCCCCGTAGTTATTCGGCGTGTTCTGGCTGCCGACCCAGAAGCCCATCTCGAACGGCCATGAGCCGACGCTGTGACGCTTGCGGACCAATTCCGCCCTGGCAATAAGTTTCAGGAGCCGCTGGGCCTGCTGGAGGGTTAGCAGCCGCAGGGGATACCGGATCATCGCGGTGATGCCGCGGTCCTTGCCACGCAGCCGGTCGAGGAACATCGCGAAGAGCAGTGTTCCGTAGAATGCTTCAGACTTGCCACCGCCGGTCGGGAAGTAGAGAAGGCTGACGCCTTCCTCGTCGAGTCGAGGGTCGTGCGTTTCGCGCCACTCGTCCATCCTCGAAGCGAACACCGGCACGTGGGCGAGTATGAAAGCCATCTGGAACAGGCGCCATCCCCGGCCGGGGTCGGAGACATCGCGCGACGCAAAGGCCTCGTTCGCCATGGTCCAAGCTCGCCAAGGCGCGGCACGCCGCTCGAGGGCTTGGCTATCCCCGCCACCACAGGCGGCAAGCGCGTCCGCTGCCTTCTTGGACGCGATCAGCAGTTCGACGCCACGCTCAATGTAGCGCGCCTCGTCGCGTTGTGCCGCGATGTCCTTGCGCAGGCGTTCGGCCTCGATCGCCGCGTCGGCGGGTTCCAGCCCGGCCGTGACCGTATCCCGGAGCCTCGCTTCCTGACCGTCGATCCACTGCCTGTACTCACAAGGCAGTTCGAGCAGCCTAGATGCATCGAAATCTGGATCCTTCAAGACGGCAAACTGATAGGGCAGGTCGAGCTTGCGCGCGACGATCCGCGGCTGGGCGAAGCGGGGCGCGCACGTCGTGCGCAGGTGCAAGTTCGCTCCCTCGCAGTGGGCCTCGACGCCGCAGTTGAGGCCGATAGCCGGATAGTCGAGGTGCTCGCGGAAACGATAGGATGGCTCGACGCGGTCGAGGCGCAGTGGGCGGTGCGCAGCCGATGGCAGCTCGATTGTAAGGCCGGCATCGAAGACCGTGTTGCAGCGGCCGCGCGCGTCGATCGGCGACTGCTCAAGCGACTGATTGTCGAGTGTGATGCGCATCGATAGAGCGCTCGGGTTGAGGAAGTCGGTCTGGCGCTCGACTTTGACTACGACGCGCGAGAGGTCGGGTACGACCCGGTTGCGATCCACCGGGCGGGTGGCGATCGCAGCCATTGCTGCACGCCATTTCTCTTCCGTCAGCGTTTCGCTGGGTTGGACTGTCACCTCCCGCCATGCCGTGGAGGCGCCAGGCCCGTTGACCCAAGCTTCGATTTGCGCGGCAACCGAGCCGCTTAAGGCACGGTTATACGTTTCGACTGCAGATTTGAGGTCTTCGTCGGGCGCATCATAGTTGAACTCGAGGGCTGGCATTTCGAGGTCCAGCCGTGTCCACTTCCCCGGGATTGGCGCTGGATCGACGAGGTGGAGCGGAAGCTCTCGCTGATCGCGAAGCAGACGCGGGATGGGCAGTACCGCTGGCTTGATGTCGTCAGGCGTGTTCGGATCTATGTCGGACGTATCTCTCGACACCTTTGCCGCATCGTCCGGATCTGCATCGCCAGAGACTAGCTTGATGCCGTGTGCGGCGTATGCTTTGCGCCGGACTTCGGTGAGGATCTGTGCTCGCGTCGCTCTGACTTTGGAGCGCTTGGTCTCGTCCATCGCCTTCCAGTCAGGCTTTTCGACGCCCGCCGCTCGCAGCGCGGGCACGCGCTCTGCCCGGATCGCATCGTCGATCTGCTGCTGGATGTTCCTCTGCAGGCGGAAGTCGAACTCGAGTTCGCCGTGGGGCGCAAGGTCCAGCCAGTCGGGGATCACTCGGAGATAGACCGAGAACCGGGGCGTGACGCGTATCGGCCCACCTCCGCCAGCCACTGCAATCAAGTCAATGCCCACCGCCGCGATGCGGATGTCTGTCGTCTCATCATCCTGTCCCGACGTGTCGAAGCGCGGGAGGAGCTGGCTGGCGAAAATGCCCCTGCGAGGCGAACTACCGAGCAAGGTGCGGCCGCGCGCGTCCGCACCGGTGACGCGCTGCACCAGCGAATATGTTAGCGCGTCGCAGACGGCTTCCTTTAGTTCGACGTCAATCGCCGTTAGCTCGCTGTTCGACTTTCCCTTCATCGCGCCGTAAAGCTCCGAACCTTGTCAACAATAGCAACATGCTCTTCCGCCATAGACCTTAACATGCGGATTTGGTCGACCCGATCGCGATTGCTGCTTATGGCCGCGTGCGGATCGGTGAGAATTCCGCGAAAGGCATCGTGGAAGACGTTTCCGTAACGGATGCGGTGAGACCGCTGCGCGACCACCGCCCACCTCCAGAAGTTGCCAGCCATGTGTTCGCTGATGCCGAGGGCGGCGGTGAAGCGCATGAACGTGTCCTGATCCTGTGGCGCGTGCGGAACGACGTCGTGCAGAGGTTTTTCGATCTCTTCGTCGAGGTCGATCCAGTATCGCGCGGTCTCGGGCGCCACTGCGGGTTCGCCCATCGTGGCAACAAGTGACCGCAGCTTCCCTATCGTCGTCGGCTCAGGCATCGCAGCGAAGCGATCGGACACCAACTGGTGGTAGTCGCGGATCTCCTCCGCGGCGGTTGCGCGGATGTTCACCAACGTGCGTGCCCGCTCAATGAAGCCGTGGCCTATGACGCAAACCTCGTCGCCCACCTTCACTTGCGATGCCGGACGCTCGACGAACGAGGTCGTCGCCGCGCCGTCGTCGCGCAACACAATCTCGGTGCTACGGCGGGCGATAATGCGCTGGCCGTTCTTTAATTCGATTTCGACGAGGTTTCGTTCGCCCTTGCCGCCGCCGCTTAGGTCAACCACTGAGCCATTAGGGAATTCGACGTCGTCCGGCGGCATTTCGAACCGTACGACGTGCCGACCGATCTCCTCCACCCGCTCACTAGCTTTTCTTGCAAACATTCGCAGCCGGACTGCCAATGGCGCGATGTCGATTTCGTCCGCGAGACGCTCGGCGTCGCGCGCGGCGAATGCGAGGGTGTCGGCGTCGGCAAGAACGGTTACGTGCTCCGGAAGCCACGGCTGGGTAAGTGTCGTCAGGATCGAGGTCCGCGTCGGCGCCACGAGCACGACCCGCTTGAATTGGTTACGCGCAACCCGTGGCAGGTCAGCCACATCTCTGAGTGTTCGCTCACCTCCGAAGCGAATGAACCCGGATTCGAGCCGCGCGGCCAGTTTAGGATGGGAGACACCAAGCCGGTTAACTGCAAACTCCGCGACCAGCTCCGACCTGAACACGAACACGGATTTCGAGCTGGACCTGAGCGCGGGCAATATCACCGCCTCGAGTAGTGTGGTCATCGGTGTGGCGCTGCCGAAGGTGCGCATCAATTCGCGCGTGGCGGCCAGCGCGCCGGTCTCGGCGTCGACCTGATTGGCAAGGCCGCGCGGATCCTCCAAGGTTGCGAGATCGGCTGTAACACGGTAGATCGCAAGCAGATCGTCGGCTGCGGCGGTTGATGTCTCCTGCTCCAGAAATGTGCTCAACTCGGCGAGCGAGCCCGGCAGAGAGGCTGTGCGGCGAACCGTCGCGACTAGGTTGCGCACGACGATCGCTCCCTTAGGGTCACCCTTGTCGTCGAGGCTGTTCGCTAGGCGCCGAAGGGTCTCGATGTTTTGGTCGACTTCACCGAAGAAGCCGTCGACATCAATGCAATCGGCTCCTTCGAACGAGGGAGCCTCGGCTGCCACGGGCCTGACGATGTTAGCCACCTCGGAATATGCAACGTGGCCGATCGCTGGTATCACCTTGCCGTCTCGTCCTGGCTTCCGAGTGCCCAGGACATCGAACCGCGCGGTGCGGTAGGTCCAGGGATCGTCGGCGATGGCGAGGATACCTGTCATAGGGTGGACCTCGCGCAGGGAGGCGACAAATTCGGTCGATTTGTCCACCCAATTCCAGCCTAACCGGTTGCGAGCATTTCGTGTGAGGTCGAGGATAAGCAGATCGGGACTTCGCTTGATAGCCCGCAGATCGACGCCGAACCGGTCGCCGGCACGAAGCGTGTAGAGGAAGAAGTCAGCCTTCGACGGGTCGTCAGCGTCTCCCGATCGGCTCTGCTTGGCAATGTCAGTCTTCGAGCGCGTCCGCCAGAGGAGCGTGCTATTGGACGAGCGCTCGCCGCGCGGGGAGCCATGCGGCACAATCTCGTCAAGGATCGGGTGTTCGAACTCGGCATAGTCGCGACCGTCGGACGCGCGTCCGGTAAGGTTGCGGACGCGGGCGAGGACCTGGTGGAAGTCCTTGGCGGCGTCGTCACCGCCGTTGACGTATCGCTTAACGTGCTCAAAGTTGACTGCGCCGAATACTTTCCGGTCGACCTGAACCTGTCGGGCCTGGGCGTGAGTGCCGCGCGCGTAGGGGAACACGATTGCCCGCACTTCGTCGGATCGGCGGCGACCCGTCTCGGCGGCACCTTGGAGGATGAGCTGCTCCACCTCTGCGCTACCAACCGCCGCTATCGTGAGTAGTCCGGCGATCGCTGATGGCGAGACGCCGACCGGTGGCCATGGCATAACGACCTGAACCGATCCGTCAGACGCAACCTCGGCCGCGGATCGTACCAGCAGAGCGTATGATGGGGTTAATTCCACCGTGTCGGATTGGCCGAGCTGGTGGAACGGCTGAGCGGCCAGAGCAGCCATATAGCGCTCGACGTTGCGCCTCGGGCGCTCCGGCACCGCTTGCTTATTTTGCGTAGCGGCCGCGGCTTCCGCTCGAGCCGCGCTGGCTTTCGCCATCTTCGACAGCAGCGACTGTCGCTTATCAAGAATGGCACGACGCTGTTCGGCGCGGTCGTTCAAATCTGCCCTAGGCGGTTTCGGGAATGAAGGGTTGCGTGCCATCAGGCGTCAATCGCCTCTTGGGCGAACCCGTATGCCGCGGGGGCGGCCACCTCGGCATCGTCATTGCTCTCGGCGAGGGCGGCAGCGAAGGCGGCCGGCGAGGGAAGATCGAGCTGCCTCAGCAACGTCACGGACACCGCGGCTGTCCCCGAGACACGACGGTAGCGCCGATCAACAGCAGCAGTATTGAGGAGTCGCACCGCGAGTGCGAGTTTGTTGGGGTCCTCCCCGGTTAACACGATCGTGTGGTTCTCACTCACGAAGCCGCCCCATGCGGAAACCACGGATGGATCGACCATCGCGGCAACAAGTCTGCGCGGCTGCTTGTCGTTTGTAGTTCGCTGCATTACGGCGGCGATGCCCGTGATGACCGCAGTGCTGCTATCAGGGAAAGAAACGAAATCGATACCCTCGCCCTTCTTGCCCGCCGGCCTGCAGAGTTCTCCGGCCCGCACATTCTGCGCCCAGATGAGTGGGTAACCCCGCTGCTTGCGCTGGAGCTTGGTAAAGAGTCGGGCCTTCTCCCGATTCCAAACGAAGTATCCCGCGCGAACGTTTACACCGTAGTCGGCCAGCGTGGCGCCACCGATAAGCGCTGGGTCGATAGCGGGCAGTGGCCAGGCACCACCCTGCTCTGCGGGAAGCAGCTGCTTAATCACCGGGGTGGTCGATGGCATCAGGCCAACGACGTGGAAGCTGACGGGTGCATTGACGTCGTGCAACTTGCCTTTACGGGCGATCAGCACGCTGATGTCTTGCGCCACGTCGATGAAGACTCCATCCCGTCCGGCGATTGAGCCGACCGCGAGCACCTCGGCCTGCGAGCGAATAAAGGCACGCATTCGGTCGTAGAGCGGGCCTGCGCGGAAGCTGGACGGTATTACTAGCGCGACGATGCCGCCGGGCCTTGCGTGTCGGAAGCAGAGTTCGGCGAACAGGGCGTACTTGTTGATATGGCCGCTATGGGCGACCTTGTGCCAGGCCTTGCCCCGCACGTCTTCGAGCGCGACACGGCCGTACGGCGGGTTGGCGATCACAAGGCCGTAGGAGGCGGGAATCGTGACGTGGAGTGCGTCACCGGTGATGATCACCTGACGGGGAAGAGGCGACCCTAGCCTCTGGGCGATGAGGCAACTGGAGAGCGCCGTCAGCCCCGTATCGATCTCGATGCCGTTCAGGCGGTAGGCAACCTCCTCCGCATTCAGCCCGGCGATCGCCATGCGACCTGCGAGCGTGGACAAGAAGGCCGCGCCGCCGGCCGCGGGGTCAAGCACGGTGTCCTTGGCGAGGTCGAAGCCGGCCTCGATGGACAGGTCGACGACGGCGTCAGCGACAGTTGGAGGAGTGAAGTAGGTCGCCTGCGAGCGGCGTAACTTTGTCGGAAGCAGAAGCGTATAGAGTGTCCCGATCCAGTAGTGCCGCTCGTCGATGGGCAGCGCCTGCAGCACGCGCCGGAATTTACTTTGGCGAAGATACACGCCGGCGTCAAAGAGCAGGTCGAGACAAATGTCTGCGCGCGCCTGAGCAGTAGAGGCGTCCTCCGCGAGCGCACGCGCGGCGGCACGCGCATGCGCGAGCAACGTAGCTTTTGATCTCCACTCGCCCAAATTTCCCCACTCGCCTAAGCCTACCAAAACGCAATGCATGGCAACTATAGGATGATGACCTACGTCGGCAAAAGCCACTTTATATGCTATTTGAATTCTGGGGGATCTATGTGCACCTCTGCTTGTTGTCGCACTTTGCAAGTTGTTGAGCGCGCGGGTGTCCGCTGTTCCGGTCGTCCAGCCAACGGCCGCAAGGTGGACATTCGTCTTAGCCGCAGCGAACGACCGCTTTCCGCCCTTCCCGCCCTTCTTGCCCCCTGCCACCGAACCAGCCCCGACCCCGGCCTGACCGATGCGGCGGAGTGTCCTGCCAAGCTGCAGTGCGCCGATCCGGTCAGCGATCCTCGAGCCGTTCCGAGAGGCTTTGCGCCGTGAACTGGGCCTCTGTCATGAGCAGGCGGATCTGCAGCAGAAGCTCTCGCCGGATCGACGGGGTCAGGCGCGGGTTCTGTCCCTCGCCCGCGAGACCTGCCGCATCTTCCAGCAGGCAGGTCAGCCTGGCAAAGAGTATCCCGGCGTCGTCGTCCCGTTCCATTCCTGCACCACCGTCAGGCCTCCAGCCGGCTCACTACCGCTTTCGGTCGCGCGGAAGTCCAGCCGCATCGGTGGGAGAAGAGGGCTGGTGCCCGGGATATTCGCCCTCAACCCCGTCCTGCGTCTGGCAAAGGGCGCCGGGGATGTTCGCCAGCGCCCCCCATACCTGCTGCGAAGCTTAGAGAGCCCCGGCCGGCGCCCATCCCGCGGCACCGGCCGGACAGACCATCCCGCTGGCGGCGATGCCGGCGCGGTCAGCGGGCGTCCCGGATTCTCTTCATGCGGGCGATGATCGCGGCAAGCGCCCGATCGTCGAGCGCATGGCCCGGATTGGCCGCCATGTTCGACAGGGCCTCCGAGACCTGCATGGCTTCATACACCGCATGGAGCTCGGCGATGGCCTCCTTCGACCACTTTCCCCACAGCCGGATCGCGGCCAGGTCTCCCTTGGCCGCGCGATAGGCGGTCGCGCGGATGATCGCCAGTTGCAGGGGCATCTTCACCTTTCCGGTTGGTGTGTTCACCGGCACCATCTCGTTCATCACCGCGATGACATCCCGGCGGTGCTGGGACGGGAGCGGCACGCGCGGCAGCTTGCGGGGCCTGCCGCGGGGATTGCCCGACCGCCCCGGCTGGAAGCGGGTGGAGGGCGGGGGAGGCTCCGTTCCGGCCGCTGGCCCACCATCCTGTTGTGAGGCAACGTCGCCCTGCTCTCGCGGCTCGAACCCGCCATCCCGACCCGTGTCTGGCGGCTGCGCGTCATCCCCGCGGTTCTCCCGGTCCTGCGGGCCAGGGGCCACAGGACTCGGATCGCCTGGCTCTTCCGAGCCGGCTGGCTCCTCGAAAGGATCCACCCCGGTCTGCTGGTCGCCCAATAGCCCTTCGCATGTCATCTCGCCCGCCCGATCTCCGGCCTCGTGATTTTTCCTGCGGCTCATGCGACGCCCTCCTCCTGCGCCGCCGGAAGCCGTTCGGCAGCAATGACCTCAAAGCTCTTTTCCGTTCCGAGCAGAACCGCCTCGAGCTTGCAGACCTCCCGCAGCCGCCGGATGATGACATCACAATAGAGCGGATCGATCTCGATGCCGTAGCCGCGCCGGCCGGCCCTGTGGGCGGCGACCAGCGTCGTCCCCGATCCGGCGAAGGCATCGAGCACGATGCTCCCGCGCCGGGAACAGTCGAGGATGGCGTCATGGACCAGTGCCACCGGCTTCACCGTCGGATGCATGGAAAGATCGTCGTCCCGGCTGCCGCCGAAGCTGTTGGCGCCGGCATAGGTCCAGACATTGGTGCGGTAGCGCCCGTTCTTGCCCAGCTCGACATTGTTGACATGCGGCGCCCGCCCGGACTTGAAGACGAACACCAGCTCATGGGCCGACCTATAGAGCGAGCCCATGCCGCCGTTGGTCTTGGCCCAGACGCAGAGGTTCTTCAACTCGGTGTAGCTCGCATTGCCGGCGGCTAGGATTTCCTGTTGATGGCGCCAGTCCATGCAGTGGAAATGGATCGATCCGTCGGCCGAGGCCCCGGCCAGATGCCCGAAGACGGTGAAGAGGAAGGCCGTGAACGCCTCGGGCGACATCTCGCCGGAGGCCATGGCGAATTCGCGATGGCGCAGCTTGCCGAGGCCGGAGACATGGCCGTCGATCGGGACGTTGTAGGGCGGATCGGTGAACACCATGCCCGCCTTCTCCTCTCCCATCAGCGCGGCATAGGTCGCCCCCTCCAGGGCGTCGCCGCAGATCAGCCGGTGCCTGCCGATCTGCCAGATGTCGCCCGGCCGCGTGACCGCCGGCCCGGAGGCGATCCCGGCCAGGTCGTCGGCCGGGTCCGCCGCAGCGGCATCGGGCGAGGCGGTGTCGATCAGCGCGTCGATCTCCGGGAGTTCGAAGCCGGTGATCGTCAGGTCGAAGTCGAAATCGAGTTCGGCCAGGTATCTGAACTCGATCCCCAGCAATTGCCGGTCCCAGCCGGCGTTCTCCGCCAGCCGGTTGTCGGCAATGACATAGGCGCGGATATCAGCCTCGCTCATGTCGCCGAGGCGCAGGGTCGGGACCTCGGTCATGCCGAGGCGCTTGGCGGCCTCGACCCGGCCATGGCCGGCGACGATCCCGTCGCTGTCGTCCACGAGGACGGGATTGGTGAAGCCGAACCGCGTGATCGAGGCGGCGATCTGGTCGACCTGTTTCTTCGAATGGGTGCGCGGATTGCCCGCACGCGGATGCAGATCAGGGATGCGCCGATAGCGCAGTTCAAGCCTTTCCATGGGGAAAGCCCTCCGATGGCCGGGACCGCAGCGCAGGGCTGCGCCGTCCGGGCGATTGATGTCTCATGCTGTTCGGGAAACCACACGCGGCCCATGCCATACGCTGGTCGACCAGCTGGTTCGAACGAACTGCCCATGCAGCCCACGCTTCCCCGGCGATCTCCGCACCCAGCCATCTGGCCTGCGGCGCACCACCACTGGTGGACCCTGCCTAACACAGCCGCCATGGCTTGTGAAGAGGGTCTGTCAAAATGGCGCATCTTCGACCTGCGGCACTAGGCTCGCGGCTGAACTGCTGAGAGACGCAGAGCCAGTCTCACGCGGGCCAGCCACGGGCGTGCCGGCGACCGGGCCAGGCAACCGCCCTGCAGGAAACGCCGCCAGATGCGTCAACCGCAGCGCGGGACCCCGGCCCGGTTCACGATTTCAAAGAGCGGCAGGGATCGCTGCCGCAGACAATCGCACAACTCGCGACCGTCCGTCGCACCTGGCAATGCGCACAATTGTGCACCCGGCATCAGGGCCGGCTCCGAACCCTTGATCCGGAGGTGCCGGGCGGTTCGGTCGTCGGGAACCTCGCTTTCCGGATACAGGTTGGGCCTGAGCGCATTGAGCTCGAACCCGCATACTGGTCGCGCAGGACGCCCCCGCTTCCTCGAGGGGGCATGGGCGCCGTACGATGTCGCATCCGAGGTGAACTTCCCTGATTTGTGTCGGGCGCCCGATCGGCCTCCATGGCAAAATGCCGGCCGTTCTCCCCCGCAAGGTGGCTGGAATGCTTTTCGACCATCGCGCCTCCGCCGTCCAACGGCTCGTCCGCGAGCATGTCCGAAGCCCCTCGCTTCGCCACATCCGCGATCCGCATGCCCTGGAAAAGCTCTGCGTCGCGATCGTGCAGGCCGTGGACCAGTCGGGTTCGGTCTGGCAGAAGTGGGATGGCAAGCGGGACGAGGTGTTGCAGCCGGCACTTGACTGCTGGATTCCGGAAGACGACCTGCTGGCCTTCCTGAACGCGCTTCCCGGGCCGCAACTCACCATGACCGATCTGCAGCAGCGCATGCGGCACCTCATCGAAGACAAGTATATCACGACGCCGGAGCCTGAGCTTCGCGAAGGCTGCCGCATCATCTATGCTCAGGAAAAGGCCGCCGGAACCGAGATGCCCGCCATCATCGGCCGGCTCTCGCAGCATGTCGCGGACGAGTCGCACAGGCTTTGGGAGGAGCGTCGCCAAGCGGAGGCGCAGCGCCTCGACGATGCCCGACAGGCACGGGAGGCGCGCCTCCTGTCCTCCGCCGACTGCCCCTGGACGCAGATCAGGGGCTCGCGCTGCTGGTATTGCCGGAAGAACGGCCGGCTGTTCAGGCTGACCCCTGCGATCGGCGGCACATGGTCGATGCACAGGGTGCGGCATGTCGACGACGAGGAGGACGGCGCAGAGATCGGCCGCTACCGGTTACGAGGGGACGCAGGGAAGGTCGTCCAACAGGCTGCCTATGAGCCCGAGCGGCGATGGTGAGGTTGGCATATGCCCCGGCGCCAACGATAAGATGGCCATTAAGGGACACCGAGCCACGCCAAGGTGTCCTTCCCTGTCAATGGCGCCTCTCCGGGCACGCCGAGACCTTCCACCTGTGACGATCAGCCACGCAAAGCTCCATCGAGGCTGCCGGTCGCAGGCCGGCAAAGATCCCGATCGAGCAGATGGAACCAGCGCGCCGGCCGAGTCCATCCACGGAACCGGCCAGCCTGACCTAATTCTCCGAGCCTCCGTCGGACAGGGCTGATCGGAATAGCTGCTCCGCCAGCGCATCCCCGGAGCCTCCTCGCCCCCGACCAAAGATACGAGGCGGCGAACGGAGACGAGTTCGCATTCGTCTGACAGCACCGGCGGTCGACCCCGGGCACCTACAGCGGCGGGATGTCCCCCTCGGCCCGCGTCGCGTGGAACTCGGCGGCGAAGGAGTCGAGGCGGCCTTGGGAGATCGCCTCGCGCAGGCCGGCCATCAGCTCCTGATAGTAGTGCAGGTTGTGCCAGGTCAGCAGCATCCCCGCGATCATCTCGCCCGCGCGCACCACATGGTGCAGGTAGGCGCGCGACCAGCCGCGGCAGGCGGGGCAGGTGCAGGCTTCGTCCAGCGGGCGGGGATCCTCGGCGTGCCGGGCGTTCTTCAGGTTCACCTGCCCGAACCGCGTCCAGGCCTGCCCGGTGCGGCCGGAGCGCGAGGGCAGCACGCAGTCCATCATGTCGATCCCGCGCATGACCGCGCCCAGGATGTCGTCGGGCTTGCCCACCCCCATCAGGTAGCGCGGCTTGTCCGCGGGCAGCATCCCGGGCGCATAGTCCAGCACGCCGAACATCGCCTCCTGCCCCTCGCCCACCGCGAGGCCGCCCACCGCATAGCCGTCGAAGCCGATGGCGCGCAGGGCCGCGGCCGATTCCTCGCGCAGTTCCCGCGTCACACCGCCCTGCTGGATGCCGAACAGCGCGTGGCCCGGGCGGTCGCCGAAGGCCGCCTTCGACCGTTCGGCCCAGCGCATCGACAGCCGGGTGGCGCGGGCCACCTCGGCCTCGGGCGCCGGCAGCGCGGGGCATTCGTCGAAGCACATCACGATGTCCGAGCCCAGGAGGCGCTGGATCTCCATGCTGCGCTCGGGCGACAGCAGGTGGCGCGAGCCGTCGATGTGCGAGGCGAAGGTGACCCCCTCCTCGGTCATCTTCCGCAATCCCGCCAGGCTCATCACCTGGAACCCGCCCGAGTCGGTCAGGATCGGCCGTTCCCAGTTCATGAAACGGTGCAGGCCCCCCAGCCGCGCCACCCGCTCGGCCCCCGGGCGCAGCATCAGGTGATAGGTGTTGCCCAGCAGGATGTCGGCCCCGGTGGCCCGCACGCTCTCGGGCAGCATGGCCTTCACCGTGCCGGCGGTGCCGACCGGCATGAAGGCGGGGGTGCGGATCTCGCCCCGCGGGGTGCGGATCACCCCGGTGCGGGCGGCGCCGTCGGTGGCGGTGAGGGAAAAGGCGAAGGGCTGGCTCATCCGGCCCCTGTCGCGCGAAGGGGCGCGCGGCGCAAGGCCCCTTGCCCTTGCACCCCCCGCCGATATGGTCCATTCCTCGCCCGTCCCTTGCCCCGATGGTTCCCCCGATGCTCGACGCCCCCGTGAAACCGACCGAAGAGATCTCCGTCAGCGAGGTTTTCGGGATCGACACGCCGATGCGGGTCAAGGGCTTTGCCGAACGTTCGGACCGGGTGCCCGAGATCGACTCGACCTACAAGTTCGACCCCGACACCACCTTGGCCATCCTCGCGGGCTTTGCCTACAACCGCCGGGTGATGATCCAGGGCTATCACGGCACCGGGAAATCCACCCATATCGAACAGGTGGCGGCGCGGCTGAACTGGCCCTGCGTGCGGGTGAACCTCGACAGCCACATCAGCCGCATCGACCTGATCGGCAAGGACGCGATCAAGCTGCGCGACGGCAAGCAGGTGACCGAGTTCCACGAGGGCATCCTGCCTTGGGCGCTGCGCAACCCGGTGGCCATCGTCTTCGACGAATACGATGCCGGCCGGCCGGACGTGATGTTCGTGATCCAGCGGGTGCTGGAGCACGACGGCAAGCTGACGCTCTTGGACCAGAACGAGATCATCACCCCGCATCCCTGTTTCCGGCTGTTCGCCACCTCGAACACCGTGGGGCTGGGGGATACCACCGGGCTCTACCACGGGGTGCAGCAGATCAACCAAGCGCAGATGGACCGCTGGTCCTTGGTCGCCACGCTGAACTACCTGTCGCACGATGCCGAGGCCGCCATCGTGCTGGCCAAGTCGCCGCATTACAACACCGCCGCCGGGCGCAAGACCATCGGCCAGATGGTGACCGTGGCGCAGCTGACCCGCACCGCCTTCATGAACGGCGACCTCTCCACGGTGATGAGCCCCCGCACGGTGCTGAACTGGGCCCAGAACGCCGAGATCTTCCGCAATGTGGGCTATGCCTTCCGCCTGACCTTCCTGAACAAATGCGACGAGCTGGAGCGGCAGACGGTCGCCGAGTTCTATCAGCGCTGCTTCGGCGAGGAACTGCCGGAAAGTGCGGCGAGCGCGGCGATGAAGTGATGCGGGGCGGGGTCGGGCCCAGCCATCTTGCCTGCCATCCGGGCCATTGCTATATTCATTCTGAATAATTGCAGGGCGCGCCGCATGGCCACCACCAGCCTTTCGCTCTCCCCGCATTGGGAGGCCTTCATCGAGGCCGAGGTCCGGTCGGGCCGCTATGCCTCGGCCAGCGAGGTGATGCGCGCGGCGCTGCGGGAGCTTGAGGACAAGGGCAGGCGGTTGCAGGCGTTGCAGGCCCATCTGGCCGAAGGGGCCGCCGAGGCCGCGCGGGGCGAGTTCGTCGCCTTCGACATCGGCGAGGTGATGGGGCGCGCCAAATCCCGCGGATGAGCACCGCCCGCGTCACCCCGCGCGCTCTGGCCGATCTCGAGGCGATCGCGCGGTGGACCGTACAGCGGTGGGGAGAGGCGCGGGCCGAGGCATACCTGCGCGCGCTGTCGGATCGGTTCGACTGGCTGGCGGCGCAGCCGCTGCTCGGGCGCGACCGCGGCGAGGTCGGCGCGGGCTACCGCTCGTTCCCGCAGGGCCGGCATGTCATCTTCTACGTCGTTATCGAGGGCGGTATTGCCATCATCGGCGTGCCGCATCAGGCAATGGAGGCGGAGCGGTACTTCGAAGAGGGTCCGTAGCCTTGCCGGATGCAACAGCAGGCGTTATGTAGCAACGTGGCTACATGGAGGAAGCTCCCATGCGGATGACCAGCCGCGAGTTCAACCAGGACACCGCCCGGGCCAAGCGCGAGGCGGCGCAGGGGCCGGTGTTCATCACCGACCGCGGCCGGCCCACGCATGTGCTGCTGACGGTCGAGGAGTATGAGCGGATGGCGGCCCGGCCCAGGACGGTGGCCGAGGCCTTCTACTGGCCCGGTGCGGCGGATGTGGAGTTGCCCCTGCCCGAGCGCAGGATCGAACCCGAGCGCGAGATCGACTGGGGGTTCGACCGCTAAGTGTTCCTGATCGACACCAACGTTCTGTCGGAACTGCGCAGGTTGCAGGATGGGCGCGGACATCCGGCGGTGACGGCCTGGGCGGCGCGGCAGGACCCCGATACCTTCTACCTGTCGGCCATTACCATCTTTGAGACCGAGATGGGCATCCTGCGGATGGAGCGGCGGGATCCCGCGCAGGGCCGGCGACTGCGCGACTGGTGGACCCTGGGCATCCTGCCCCGGCATTCGGCCCGCATCCTGCCGGTGGACGAGCGGGTGGCGGTGGTGGCCGCCGCGTTCCACGTTCCCGACCCCGCGCCGCTGGCCGACAGCCTGATCGCGGCCACCGCCCTGGTGCACGGGATGGTGATGGTGACGCGGAATGCACGGGACTTCCGCGTTCCGGGGCTGGCGGTGCTCGATCCCTGGGCGGGCTGAGCCGGTTCCGTCATCGGCGCGACGAAGATCTGTGGCCAGATCGGCGAAGGTGCGGCAGAAGGATGCGCCGGGGCCGCCGATGGGAAAGGGCAGGATGCAGATACTCGTCTTCAACGCGGGCAGTTCCAGCCTGAAGTTCGGCGTCTTCCGCCTGGGGCGGGAGGAGGGCGAAATCCTCAAGGGCTCGCTCGACCGTTTCCGCGACGGGCGGGCCGAGCTGCGGCTGCGCCACGGCGCGGTGGACGACCGCCGCATGGTGGACTGCGACGGCATCGCGGGGGCCACGGCCATGGTGCCGGCGCTGCTGGAAACCGCGGGGCTGGGGGCGCTGGACGCCATCGGCCACCGGGTGGCGCATGGCGGCGGGCGCTTCGCCGGGCCGGCGCTTCTGGACGACGCCGCGGTCGCCGGGATCGAGGCGCTCACCCCGCTTGCCCCCCTGCACAACCCCGCGAGCCTGGAGGCCATCCGCCTTGGCCGAAGGCTGTGGCCCGACCTGCCGCAGGTGGCTGTCTTCGACACCTCGTTCCACCTGACAAACCCGCCCTTCGCCACCACCTATGCGGTGCCGAAGCTGTGGCGCGACGCCGGGCTGCGCCGCTACGGCTTTCACGGCACCTCGCACAAATACGTGGCGCTGCGGGCGGCCGAGGCTATCGGCCGGCCGCTGACCGACCTGCAGATCGTCTCGATCCACCTGGGCAACGGCGCCAGCATCTGCGCGGTCAACCGCGGGCAGAGCATGGACAGCTCGATGGGCATCACGCCCTTGGAGGGGCTGATCATGGGCACCCGCTCGGGCGACGTGGACCCGGGCGCCTTCGGCTTCCTGCACCGGCAGTTCGGGCTGGGGGTCGAGGAGATCGAGGCCGCGCTCTACACCGAAAGCGGGCTGAAGGGGCTGACCGGATCCTCGGACATGCGCGATCTGGAGGACATGGCGGCGAAGGGCGACCCGCAGGCGCAGCTGGCGATCGAAGCCTATGCCTATCGGGCGCGCAAGTACCTCGGGGCCTATGCCGCGGCGATGGGGGGTCTGGACGCGGTGGTCTTCACCGGCGGGATCGGCGAGAACTCACCCTCCATGCGGCGGCGGATCTGCGACGGGCTGGATTTCCTGGGCCTGCAACTCGACCACGACCGCAACGGGGCGCTGGACCTCTCGAACCACGCCGCGCCGCAGATCCAGGCCTGGGGCTCGCGGGTGCGGGTGCTGGTGACCGAGACGGCCGAGCAGCTGATGATCGCGCGCGAGACCGCGGCGCTGCTGAGGCGCCCCGCGGCGGTGGCCGACCCCATCCCGGTGGCGGTCTCGGCCCGCCACGTCCATCTGTCCGCCGAGGCGGTGAAGGCGCTGTTCGGCCCGGGGGTCGAACTGACCCCGGCCACCGAGTTGCGGCAGAAGGGCCACTGGGCGGCGGCCGAACGGGTGACGCTGGAGGGGCCGAAGGGGCGGCTGGAGCGGGTGGCGATCCTCGGCCCCCTGCGCCCGCGCACCCAGATCGAGGTCTCGCGCACCGACAGCTTCGCCCTGGGCATCGACGTGCCGGTGCGCGACAGCGGGCAGCTGGACGGCACGCCGGTGGTGACGATCATCGGCCCGGCCGGGCGGTTCGTCACCGACGGGCTGATCGTGGCGGCCCGGCACATCCACACCAATCCCGCGGACGCCGCCCGGCTGGGGCTCACCGACGGCGAATACGTCGACGTGCGGGTGGGCGACGGCAGCCGCAGTCTGACCTTCGCCCGCACCCTGGTGCGGGTGGGCCGCGACGCCTTCACCGAGATGCACATCGACACCGACGAGGCCAACGCCGCCGGCATCGCCATCGGCGCCGAGGGCGCGATCCTGCCCGGCCACACCGCCGAGGTCACCGGCCACGCCTGAACAGGCGGAGGCCGCCCCGAGGGGGGCGGCCGTCCCGGCTGGATGTCCAGGGGGTTGGTGGTGCCGGTGAAGGGACTCGAACCCCCGACCCCATCATTACGAATGAC
This sequence comes from Paracoccaceae bacterium, assembly GCA_037190175.1. Classification (GTDB taxonomy): domain Bacteria; phylum Pseudomonadota; class Alphaproteobacteria; order Rhodobacterales; family Rhodobacteraceae; genus JBBCJM01. The sequence continues at coordinate 1,418 of JBBCJM010000109.1, read as the reverse complement.
GTGCTCTACCAGCTGAGCTACACCGGCGCCGGCGTGCCTCTAGCATCCCCGGCCGCCGCTGTGTAGCCCCAAAGTGGCGTGGCGCAACGTCACGGCGCGGCCGCCTCTTGCGGAGATCCGCGCCGCCAGCTATCGCTGGCCGATATTTGTCCGAAACTTGTCCATCAACCCGATATTTCGAGGAAAATCATGGCGTCGATGCCTGCCTCCAAGGCCAAGGCCGTCCAGGAGATGCTCAACAGGCTGGTCAAGCCCCAACCGCCCCTGAAGGTGGACGGCAGGATCGGCCCCCAGTCCACCGCGGCGATCAAGCAGTTCCAGCAGAAGGCCGGCGTGAAGCAGACCGGCGAGATCGACGCCGAGACCGCCCCCGCGGTCGCCCGCGCCATCCAGACCGGCAAGATCGAGAAGGACCAGCCCGAGGTCTATGTGAAGCTGCCGGATGGCAAATACGCCGGCCTGACCCAGCGCGAGTTCGACAGCGCCAGGAAGCGGGTCAGCCAGCAGTTGCTGAGCGGCCCGGTGCGCGAGGCGAAGATGAAGGCCGCCGAGGCGCAGACCGCCTGGGAGCATTTCAACGACCTGAACCGCGACCAGTACGTGGTCTCCTTCCTGATCGAGACCACCCGCGGCGCCAAGCTGCCGCCCAAGTCGCTGATCGACAAGGCGGTGAAGGCCGCCGACGACATCGAGAAACTGGCCAAGGCCGGCGACAACGACGGCTTCCTGCGCCGCGCCCGCTCCTGCGCGGCCGAGGTCAACGCCGCGGTGGACGCGATGCGGGCCTATCGCAGCACGATGATCGAGGGGGCGGGCAACTGGGTGCAGGGGCTGGAGGCCACCAAATGGGCCAGCTTCACCTTCCTGTCGATCTATGCCGCACCGGTGGCGGCGGCCAGCCTGGGCACCGGGGCGCTGGCCTCGGCGGTGGTGGGCGGCGCGGCGGTCAAGGCGCTGGAAAGCAGCGCGGGCGAACTGGGCAACTGGTCGGCGGGCAACGCCCAGGGCCGGGATCCGGGCGGCATGATCAGCCGCGTGGCCATCGACACGCTGGTGGGCGCGGTGACGGGCTGGCTGGCCAAGGGCGGCAAGGGCGGCAGTTCGGCGGCCGAGGCCATCGTGACCAAGATCACCGCGGGCGTGTCGGGCAAGCTGGCGGCGGCGGGGCTGTCGAAGACCGCGGTGGACTTCGTGGTCAAGAACATGCTGACCGAGGGCGCCAAGAAGGTGCTGGACGGCGCGGTCGAGGACGCGGCCAAGGCACTGAAGAACGACCCGGAGATGACCTGGGCCAAGTTCGGCGACAACATCGCCGGCAACTTCATGAAGGGCGTGGCGCTGGGGCCGCTGGTCAAGTGGATCAGCGACCGCAAGGCGCTGAAGGGCAACCCCTTCGACCCGGCGACCACCAAGAAGCT
>JBBCJM010000108.1:0-6725 GCA_037190175.1 Paracoccaceae bacterium | reverse complement strand
CCGGGCGCTCCTCGCCGCGAAGAGCGCCCGGCAGGGAGCGAGGAGCATCCCGTTCAGCGCCGCACGATCAGCCGGCTGTGCGGGGTCAGCCGGGCGGCGATCCAGATGAGGTCGGCCCGGGCGAAGGCCACGCAGCCGGCGGTGGGCCAGCGCGGCCGGCGCCAGGCGTGGACGAAGAGCGCCGAGCCGCGGCCGGGGATGCCCTCGGGCCAGTTCCAGTCGGTGACCAGGATCAGGTCGTAGAGCGGATCGGGCCGCATCAGCCTTTCGTGCGAGGCGGCATGGGGCACGCGGACCAGACGGTTGTAGTCGGGGTCGCCCGGGTCGTCGGACCACAGGTCGCCGGGCGTCAGCGGCACCGCCCACACGGCGGGCGGCGGCAGGCGGTCGGCGCGGTAGAACATGGCGACGATGGCGTGTTCGCCCGCCGGGGTCGCCCCGTCACCCTCGCGCTTGGCCTCCGGGGCCACGATCCCGCCGCGGCCGACCGCGCAGGGGAACCGCCGGCCCATGAACCGCGCGCCCCAGCGGGTGACCACCAGGTCGGCGGGGGTCACAGCAGATGCCCCGACTTCGCCGCCTTGGTGGCCAGGTAGCCGGCGTTCTCGGCGGTCTCGAAGCCGCGCAGGGGCACGCGCTCGGCGACCCGCAGCCCGCTGGCCTCCATCATCGCGATCTTGCGGGGGTTGTTGGTCATCAGCCGCACGGCCGAGAAGCCCATCTGCCGCAACAGGCTGGCGCCCAGCCGGAAATCGCGCTCGTCATCCTCGAAGCCCAGGCGGTGGTTGGCCTCCACCGTGTCGAAGCCCTGGTCCTGCAAGGCATAGGCGCGCATCTTGTTGGCCAGCCCGATCCCCCGCCCCTCCTGGTTCAGATAGAGCAGCACGCCCGCCCCCTCCTCCCCCATCTGCGCCAGGGCGGCGCGCAGCTGCGGGCCGCAGTCGCATTTCAGCGAGCCCAGCACGTCGCCGGTGAAACAGGCCGAATGCAGCCGGGCCAGCACCGGGCGGTCGCGGTCGGGGCGGCCGATCTCGATGGCGTAGTGCTCCTCCCCGCCATCCTCGGGGCGGAAGATATGCACCCGCCCCGCGGCGGCGGCCTGCATCGGCAGCCGGGCCGAGACCACGTCGCGCAGGGGGGAGAATTCGGCCAGCGCGGGCAGCGCCTCCTCCGCCGCCAGCAGGGTCAGCCCGTGCGCCCCGGCCAGCGCCAGGGGTGCGGCCACCGGCACCACCACCGCGGCCGGCAGCAGGTGGGCGGACTTGGCCAGCAGCAGCGCCAGCCGGTGCAGGCCGGCGTCGCCCTCGCGCAGCGACCGGAACGGCCCCTTCATCGGCACCCGCAGGTCGTCCGCCGGATCGGCCACCGCCGCCACCCAGGCCACATCCGCGCCCGAGGGCAGCTCCAGCCGGGCCACGTCGCCGTGATAGGCCCGCGCCTTCAGCGTGTCGGCCCGCCGCGCGGTGATCGCCACCTCGGCCGGCCCCAGCGCGGCCAGATCGGCCAGCCGCCCGGGCGTCAGCGCCTCGGCCGCCACCGCCACCAGACCCCCGCCGCCGCCCGCCAGCACCACCGGCACCCCCATGCGCAGGTCGGCGCGGGCGCGGGCCAGTCTCTCGGGCAGGGTCAGGTGCAGCGCCATGGGAACCTCCGGCCCTTTCCCTAGCGTGGCGCGCGGGAAATTGAAACAAACCGCCCCTGACCGTCATCCTTTCGTGAGCCGGCTGCAAGGATGCTTGCCGCCCCGCCCCCCGCGCCGCCATCTGTCGGGCCACAACGAAAAGGGAGCAATCGCATGGCGGCCTTGCGGAAAATCCTGCTGGTGGACGACGACGACGACCTGCGCGAGGCGCTGTCGGAGCAGCTGGTGATGACCGAGGACTTCGACGTGTTCGAGGCCGCCACCGGCCACGAGGGGATGGAGAAGGCCAAGGCCGGGCTCTACGACCTGGTGATCCTGGACGTGGGCCTGCCCGACACCGACGGGCGCGAGCTGTGCCGGCGGATGCGCAAGGCCGGGGTGAAATGCCCGATCCTGATGCTCACGGGTCATGATTCGGACGCCGACACCATCCTGGGGCTGGACGCCGGCGCGAACGACTATGTGACCAAGCCCTTCAAGTTCCCGGTCCTGCTGGCCCGGATCCGCGCCCAGCTGCGCCAGCACGAGCAGAGCGAGGACGCGATCTTCCAGCTGGGCCCCTATACCTTCAAGCCGGCGCAGAAGCTGCTGCTGGACGAGAAGGACCGCAAGATCCGGCTGACCGAGAAAGAAACCAACATCCTGAAATTCCTGTATCGCGCTCAATCCGGGGTTGTCGCCCGCGACGTGCTGCTGCACGAGGTCTGGGGCTACAACGCGGGGGTGACCACCCATACGCTGGAGACCCACATCTACCGGCTGCGGCAGAAGATCGAGCCCGATCCCTCGAATGCGCGCATTCTTGTCACAGAGTCCGGCGGATATCGTTTGGTGGCCTAGTGCCGTATTGCCGCCTGATTCGCTTGCTATATGATGCCGATATGGGCGCATGGCACCGCCCGAAGGGTTCCCCTGGCCGCGTCGGGGTTATGGCGCGGCATCCTCCCTGTTGGACCTGGCCGGGCGCAAGCCCGGCCTCTTTTTTCTGGCGGTGCCGGGCGGGGGCCTGCTAGGTGCGGCGGATGCGGTTCCTCCTTCGCCTGATCCTCGGCCTGGTCGTCCTTCTCGTGCTCGCCCTGGGGTTGTTGCGCGGGGCCGCCGGCCTGCGCGAGACCGCCGACCGCAATGCCGCCCTGCCGCCCGAGGGCCGGCTGGTGGAGACCGCGCTGGGCAGGATTTACGTCGAGGAGGCGGGGCCGCAGGACGGGCCGGTGGTGCTGCTGATCCACGGTTCGGTCGGCTGGTCGCGGCTCTGGGCCGGCACCCAGGCGGCGCTGGCGGCCGAGGGCTGGCGCAGCATCGCGCCCGACCTGCCGCCGATGGGATTTTCCGACCGCCACCCGGCCGCCGACTACAGCCGCCAGCGACAGGCGGAGCGGCTGCGGGCGCTGATCGAGGCGCTGGGGGTGCGGCCGGTGGTGGTGGCGCATTCCTTCGGCGCCGGGCCGGCGGCCGAGGCGCTGATGCAGGATCCGGGCGCCTTCGCCGGGCTGGTGGTGGTTAGCGGCGCCATCGGCCTCGGCCGTGACGGCGCGGGTGCCCGGCTGCCCTTGCCCCTGCGCGCCGGCTGGCTGCGCGAGGTGGCGGTGGCGGCCAGCGTCACCAACCCCTGGGTCAACCGGCCGCTGCTGCGCCTGTTCCTGCACCGGAAGGAGACCGCGACCGAGGAGATCGCCGCCGTCCTGCGCCGCCCGATGGCGCTGCGCGGCACCACGCCGGCGCTGGCCGGCTGGATGCCGACGCTGATGCTGCCGCCGGTGGGCGCGCTGTCCTCCACGCCGGAGGGGTGGCAGGGGCTGGCCGGCCGGGTGGCCTTCGTCTGGGGCGACCGCGACACCACCACGCCGCTGGCCCAGGGGCAGGCGCTGGCCGCGCTGACCGGCGGGCCGCTCATCGTGCTGGGCGAGGTGGGACATATCCCGCAGATCGAAGACCCCGCCGGCTTCCACGCCGCGCTGATCCGGGCGCTGTCGGGGCTGGCCACGGGCGCCCCGGCCCCTTAGGTTCGCCGCGACCAACCGGAAAGCCTGCCGATGCCCTTCACCCTCGCCACCTGGAACATCAACTCGGTCCGCCTGCGCGAGGCGCTGGTCAGCCGCTTCCTGACCGAGGAGGCGCCCGACATCCTGTGCCTGCAGGAATGCAAGACGCCGATCGAGAAGTTCCCGGCCGAGGGCTTTGCCGCGCTGGGCTATCGCTGGCTGGTGGCGCGGGGGCAGAAGGGGTACAACGGCGTCGCCATCCTGTCGAAACTGCCGCTGGAGGACGCCGGCTCGGTCGATTTCGCCGGGCTGGGCCATGCCCGGCACGTGGCGGCGCGGCTGCCCTCGGGGCTGGTCATCCACAACTGCTATGTCCCGGCCGGCGGCGACATCCCCGACCGCGAGCTGAACGTGAAGTTCGGGCAGAAGCTCGACTACATGGCGCAGCTGCGCGACTGGGGGCACGAGACCCGGCCGGAGAAGGCGATCCTGGTGGGCGACCTGAACATCGCGCCGCGCGAGGACGACGTGTGGAACCACAAGGCGCTGCTGAAGATCGTCTCGCATACCCCCATCGAGGTGGAGCATTTCGGGCAGGCGCAGGAGGCCGGGCGCTGGGTGGACGTGACGCGGAAGGATCTGCCCGAGGGGCGGCTCTATTCCTGGTGGTCCTACCGCGCGCCGGACTGGGACGCGGCGGACAAGGGGCGGCGGCTGGACCATATCTGGGCCTCGCCCGATATCTCGAACGCCGCCCACGGCAGCCGGATCCTGCGGCCGATGCGGGGGTGGCAGCAGCCTTCGGACCACGTGCCGGTGCTGGCGAGCTTCGATCTGGTGGTCTGACGGGGCGGTGCGTGCAGAGCACGCACCCTACTTCTTCTTCCCGGCTTCCTTGTTGATGCGTTCGGCGATCTTCGCGGCGTTGCCGAGCGTCTTGCCGCCGTCTTCGATCAACTTGCGCAGGCCGCCGGTCATCTTGTCCACGGCGCCGGGCGGGATCTTTCCCACCAGCTTGTCGAGAAGCGCCCTGCGGGCGTTGATTTCCTTGAGATACTTCAGAATTTCCCTGGCGACTTCGGGGTCGATCTCTTCCTTCTTCTCGGGCATCAAAACACTCCCTGAAATCAGGGAAGGCTGCGCCTGCGCCCGGCTTCTGTCAAGCCGCAGGGCGGTCGCCGAAGATGGCCGAGCCCACGCGGACATGGGTGGCGCCCTCGGCCACCGCCAGTTCGAAATCGGTCGACATGCCCATGGACAGCCCCGCCAGCCCGTTTGCCTCGGCGATGGAGCGCAGCTGGCGGAAGTGGGGCAGCGGGTCTTCGCCTTCGGGCGGGATGCACATCAGGCCGGCCACCGGCAGGTCCAGCGCCCGGGCGCGGGCGATGAAGGCGTCGGCCGCGGCGGGCAGGATGCCGGCCTTCTGCGGCTCGGCCCCGGTGTTGACCTGCACGAACAGGGGCGGGCAATGGCCCTGCGCCTGGGCCAGCCGGGCCAGCCGGTCGGCGAGGCTGGGGCGGTCGAGGCTGTGGATGGCGTCGAACAGCTCCACCGCCGCCTTCGCCTTGTTCGATTGCAGCGGGCCGATCATGTGCAGCTGCACCCCGGGGAAGCGGGCGCGCCAGGTGGGCCATTTCGCGGCGGCCTCCTGCACGTAGTTCTCGCCGAAGCTGCGGTGGCCGGCGGCCAGCACCGCCTCCACCCGGCCGGGGGGTTGCAGCTTGGAGACGGCGATCAGCGTGACCGCCGCGGGGTCGCGCCCGGCGGTGGCGCAGGCTTCGGTCAGGCGGGCGGTGATGGCGGCGAGGGTCATGGCCGATGGATGCCGCAGCGAGGGGCCGAAGGGAACCCCGCAAACGAAAAGAGCGGGCGCAGGGCCCGCTCTTCCGCCATTCCGCCGGGAGGTCCGGTCAGAACGAGAACTTGATGCCGAAGTCGGCCACGGTGTCGACGCCGGTGGCCTTGGCGATCCCGCCGGCCAGCGTCGCGCCACCACCCAGCGAGTATTCGGCGCCGATGCCGTAGAAGTCGGTCTTGGTGCCGACCACATCGTCGCGGCGGGCGAAGGCATTCACGGTCACCGCGTCGAAGGTCGAGGACACGCCGAGGCCATAGCTCTTCTGCCCCGAGATCGCGCCCGAGCCGTCGGCAATGTACGCCTTGACGGTGGTGGTCCCGAAGGTGGCCTCACCGCCCAGCCACAGCGACTTGGACGAGGCGCCGGCGACCGGATCGGACACTTCGTAGGCCAGCGACACCGAATAGTCGCCGAAGGCATACTTCACGCCCACCGCGTATTCCTGCGTGTCGGGGGTCGAGGTCTGCCCCTGCCGGCCATCGTTCAGCGACAGCGCGAAGGTCAGCCCGCCGGTGGCGTAGGTGTAGAGCGCGACCGGGTTGTTCACGTCGGTCAGGGTCTGGTCGCCGGTGATGTAGGGCAGGTCGCTGTAGTCGTTCAGCCCGGTCAGGCCAACGCTCGGCAGATCGCCCAGCACTGCCTCGGCAGCGCCCACGGTGTCGCCCATCTCCAGCCGGCCGAAGGCGCCCTCGATGAACACATAGCCGCGCGAGCCGTTCGCCGCACCAGTCATGCCGCTTGCCGTAGTGCCCGCCTCATGCACGCGGAACCAGCCGCCGAAGCGCAGGCCGCCATCGGTCTCGCCCGACAGGTCGAAGGCGACGCGGACGCGGCTGGTGAAGTTCAGATCTTCGCCGTTGTAGACCACACCCATGCGGCCGTCGCCCGACACCGCCACTTCCGCGGCGGCAACGCCGGCGGTGGCCACGAGCGCGGTCGTCGCGATCAGAAGCTTTTTCATGCTTTCTTCCTTGTCTTGCGCCGCCCCGACGACACCGGGGGGACATGCATTCTTCATGCTCCTGTGTCGCGCATTCCGCAGATTCCGGCAATGGCCGGCCTCGCAGCAGCGCGGCGAGTGGTGCAGGGCTGCAACGCGGGGTTTCCGGGCTGCCCGATGCCTGTGCAACCCGCGGGACAGAAGCTCAGGCGGTAGTCGTTTGATCAAAATCGGAAAACTTGGGTCCAAGGATCCCTGACATGCGAACGGGCGGGCCATATGGCCCGCCCGTCCTGCCATTCC
>JBBCJM010000107.1:0-3472 GCA_037190175.1 Paracoccaceae bacterium | reverse complement strand
GGGCGCCCCGGCCGGCTCTTGCGGCATCCGTCTCGCATGGCAGAGGCGATGGCCTCTGCCACTTCACCCGCTGGCGGGATCCGGGCGGCGCGGTTCCACCTGAACCGATCCCGATCTAGCTCAGCCCAGGTACTCCGCCAGCATCGCCCGCGTGCCCCGCGCCCAGACGCCGTTGAGGGCCGCCGAGAAGGCTTCCGCCACCCGGCGGTCCTGCCCCAGATCGCCGTAGACCTTGGCCAGCCCCAGCCAGGCCGCGGGGTCGTCCTTCGCAGCCCGCGCCCGGGCGGTCAGCGCGGGCCAGTCGGGGTCGTTGGGGGCGATCTCGCGCCCCGCCTCGTCCACGCCCGCGCAATAGCGGCACCAGAGCGCCGAGGCCAGGATCAGCCCCCCGGCCGGACGGCCCTGCGCCAGGGCGTCGCGCAGCGCCGGCACGATGAACTTCGGCTGCCGGTTGGAGCCGTCCAGGCACAGGCGGCGCACGGTATCGGCCACCTCGGGGTTGGCGAAGCGGTCGAGGATCAGGGACTTGTAGTCGCCCAGCACCACCCCCGGCACCGGCGCCACCCCCGGCACCACCTCGCGCCCCAGCACCGCGTCCAGGAAGGCGCGGATCTGCGGGTCGGCCATCGCCTCGTGGACGTATTCGTGGCCGACCAGGCCGGAAGGGTAGGCGAGGATCGCGTGGCCCCCGTTCAGGATGCGGATCTTCATCGCCTCGAACAGGTCCACCCGGTCGGTGAAGGTCACCCCGGCCAGCTCCAGGGGCGGGCGGCCGGTGGGAAAGCGGTCCTCCATCACCCATTGCCGGAAGGGCTCGCAGGTCACCGGGGCGGCGTCGCTGATCCCCAAGGCCTCGGCCATCGCCCGCTCCCGCGGGCCGGTGGCGGGGGTGATGCGGTCGACCATGGCGTTGGGGAAGGCGACTTCCGCCGCGATCCAGTCGGCAAGCCCCGGGTCGGACAGCCGCGCCACCCCGGTGACCGCGTCGCGGGTCACGGCCCCGTTGTGGGGAAGGTTGTCGCAGCACATCACGGTGAAGGGCGCCACGCCCGCCGCCCGCCGCCGGGCCAGCGCCGCGACGATGGCGCCGAACACCGTGCGGGGGGCGCCCGGCGACATGGCATCGTGGCGGATGTCGTCATGGTCGGGGCTGAAGGTGCCGGTGTCGGGGTCGGTGAAGTACCCCCCCTCGGTCACGGTCAGCGAGACGATGCGGATCGCGGGCTCGGCCATGGCCGCGATCAGCGGGCCGTTCCCCGCCTCCACCGGCACGAAGCCGCACATCGCGCCGATCACCCGGGCCGAACGCGCGCTGGGGGCGAGTTCGATCACGCTCGACATCCAGTCCTGCGGCTCCAGCGCCGCGCGCATGGCCTCGTCGCCCGCCCGCACCCCGGCGCCCAGGATCGCCCAGTCCGCCGCCTGGCCCGCGTTCATCAGGTCGTCCAGATAGACCGCCATGTGCGCGCGGTGGAAGTTGCCGCAGCCCACATGCACGATCCCGGGCCGCAGGCGGCTGCGGTCGTAGCGGGGCGCGGCGACGCCGGCGGGCAGGAAGCCCAGGGTGGCGTTGGAGATCTTCATGTCAGGCCATCCAGTTGCCGCCGTCCACCCCGAAGCACTGGGCGACGACGTAATCGCTGTCCGCCGAGGCGAGGAAGACCGCCATCCCGGTCAGGTCGGCGGCGGTGCCCATGCGGCCGAAGGGCACGCCCGCGCCCACGATCCGCTTCTTCTCGCCCGGCGGCCGGCCTTCGTATCTGGCGAAGAGGCTGTCCACATGGTCCCAATGCTCGCCCTCCACCACGCCCGGGGCGATGGCGTTCACGTTGATGCCGTGGGAGATGAGGTTGAGGCCCGCAGATTGCGTGAGCGAGATCACCGCAGCCTTGGTGGCGCAATAGACCGCCACCAGCGATTCCCCGCGCCGGCCGGCCTGCGAGGCCATGTTGATGATCTTGCCGCCGGTCCCCTGCGCGATCATCGCCTTGGCGGCGGCCTGCATCGTGAAGAGCGCGCCGGCCACGTTCACCGCGAAGAGGCGGTCGTAGGAGGCGCGGGTGATCTCGGTCACCGGCGCGGCGTCGAACAGCGCGGCGTTGTTCACCAGGATGTCCAGCCCCCCCATCGCCGCCACGGCCGAGGCCACGCCGGCGTCGATGCTGTCCTGCCGGGTCACGTCCATCGCCACCGCATGGGCGCTGCGGCCCAACCCCGCCGCCGCATCGCTGACCGCGCCGGCGTTGATGTCGGCCAGGGTCACCTGCGCCCCCTCGGCCAGATAGGCGCGGGCGAAGGCCAGCCCGATGCCGCGGGCGGCTCCGGTGATCAGCGCGCGCTTGCCCCGCAACCTCACAGCGCCCCCCCGTCCTGCCCGAAGCGCAGGATCTTGCCCTGCTGCGGGCCGAACTGGATGCGGTCGCCGTGATGCAGGTTGACCTCGCCGGCCGCCCGCAGGGTCAGGGTGCCCAGCTCGCCGGCATCCACCTTCAGGAAGGTGTCCGAGCCCAAGTGTTCCGACAGCCCCACCACGCCCGACCAGGGGCCGTGGCCGACCTCGATATGCTCCGGCCGGATGCCGATGGTATGGGCACCGTGCTTCGCCGCCTCCGCCCCGGTGATGAAGTTCATCTTCGGGCTGCCGATGAAGCCCGCCACGAACAGGTTCTTGGGCGCGCGGTAGAGTTCCAGCGGCGAGCCCACCTGCTCCACCCGGCCCGCGTTCAGCACCACGATCTTGTCGGCCATGGTCATCGCCTCGACCTGGTCGTGGGTGACGTAGATCATCGTCGTCTTCAGGCTCTGGTGCAGTTCGGTGATCTCCTGCCGCATCCCCACCCGCAGCGCGGCGTCGAGGTTGGACAAGGGCTCGTCGAACAGGAAGGCCGCGGGTTCGCGCACGATGGCCCGCCCGATGGCCACCCGCTGGCGCTGCCCGCCGGAAAGCTGCCCCGGCCGGCGGTCCAGATAGCCGGTCAGGTTCAGCACCTTGGCCGCGCGTTCCACCTTGGCCGCCTGCTCGGCCTCCGCCATCCCGGCCATCTTCAGCGGGAAGGCGATGTTTTTCCTCACCGTCATGTGGGGATAGAGCGCATAGCTCTGGAACACCATGGCGAGGCCCCGCTTGGCGGGCGGCAGGTGGGTGGCGTCCTTGCCGTCGATCTCGATGGTGCCGGCGGTGGTGTCCTCCAGCCCCGCGATCAGGCGCAGCAGGGTGGACTTGCCGCAGCCCGAGGGGCCGACGAAGACCACGAACTCGCCATCGGCGATATCCAGATCCACCCCGGGGATGACATGGACCTCGCCGAAGGACTTGCGGACCTGCTTGAGCGTTATCTGTCCCATGGTTCCCTCACTTCACGGCGCCGAAGGTCAGGCCGCGGACAAGTTGCTTCTGGCTGAACCAGCCGAGGATCAGGATCGGCGCGATGGCCATGGTGCTGGCCGCCGAGAGCTTGGCGTAGAACAACCC
>JBBCJM010000106.1:0-13018 GCA_037190175.1 Paracoccaceae bacterium | reverse complement strand
GCGGCGGCCGCGCGGGTAGGGCGGCGGCCCGCAGACCGCCGCCCGCCGACACGCCCTCAGGCGGCCTTGCGGCGGCGCAGCAGGCCCAGCCCGGCCAGCCCCGCGATCAGCAGCGGCAGCGAGGCCGGCAGCGGGATCGGCGCGATGTCCGAGAATTCCAGCCGGAAGGCCAGGTCGCGGTTGGCGAAGTTGCCGCCCCAGTACCATTCGTCCGCGAACCACGCCGAGGTGTCGCCGCCGTTGGTCTGGAACAGGATCCGCCCGCCGTCATAGCCGCCGTTGATCAGCCCGAAGGTGGCCGCCGGAACGCTGAGGGAATGGATCAGGAAGGCATAATGGCCCGCCGCCAGCGCCACCGCGCCGGTGTCGATGGAGATTTCCGAGAACTGGTTGATCGCGCTGGACGAACCCGCGCCGGCGTGGTGCCGGTGAAGGTGTAGAGCGGCGTGCCCGTGGCCTGGGTCCCGCTCCAGCCGACCACCACCACCTGATAGTCGCCGACGTTGCGCTTGTCGTCCATCAGGAAGCTGATCGAGTTCAGGGCCAGCGCCTCGGTCAGGGTGAAGCTCTGGCCGTAGGTGTCCCTGTTGTCCGGGGCGCTGCCCCAGTAGCCGACCCCGACCGGCGTGGTGTCGGGGATGGTGTTGATCGTCAGCGCATCGGCCGAACCGGCGGCGGCCAGCCCGGTCAGTGCCGCGAGTGCCAGTGCTTTCATAATGGTCATCCATTGCAGAAGTTTCGGGTGGGCCGACCATGGCGCGGTTTCATGTCAGCGAGAAGACACCGGCCGGCACTCTCGCGCTTGGCCCCGCGGTCCGGGGCCGCTATTGTCGGCGCCGCCGCGCAGGGAGTGTGTGATGCAACGCTATGAATACAGGGTGATCCCCGCGCCGCGCCGGGGCGAGAAGTCCCGCGGCGCGAAGTCGGTGCCCGAACGCTTCGGGGTCGCGCTCACGCATCTGATGAACGATCTGGCGGCCGAGGGCTGGGAATACCTGCGCGCCGACATGCTGCCCTGCGACGAGCGCACGGGCCTGACCGGAACCGCCACCCATTACCATGCCATGCTGGTGTTCCGCCGCGAGGCGGCGGCGGCGGCCGCGATCCAGCCCGAGCCGGCCGCGGTGCCGGTTCACGCCCCGCCGGTGCAGAGCCTGGACGACCTGATCCCCGAGCCGATCGAGCCCGAGGAGCGCACGGTGATCTCGCCGGTCTCGCCCTTCGCCGGGCCCCGCCACCCGCCGGCCGGCGCCGCCCCGCCGCTGGGCCCGGCCAGCCCGCCGCCGCTGCCTAACGGGCGGGACTGAGCGCCCGCGCCAGCGCCCCGGGCAGGGCCTCGGCGAAGATCCAGCAGGCCTCCTCCGGCCCCAGGCTCACGCGGATGCAGCGGTCGTGGGGGGCGACGAAGGGCATCCGCACGAAGACCCCGGCCTCCACCAGCCCGTCGCGCACCGCCCGGGCGAAGGCGCCGTCGCGGCCGCAGTCGATGGTCAGGAAATTGGTGGCCGAGGGCAGGGGGGAAAGCCCATTCTGCCGCGCGACCGCGCCGAAGGCCTCCCGCGCCGCCGCCACCTGCGCCCGCACCCGGGCCAGATGCGCGGCATCGCCCAGGGCCGCCAGCGCGCCGGCCTGCGCCACCCGGCCCAGGCCGAAGTGGTTCCTCACCTTGTCGAAGGCGGCGACCAGCCCCGGCGCGGCCAGGCCGTAGCCCACCCGCAGGCCGGCCAGCCCGTGGGCCTTGGAGAAGGTGCGAAAGCGGATCACCCGCGGGTCCTCGGGGTCGATCCGCGGCGCGGTGCCCTCGGGGGCGAGGTCCAGGTAAGCCTCGTCCAGCACCAGCAGCGCGCCCCGCGGCAGCTGCTCCACCATCGCCTCGATCGCCGGCCCGGGGTGGTGCGAGCCCATGGGGTTGTCCGGGTTGGCCAGGTAGACCAGCTTCGCCCCGCTTTCGGCTGCGGCCCGGACCAGCGCGGCCGGATCCTCGTGGTCGCCCGCATAGGGCACGGCGACCAGCCGCCCGCCATGGCCCGCGACGTGGAAGTTGAAGGTGGGATAGGCCCCGGCCGAGGTCGCCACCGCATCGCCGGGCTCGACCAGCAGCCGCACCAGATAGCCCAGGAGCCCGTCGATCCCCTCGCCCGCCACCACATGCGCCCGGCTCAGCCCATGGTGCCGGGCGATGGCCTCGCGCAGCTCGTGGCACTCGGGGTCGCCGTACATCCAGGCGTCGGCTGCCGCCGCCCGCATGGCGGCGACCGCGGCGGGGGAGGGGCCGAACAGGCTCTCGTTGGCCCCCAGCCTTGCGCGGAAGGGCCGGCCCATCGCGCGCTCCTGCGTCTCCGGCCCAACGAAGGGGACGGTGGCGGGCAGGCCGGCGACAAGGGCGGTATAGCGGGGGGCCTCGGTGCTCATCCGCCAGTCATCGCCGAAAGCGGGCCGGGGTGGCAAGCGGCAAGCATCCCCGCCCTCAGGCCGCCGAGCCGCCCACGGTCAGCCCGCCGATCAGCATCGTCGGCTGGCCCACCCCCACCGGCACCCATTGCCCGGCCTTGCCGCAGTTGCCGATGCCCGGGTCCAGCGCCAGGTCGTTGCCGATGGCGCGGATCTGCTTCAGCGCGGTCGCCCCGTCGCCGATCAGCGTCGCCCCCTTCACCGGGGCGCCGACCACGCCGTTCCTGACCCGATACGCTTCCGTACAGGAGAAGACGAACTTGCCCGAGGTGATGTCCACCTGCCCGCCGCCGAAGCCCACGGCATAGATCCCGTCCTTCAGGTCGGCCAGGATCGCGCCCGGGTCGGCCTCGCCCGCCAGCATGTAGGTATTGGTCATCCGCGGCATCGGGATGTGGGCGAAGCTTTCCCGCCGGCCATTGCCGGTGGGCTGCACGCCCATCAGGCGCGCATTCTGGCGGTCCTGCATGAAGCCCACCAGGATCCCGTCCTCGATCAGCACGTTCCTGCCCGAGGGCGTGCCCTCGTCATCCACGCTGATCGAGCCGCGGCGGTCGGGCAGGGTGCCGTCGTCCAGCACCGTCACCCCCGGCGCGGCCACGCGCTGCCCCATCAGCCCGGCGAAGGCCGAGGTCTTCTTGCGGTTGAAGTCGCCCTCCAGCCCGTGGCCCACCGCCTCGTGCAGCAGCACCCCCGGCCAGCCCGGCCCCAGCACCACGTCCATCACCCCGGCGGGCGCGGGCTCTGCCGCGAGGTTGACCAGCGCGATCCGCAGCGCCTCGGCCGCCACCCCCTGCCAGTGCCCGGGCTCCAGCAGCCCCGCCAGCCCGAAGCGGCCGCCGCCGCCGTGCCCGCCGCTCTCGCGCCGGCCGCCCTCCTCGACGATGCAGGAGATGTTGATCCGCGCCATCGGCCGGATATCGCTGACCACATGCCCCTCGGGGCGCAGGATCGCCACCTCCTGGTGGCTGGCCGAGAGCGTGGCCGAGACCTGCACCACCCGGCTGTCCTGCGCGCGCAGCCAGGCGTCGATCTCGCGCAGCGCGTCGATCTTCACCGGAAAGGCCGCGTCCTCCAGCGGATCGGCATCGGTATAGAGCCGGCGGTTGGTGCCCGGGGGCGGGGCGGCCAGCGTGCCGCCGCCCGAACCCACCGCCAGCCGGGCGGTGCCCGCGGCGCGGATCAGCGCGCGTTCGGAGATCTCGGTGGAATGGCCGTAGCCCGCCACCTCGCCCCGCACCGCGCGCAGGCCGAAGCCCTCCGAGGCATCATAGCTGGCATTGCGAATCCGCCCGTCGTCCAGCACGATGGCCTCGGACCGGCGGCGTTCCAGGAACAACTCGCCATCCTCGGCGCCCGCCAGCGTCTCGCGCAGCACGCGCAGCGCCGCGGCCTCGTCCAGGTGGGTGTCGAAGGGGCGGAACGGGGTCTCGGCCATGGTCGTCTTGCCCTTCCTGTCCTTGATCTCTGTCACAGGGCGCCACATTGCCGCAACCGGGGGCCGAACGGAACCCTTGCCCGGGATGTTCCGATATGGTTCTAGAGGGACTGGACGGGCGGAATCCTGCCGCCGGGACGCAAAAGCCAAACGGCCGGCGAGGGCCGACAGAGCGAACGGGAAACGGGACATGCGTGCAATTGCCACACTCTCCGGCCTTGTGGCCAGCCTCGCGGCCGCGGGCGCGGTCCGGGCGCAGGACCTGCCGGTCATCGGGGTGCCGAAGCCGGCGGGAATCGCCTTCCAGCCCTCGGCGACCGAGCTGAAGCACGACATCGTCTGGCTGGACAACTTCATCCTCTACATCATCACGGCCATCACGCTCTTCGTGGTGGCGCTGCTGATCACCGTCATCCTGCGTTACAATGGGCGGTCGAACCCGCAGCCCGCCACCTTCACCCACAACTCGCCGCTGGAGGTGGCCTGGACGCTGGTGCCGATCCTGATCCTCGTCACCATCGGGGCCTTCTCGCTGCCCGTGCTGTTCAAGCAGCAGGAGATCCCGGCGGGCGACGTCACCATCAAGGTGACCGGCAACCAGTGGTACTGGTCCTACGAATACGTGGACGAGGACGTGGCCTTCGACAGCTACATGATCGGCGCCCCGGCCACCGACGGCGACTATCGCCTGACCCCGGCGGTCGAGCAGATGCTGGCCGATGCCGGCTATGCCCGCGAGCATTTCCTGCTGGCCACCGACACTGCCGTGGTGGTGCCCGTGGGCCGGACCATCGTGATGCAGGTGACCGGCTCGGACGTGATCCACGCCTGGACCATCCCCGCCTTCGGGGTGAAGCAGGACGCGGTGCCGGGCCGCCTGGCGCAGCTGTGGTTCAACGCCGAGGAGGAGGGCGTCTATTTCGGCCAGTGCTCCGAGCTGTGCGGCATCGCGCACGCCTACATGCCGATCACAGTGAAGGTGGTCAGCCAGGAGGTCTATGACGCCTGGCTGGAACAGGCGCGCGGGGGCGAGGTGGT
Source organism: Paracoccaceae bacterium (assembly GCA_037190175.1). Lineage (GTDB taxonomy): Bacteria > Pseudomonadota > Alphaproteobacteria > Rhodobacterales > Rhodobacteraceae > JBBCJM01. The sequence goes on along the minus strand of JBBCJM010000106.1, from coordinate 8,091 downwards.
GCTGTCGGCGGAAACCCTGCGGGCCGCGGGCGACCGCAGGCTGGCCGCGAAGTGATCCAAGGCAGGCAGGGGCGGCGCAGGTCGCGCGGCCCCCACCGGACGGGACTGGGATGACCGATACATCGATCATCAGGGCGGAGACGGGCGAGGCGGGGTTCGGCGATTACGTCGCGCTCCTGAAGCCGCGCGTCATGTCGCTGGTCGTGTTCACCGCGCTGGTGGGCCTGCTGGTGGCCCCCGTGGGTCTGCACCCGGTGGAGGCTTTCGCGGCCATCCTGTTCATCGCGCTGGGGGCAGGGGCCTCGGGCGCGCTGAACATGTGGTACGACGCCGACATCGACGCGGTGATGCGCCGCACCGCCCGCCGGCCGATCCCCGCGGGCCGGGTGGAGCGGGGCGAGGCGCTGGCCATCGGCCTGGCGCTCTCGGGCATCTCGGTGGTGATGCTGGGGCTGGCCACGAACGTCGCCGCGGCGGGGCTGCTGGCCTTCACCATCTTCTTCTACGCGGTGATCTATTCGGTCTGGCTGAAACGCTCGACCCCGCAGAACATCGTGATCGGCGGCGCCGCCGGGGCCTTCCCGCCGATGATCGGCTGGGTGGCGGCCACCGGCAGCATCTCGGTGGAGGCGGCCCTGATGTTCGGGCTGATCTTCATGTGGACGCCGCCGCATTTCTGGGCGCTCGCGCTCTTCATGAAGGAAGACTACCACCGCGCCGGGGTGCCGATGCTGACCGTGACCCACGGCCGCCGGGTGACCCGCCGGCATATCCTGGGCTATACGCTGGCGCTGGTGCCCGTGGCGCTGTGGACCGCGCTGTCGGACATCGGCGGGCCGGTCACGCTGGGGGTCGCGGTGGCGCTGAACCTGTGGTTCGTGCTGGGCGCGATCCGCATCGCGCGGCGCGACGAGGATGCGGCGCTGGCCGACAACTATCGGGCCGAGAAGCGGTTCTTCGCCTTCTCGCTCTCCTATCTCTTCCTGCATTTCCTGGCGCTGCTGGCCGAGGCCGGCCTGCGGCCCTATGGCCTGGGGGGCTGGTGACATGGCGTTCCGTCCCGAACACGAGATGCACCGCCGCCGGTTCTCGCGCAACCTCGGCCTGGGGCTGGTGCTGGCGGGTTTCGTCGCGCTGGTCTTCGCGCTGACCGTGGTCAAGGTGACCCGGGGCGATCCGATGCAGGGCTTCGACCACGTGGTGCGGCCCGAACTGCTGCCGGCCGAGCCCGCCCCCGCGCCGGAGGCCCGGCCATGACCCCGCAGCGCAAGACCGCCCTGACGCTGGCCGGCGTGGCCGCCACCATGTGCGCGCTCTCCTTCGCCGCGGTGCCGTTCTACGACTGGTTCTGCCGCGTCACCGGCTTTGCCGGCACCCCCTCGACCGCCGCCGCGGCCCCCGGACAGGTGCTGGACCGCGAGGTCACGGTGCGCTTCGACGCCTCGCTGGAGCGCGGGATGCCCTGGAGCTTCCGGCCCCAGCAACGCACCATGCAGATCCGGCTGGGCGAGGTGGGGCTGGCCTTCTACGAGGCGACGAATCCCACCGACCGGCCCATCGCGGGCACGGCCAGCTTCAACGTCGCCCCCGATGCAGCGGGGCTCTACTTCACCAAGATCGACTGCTTCTGCTTCCAGAGCCAGGTGCTGGCCCCAGGCGAGACGGTGCAGATGCCGGTGACCTTCTACGTCGATCCGGCCATCCTCGACGACCGCGAGGGGCGGTTCGTCAGGGAGATCACGCTGAGCTACACCTTCCACGAAACCCCGCTGCCCGAGCCCCGGGCGGCGCTGCCGGCCTCCGCGCCGGCTGATGCGGTCAACTAGAACGAGGGAACCATGGCGCACGCCAAGAACCACGATTACCACATCCTTCCGCCCTCGATCTGGCCCTTCGTGGGCGCGGTCTCGGCCTTCGTGATGCTGTTCGGCGCGGTCCTGTGGATGAAGGGCTCGGCGCCGTGGATGTTCCTGATCGGCCTTGTCGGCGTGCTCTACACCATGTTCGCCTGGTGGTCCGAGGTGGTGCACGAGGGCCAGACCGGCGACCACACCCCGGTGGTGAGGATCGGCCTGCGCTACGGCTTCATCCTCTTCATCATGTCCGAGGTGATGTTCTTCTCGGCCTGGTTCTGGAGCTTCTTCAAGCACGCGCTCTACCCGATCCATCCCGAGGGGCTGAGCCCCATCGTGGACGGCATCTGGCCGCCCGCGGGGATCGAGACCTTCGACCCCTGGCACCTGCCGCTGATCAACACGCTGATCCTCTTGTGCTCCGGCGCCGCCGCCACCTGGGCGCACCACGCGCTGGTGCACGAGAACAACCGCAAGGACGTGAAGAGCGGGCTGATCCTGGCGATCCTGCTGGGCGTGCTCTTCACCGCCTTCCAGGCCTATGAGTACAGCCACGCGGCCTTCGGCTTCGCCGGCAACATCTATGGCGCGAACTTCTTCATGGCGACGGGCTTCCACGGCTTCCACGTCATCATCGGGACCATCTTCCTGACCGTCTGCCTGATCCGCGTCTACAAGGGGCACTTCACCCCCGAGCAGCACGTGGGCTTCGAGGCGGCGGCCTGGTACTGGCACTTCGTCGACGTGGTCTGGCTGTTCCTGTTCCTGGCCGTGTATATCTGGGGCGGCTGACCGCCCGCCCCGGTTCCCCTGCGGCGCGGGCCCCGGCGGCCCGCGCCTTTCGTTTGGCGGCCCTGCCCATGCGTCTCGTCATCCCGCTGCTCACCGGCCTCATCGGCACCGCGATCCTGGTCTGGCTGGGCCTGTGGCAGCTCGACCGGCTGGCGTGGAAGGAGGGCGTGCTGGCGGCCATCGACGCGCGGATCGGGCAGGCGCCCGGCGGGCTGCCCGCGGCGCCGGCCCCCCTGGGCGACGCCTTCCTGCCGGTCACGGTGACGGGCCGCTTTACCGGGCAGGACATCGACGTGCTGGTGGGGCTGAAGGACCTGGGCGCCGGGGTGCGGATCGTCGCCGCCTTCGAGACCGCCGAGGGCCGCCGCATCCTGATCGACCGCGGCTTCCGGCCCGAGGCCCAGCGCCGCGCGCCGCGGGTGGCGGCCGAGGCGACCGTCACCGGCAACCTGCACTGGCCGGACGACCTGAACAGCTCCACCCCCCCGCCCGACGCCCGCACCGGCCTGTGGTTCGCCCGCGACCTGCCGGCGATGGCCGAGGCGTTGGGGACCGAGCCGGTGCTGGTCGTCGCCCGCAGCCAGACCGGCGACGGGATCCGCCCGCTGCCGCTCGATTCCGCCGGGATCCCCAACCACCACCTGGGCTATGCGATCCAGTGGTTCGCCCTGGCCTTCGTCTGGGCGGCGATGACCGCGTTCTGGCTCTGGCGCAACCGCCGCCGGCCGGGATAAGAGGGCAGCCATGCGATACGTCTCCACCCGCGGTTCCGCCCCCGTCCTTTCCTTCTCCGAGGCCATGATGACGGGCCTGGCCCGCGACGGCGGGCTTTATGTGCCCGAGGCCGTGCCGGTCATGGCCCCGGCCGAGATCGCCGCGCTGGCCGGGCTGGCCTATGAGGAGGTCGCCTTCCGCGTCATGCGCCCCTTCCTGGGCGGTACTTTCGCCGACGACGAGTTCCGCCGCCTGATCGCCGCCGCCTATCGCGGCTTCGGCCATCCCGCCCGCGCACCCTTGCGGCAGCTGGCGCCCAACCACTTCCTACTGGAGCTGTTCCACGGCCCGACCTTGGCCTTCAAGGACTTCGCCATGCAGATCATCGGCCAGATGATGCAGGCGGAACTGGCGCGGACCGGCCGGCGGATCACCATCGTGGGCGCCACCTCGGGCGACACCGGCAGCGCCGCCATCGAGGCGTTCCGCGGGCTGGCCAATGTGGACGTGTTCATCCTCTTCCCCCACGGAAGGGTCAGCGAGGTGCAGCGCCGCCAGATGACCACGCCGGCCGAGGCCAACGTCCACGCCCTGGCGCTGGAGGGCGACTTCGACGACTGCCAGGCCCGGCTGAAGGACATGTTCAACGACTTCGCCTTCCGCGACGGGGTGGGGCTGGCGGGGGTGAACAGCATCAACTGGGCAAGGGTGCTGGCGCAGGTGGTCTATTACTTCGCCGCCGCCACGAGTTTGGGTGCGCCGCACCGGCCGGTGGACTTCACCGTGCCCACGGGGAACTTCGGCGACATCTACGCGGGCTCCATCGCGCGCGCCATGGGCCTGCCCGTGGGCCGGCTGGTGATCGCCACCAACCAGAACGACATCCTGCACCGGGCGCTGACAACCGGCACCTATGCCACCGATGCCGTGCGCCCCTCGATCTCGCCCTCGATGGACATCCAGGTGTCCTCCAACTTCGAACGCGCGCTGTTCGACGCGCTGGGGCGCGAGGGGGCCGCGGTCGCCGCGCTGATGGCCGACCTGAAGGAGACCGGCGCCTTCGCCATCCCGCAGGGCGCCTTGCAGAGCCTGCGCGACGGCTTCGGCTCCGGCCGGGCGTCCGAGGAGGAGACCGAGGCCACCATCGCCCGCATCCGCGCCGCGACCGGGGAAATCCTCTGCCCCCACAGCGCGGTGGCGGTGAAGGTGGCGGAGGAGAACCTGGGGCCGAACCCCATGGTCACGCTGGCCACCGCCCATCCGGCGAAGTTCCCCGACGCGGTGGAACGCGCCACCGGCCTGCGCCCGGCGCTGCCGCCGCGCATGGCGGGCCTGTTCGACCGGCCCGAGCGGTTCACCCGGGTGCCCAACGACCTCGCCGCGCTGCAAACCCTCATCCGCGACAGGATCGCCGCATGACCGCCCGCCTGACGACCCTGCCCAACGGCCTGCGCATCGTCACCGAACACATGCCGGGGCTGATGTCGGCCTCGGTCGGGCTCTGGGTCACCGCGGGCGGCCGGCACGAGCGGCCCGAGCAGAACGGGGTGGCGCATTTCCTGGAACACATGGCCTTCAAGGGCACCGCCCGGCGCAGCGCCCTGCGCATCGCGGAAGAGATCGAGGACGTGGGCGGCTACATCAACGCCTATACGTCCAAGGAGACGACCGCCTATTACGCCCGCGTGCTGTCGGGCGACGTGGCCATGGCGCTGGACGTGATCGCCGACATCGTGCTGAACCCGGCCTTCCACGCCGACGACATCGAGACCGAGCGCCACGTGATCCTGCAGGAGATCGGCCAGGCGCTGGACACGCCCGACGACATCATCTTCGACTGGCTGCAGGAGGCCGCCTATCCCGACCAGCCCTTCGGCCGCACCATCCTGGGCCCGGCGGAACGGGTGGCGCATTTCTCGGCCGGGGATCTGCGCGGCTTCGTGGCCGAACACTACGGGCCGGACCAGATGATCCTGGCCGCCGCCGGGGGGGTGGACCACGACGCCATCGTGCGGCAGGCGGAGAAGCTGTTCGAAGGCATCGGCCCCCGCGGCAACGGCGCGCTGGTGGCGGCGCGGTTCCAGGGCCGCGAACGGCGCGAGATCAAGGATCTGGAGCAGGCGCATTTCGCCCTGGCGCTGGAGGCCCCGGCCTGGCGCGACGAGGGCGTCCACGCCGCGCAGGTCTATTCCATGGCGATGGGCGGCGGCATGTCCTCGCGCCTGTTCCAGAAGATCCGCGAGGAGCGGGGGCTGTGCTACACCATCTTCGCCCAGGCCGGCGCCTATGAGGACACCGGCTCGCTGACCGTCTATGCCGGCACCTCGGCGCAGGAGATCGGCGAACTGGCGGCGCTGACCGTCGAGGTCTTGCGCCGCTCGGCCGAGGACATGGGCGAGGCCGAGGTGGCGCGCGCCCGGGCGCAGCTGAAGGCCGGGATGCTGATGGGGCTGGAAAGTCCCTCCTCGCGGGCCGAGAGGCTGGCGCGGATGGTGCAGATCTGGGGCCGCGTGCCCCCGGTGGCCGAGGCCGTGGCCAAGATCGACGCGGTGGACGTGGCCGCGGTGCGCGCCTGCGCCGAGCGGCTCTGCACCGGCGAGGCGGCGCTGGCGCTCTATGGCCCCGTGGCGGCGGCGCCGGCGCTGGAGGCGCTGCGCGAGGGACTGGCGGGCTGATGTTCGGCTGGCGCCGCAGGCCCCGGATCGAGACCGAGCGGCTGACGCTGCGGCTGCCGCAGCACGGCGACTGGCGGGAATGGGCGCGGCTGCGCGCCGAGAGCCGCGCGTTCCTGGCGCCCTGGGAGCCGGTCTGGGCCGAGGATCACCTGACCCGCCGCTCCTTCGTCAACCGCGTCTACTGGTCGCAAAGGGCCGAGGCGCAGGGCACCGCGCTGCCCCTGCTGCTGGTCCGCCGGCAGGACGGCGCGGTGCTGGGGGCGATCACGCTGGACAACATCCGCCGCGGCCCGGCGCAGGCCGGCACGCTGGGCTACTGGATCGGGCAGGCGCACGCCCGGCAGGGCTTCATGGCCGAGGCGATCCGCGCCGTGGTGCACCATGCCTTCCGCGAGATGGACCTGAGCCGGATCGAGGCCGCCTGCCTGCCCGAGAACGCCGCCTCCCGCGGACTGCTGGAGACCGAGGGGTTCAAGTACGAGGGGGTGGCGCAGAGCTATCTCCAGATCGCCGGCCGCTGGCGCACCCATGTGCTCTACGCCAACCTGCGCGCCGACCGGCGCGGGCGGACGGACGCGGGGTAGGGGGCCTCTCCGGCCCGCGGGAGGGCCGGGAACCGCGACCGCTCCTTCGCCGTCGTGATCACGCGCCGCTTGCAAGGCCCCCCGGCTTGGGCAATCTGGGCGCATCGGGTTCGGGGAGTTTCGGCGTGGCGCTGCCGGTCAGGGATCAGTTGAGATACTGGGGCATCGCCGCGGCGGTGTTCTTGCTGGCGCTGTGGTTTCTGGGCGACGTGATCCTGCCCTTCGTGGTGGGCGGGGGGCTGGCCTATTTCCTCGACCCCGTGGCCAACCGGCTGGAGCGGCTGGGGATGGGCCGGGTCGCGGCCACCACGCTCATCTCGCTGGGGATGCTGGTCCTCTTCGTGGCGCTGGTCCTGGCGGTGATCCCGACGCTGGTCGGCCAGCTGAGCGCGCTGGTCAACGCCGCGCCCGAGATCTTCCGCGACCTGCACGATTTCGTCATCGAGCGCTTCCCCGAGCTGGGCGAGAGCAATTCCACCGCGCGGCAGACGCTGCTGTCGATCGGCGAGACCATCCGGGCGCGCGGGGGCGAGCTGGCGCAGGCGCTGCTGGGCTCGGCCATGGGGGTGATCAATGCGGTCGTCTTCATCGTGGTGGTGCCGGTGGTGGCCTTCTACCTGCTGCTGGACTGGCACCGGATGATCGCCCGCATCGACGCCATGCTGCCGCGCGACCATGCCCCGGTGGTGCGGCAACTGGCGGCCGAGATCGACAAGGTGCTGGCGGCCTTCGTGCGGGGGCAGCTCAGCGTCTGCCTGATCCTGGGCCTGTTCTACGCCGTGGCGCTGATGCTGGCGGGTTTGCAGTTCGGCATGGTGGTGGGCGCCATCGCCGGGGCGATCACCTTCATCCCCTACGTGGGCGCGCTGGTGGGCGGCACGCTGGCCATCGGGCTCGCGCTCTTCCAGTTCTGGGGCGACTGGGCCTCGATCGGGATCGTGGCGGGGATCTTCGCGCTGGGCCAGTTCCTGGAGGGCAACGTGATCACGCCCAAGCTGGTGGGCGGCAGCGTGGGGCTGCATCCGGTGTGGCTGCTCTTCGCGCTCTCGGCCTTCGGCACGCTCTTCGGGTTCCTGGGGATGCTGGTGGCGGTGCCGGTGGCGGCCGCCATCGGGGTCATCATCCGCTTCATGATCGGGCGGTATCAGGAAAGCCTGCTCTACCGCGGGGCCGAGGCCATGCCGCTGCCCCCCACGCCGGAAGAGATGCTGACCCCCGACACGCCCCTGCCGGCGGACGAGCTGGGCGACCTGCCGCCGCTGCCCGAGGCGCTGCAGCCCGCGCCCTCGCTGCCCGAGCCCGCGGCCGCGCCGGTCCCCGCGCCCGACCACCTGCCGGCCCCCGACCTGGTGGCGCCCGAGCCGGCGCCCCGCCCGCGCCGGGGCAGGAAGCGGGCCTGATGCGGCAACTGGCCTTCGATCTGCCCCTGCGCGCGGCAGGGGGCAGGGCGGCGTTCTTCGTGGCCCCGCCCAA
>JBBCJM010000105.1:0-23200 GCA_037190175.1 Paracoccaceae bacterium | reverse complement strand
GCCCGCCCCCGCCGGCGGCTGGATCGCCGCCGCGGTCGCGGCGCAGGGGCAGGCACGACCCGCCCCCGACCTCGCCGCCCTGCCTGCGATCACCAATCCCGCGCTGGGCTTCGGCCTGGCCGGGGTGAACGACTGGGCGGTGCAGCAGCCCTTCCTGAACGTGATGAAGACCGCCCGCCCCTGGATCGCCCATCGCCCCGGCCAGTGGGGCGGCTGGGAATTCGCCGATCTGGTCGCCGGCGGCCATGTCACCCCCGCGGGCTGGCCCCGCTCGCTGCCCGAGGGCGCGGCGGCGCTGGGCACGCTGGTGCTGACCGACCTGCCGGAAGAGGCCCGCCACGCCGCCGGGCGCTATGTCCTCACCTGGGCCGGCGCGGGCCAGGTCCGGCTGGCGGGGCGGGTGGAGGCGGTGGAGCAGGCGCCGGGGCGGATCGTCTTCGACTATACGCCCGGGCCGGGAGCGGTGGAGATCAGCCTGACCGGCCTCGCCCCCGCCGATCCGATCCGCGACATGGTGCTGGTGCGGGCCGACCGGGCGGAGGCGCTGGCCGCCGGCGCGCAGTTCAACCCCGACTGGATCGCCCGGCTGCGGGGCGCGCGGCTGGTCCGCGTCATGGACTGGTCGGCCACCAACGACAGCACCCTGTCGCGGGCCGCGGACCGGCCGCTGCCGGGCGATTTCACCTGGGCCCGCGCGGGCGTGCCGATGGAGGTGCAGGTGGCGCTGGCCAATGTGCTGGGCGCGGATCCCTGGTTCAACCTGCCGCACATGGCCGAGGATGCGCTGATCCGCGACCTTGCCCTTGTCGTGCGGGACGGGCTGGCGCCGGGGCTGGTCGCGCATGTGGAGCTGTCGAACGAGGTCTGGAACTGGCAGTTCGCGCAGGCCCGCTGGGCGGATGCCGAGGCCCGCGCCCGCTGGGGGCAGCCCGACGCCTGGGTGCAGTTCTACGCCCTGCGCGCGGCCGAGGCGGCGGGGATCTGGGCCGAGGTGTTCGGGGATCCCGACAGGCTGGTGCGGGTGATCGCCACCCAGACCGGCTGGACCGGGCTGGAGGAGCAGATCCTGAACGCGCCTTTGGTGATCGCCGAGGGCCGCCCCGCCCCGCGCCTCTCGTTCGACGCCTATGCGGTCACGGGATACTTCGCCGCCGGGCTGGGCATCCCCGACCGCCTGCCGCTGCTGCGCGGCTGGATGGCGGAGGGCGGGCCGGACCGTGCGCTGGCCGAGCTGGAGGACGGCCGGGTGACCGGCTGGCGGGAGGACACGCTGGAGCACAACCTGACCGAGGTGCTGCCCTATCACGCGCGGGTGGCCCGCGCCGCCGGGCTGCGGCTGATGATGTACGAGGGCGGCACCCATGTGGTGGCGCTGGGCGAGGGGCTGGAGGACGACGGCCTGACCGCCTTCTTCCACGCGCTGAACTATTCGCCCGGCATGGGCCGGCTCTACGGCCGGCTGCTGGCCGGCTGGGGGGAGCTGGCCGACGCGCCCTTCATGGCCTTCACCGATGTGGAGCGGGCCACGAAATGGGGCAGCTGGGGCGCGCTGCGGCACCTGGGCGACGACACTCCGCGCTGGCGGGCGCTGGCCGCGGGGTGCGACCCGTGCTGAGCGTGATCATCCCCGCCTCGAACGAGGAGGCCCAGATCGGCCCCTGCCTTGCCGCGCTCTTCGCCTCGGAGCCGGTGCCGGGCGGGGCCGAGGCCATCGTGGTGGCCAACGGCTGCCGCGACGATACCGCCTTCCGCGCCCGGGCGATGAACGCGCAGGCCGAGGCCGCGGGCTGGCGGCTGACCGTGGTGGAGCTGGTGCAGGGCTCCAAGCCCGGGGCGCTGAATGCCGGCGATGCCGCGGCGCTGGGCGACCTGCGCGCCTATCTCGACGCCGACGTGCGGGTCTCGCCGCCGCTGATGGCGCAGCTGGCGCTGGCGCTGGCCGAACCCGCGGCGCGCTATGCCACCGGCCGCCCGGTGGTGGCGCGCGCGGGCAGCCCGGTCACCCGCGCCTATGCCCGGTTCTGGACGCGGCTGCCCTTCGCCTCGGGCCCCGCCCCGGGCTTCGGCCTCTATGCGGTGAACCCCCGCGGCCGGGCGCGCTGGGGCGAGTTCCCGCCCGTCATCTCGGACGACACCTTCGTGCGGCTGCAATTCGCCCCCGAGGAGCGGGTGGAATGCCCCGCCACCTACGAATGGCCGATGGTCGAGGGCTGGCGGGCGCTGGTGCGGGTGCGCCGGCGGCAGGACGCCGGCGTGGCCGAGATCGCGCGGCTCTACCCCGGGCTGATGAAGCGCGAGGGCAAGGAGCGCCTGACCCCCGGCGGGCTCGCGCGCCTGGTCCTGGCGGCCCCGCTGGGCTTTGCGGTCTATGCGCTGGTCTCGCTGGCCGTGCGGCGGCGGCGCGGGGGCGGGGATTTCGTGCGGGGGCGGTAGGCCCGGCCGCCCTGCCGGGAAAGCCGGCCCCGCTTCAGGTCGGCTCGAGCGATCTTTCCGTCGCCGAGGAGGTGGCCTGCGCGACCAGCCAGTCGCGGAACGGGCGGATCTTGTCGCGGATCGCGGCCGATTTGGGCCAGGTCAGGTAATATCCCGTCTGGCCGTCCATCACCAGCGGATGCGGCTGCACCAGATTGCCGTTCGCCAGGGCCGGGGCGACATAGGCCAATTGCTCCAGCGCCACGCCGACGCCCTGCTGGGCGAGTTCCATGATCACCGCGTGGTGGTTGTAGATCATGTCGTAGCGCGGCTCGTGGACCGTGAGGTTGGCCCGTTTCAGCCATTCCTGCCAGAGCGTCGGCCGCTTGTGATGGTGCAGCAGGTGCTCCGACGAGAAGAGGCTCAGGTGCCCGTCGTGCGAGTGGCGTTCGAGGAATGCCTGCGAGCAGATCGGGACCCACTGGTCCTTGAACAGCAGGCTGCTCTGCACATGGTCCCACCGCCCGTCGCCGTACCGGACCGAACAGTCTATCTGCAGTTCGGTGATCCGGGCATGGGCATTTCCCGTGATGATGCGCAGTTCGTAATTGGGGTGGTTGCGGTAGAAGTCGGGCAGCCGGGGCACCAGCCACCGGGTCATGAAGGTCTGATAGGTCTCCAGCGTGATCACCACCTGACCGCCCACGTCGACCAGCAGGTCCGTCGCCTGCGTGACGGTGCGGAAGACATCGGTGAGGGTCTTGGCATATTGCTTGGCCCCGGGCGTGAGGCGGATCTCGTTGGCCTCCCGCACGAACAGCGGTATGCCCAGATAGTCCTCGAGCACCTTGACCTGCCGGCTGACCGCGCCCTGCGTGACCCCCAGTTCGGCCGCGGCCTGGGTAAAGCTCAGGTGCCGCGCTGCGACCTCGAATGCCTTGAGGGGATTGAGGGGCGGAAGATGACCGGGGCGGCGCATCGTATCGGCTCTTCGGCATGAGTTTTCCTCAGCCTATAGCCTCCGCCGCCCTCTGGCAAGCGCGTGCCGGAAGCGCGCCCCGCCCGCGCGGGTGCAGCATCGCCTGCCGCGCGACCGCAGAAAATCCGCGACCGGCCCCGGCGCGATCGCAAGGGTCCGGCTCGCCCGGCCGTTGCGGAGGCATGAGATTTGCTGCGGCACGGGCGATAAAATCTCGGTTGCCCATGCCGGCCGGGATGGCCGAACTTGCAGCCCTGGGCAGCAGGTGCGGATGCGGGATGCGGTTTGTCAGCTATGAAGGCCGGAACGGGCCATCCTGGGGGGCGGCGACGGACGCCGGCGTGATCCCCGCCTCGGCCTTCGCCGCGGATTGCGCCACGCTGCGCGCCGGGCTGGCCCGGCATGGAGCGGCCGGGCTGGCCGAGGCCGCGGCGCGGGCGGAAGCGCGGGTGCCGTTCGCCGACATCGCGCTGCTGCCGGTGATCCCCGATGCCGCCCATGTGCTGTGCCTGGGCCACAACTACGGCGCCCACAGCCGCGAATCCGGGAAGGAGACGCCGGAATACCCGCGGGTCTTCCTGCGGGCCAATTCCTCGCTGGCCGCGCCCGGCGGCGCCATCCTGCGCCCCGCCTGTTCCCGCGAGCTCGACTACGAGGGCGAACTGGCGGCGGTCATCGGCCGGCCCGGCCGCCACATCCGGCCCGAAGACGCCATGGGCCATGTCGCCGGCCTGACCTGTTTCCTCGACGGCAGCGTGCGGGATTTCCAGAAGCACAGCGTGACGGCCGGCAAGAACTTTTCCCAGACGGGGGCACTGGGGCCCTGGCTGGCGACGCTGGACGAAACCGGCCCGTGGGACGGGCTGACCCTGGTGACGGAATTGAACGGAGAGACCGTACAGTCCGCCCCGACCTCGGACATGATCGTGGGCCTGCCGGAGACCATCGCCTATGTCTCGACCTTCATCCGCCTCCAGCCCGGCGATGTCATCGCCACGGGAACGCCCGCGGGGGTCGGCGCGCATCGCAATCCGAAACGCTGGCTGGTTCCGGGTGACCGGGTGAGCGTGTCCGTATCGGGCATCGGCAGGCTGGACGTGATCGTCGCCGACGATGCCCCCCCGCCGGGCGACGGAGCGGCAGGGTGACCGAGCGTTTCGACTATTGCGTGATCGGCGGCGGCATCGTGGGGCTGGCGACCGCGCGCGCGCTGGCGCGGCGCTTTCCCGGCGCCCGGCTGCTGCTCCTGGAGAAGGAGGCGCGGATCGGCCTGCACCAGACCGGGCACAACAGCGGCGTCATCCATTCCGGCATCTACTACAAGCCCGGCAGCCTCAAGGCGCGGCTGTGCCGCGAGGGCGAAGGCCGCACCAAGGCCTTCTGCCGCGACCACGGCATCCCGTTCGAGGAACGCGGCAAGCTGATCGTGGCGACCTCGGCGCTGGAGGAGGAGCGCCTGGCCGCATTGGAAACCCGCGCCGCCGAGAACGGCATCGCCGTCGAGCCGCTGGACCGCGCCGGGATCGCGCGGCGCGAACCGGCGATCACCGGCGCGGCGGCGCTGTTCGTGCCGGCCGCGGCCATCGTCGACTACCGGCAGGTGATGGCGCGGATGGCGGCCGAATTCACCGAGGCCGGCGGCACGATCCGCCTGGGCACCGCCCCCGACCATATCGCCGAGACCGGGGCCGGGGTGCAGATCGGCGCCGGCGGTGCGCGTTTCGAGGCCGGCCGGCTGGTCGCCTGCGCCGGCCTGCAATCCGACCGGGTGGCGCGGCTGGCGGGGCTGGAGGTGGGGTTCCGCATCGTGCCGTTCCGCGGCGAATACTGGCAACTCGACCCGCGCAGGGCCGGCATCGCGCAGGCGATGATCTATCCCGTTCCCGATCCCGACCTGCCGTTCCTGGGCATCCACCTGACGCCGCTGATCGACGGCCGGATGACCGTGGGGCCGAACGCCGTGCTGGGCCTTGCCCGCGAGGGCTATGCGAAGGGCTCCGTCTCGCTGCGCGACGTGATGACCAACCTTGCCTTTCCCGGCTTCTGGCGGGCCATGGCCGGGAACCTGCGCCACGGGCTGGGCGAGATGGCCAATTCGCTGTCGAAATCGCGCTACCTGCGGGCCTGCCGGAAATACTGCCCCTCGCTGGAGCTGGCGGACCTGCGGCCGATGACCTGCGGGATCCGGGCGCAGGCGGTGATGCGGGACGGCACGCTGGCGCAGGACTTCATCTTCGAGGCCACGGAACGGATGCTGCACGTCTGCAACGCCCCGTCGCCGGCGGCGACCTCGGCCATGCCGATCGCCGATATCATCATGGAGCGGCTGGTCGAAGGCCGCGCAGCAGCATGAGGCGGGAGCCGATGTCCGAGTTCAATGCAGATCGCCACGCCTATCCCGAAATCCGCCTGCTGATCGGCGGGCGATGGACCCGCGGCACCGGCACCGCCACGACCGAAATCGAGAACCCCGCGACCGGAGAGGTGCTGGGCATGGTTCCCCACGCGAGCCCGGCGGATCTCGACACCGCCGCCGCAGCCGCGGCCGAGGGATTCCGGGCGTGGAGCCGGACGCCGGTTTCCGCCCGGGGCCGCGTGCTGGAGAAGGCGCGCGCCTTGATCCTGGACCGGGCCGAGGAGATCGCGGTCAACATGACCCGCGAACAGGGCAAGCCCTTTGCGCAGGCCAGGTCCGAGGTGCAGAGCGCGGCCGACCGCCTGCGCCGCGACGTGGCCGAGGCGCAGCGCGCCTATGGGCAGGTCATCCCCTACGAGGCCGATTTCCACCTCTTCACCGTGCGCGAGCCCATCGGGCCGGTCGCGGCCTTCAGCCCTTGGAACTTTCCGGCCGGATCGCCGATGCGCAAGCTGGCGGCGGCGCTGGCCAGCGGCTGTTCCATCGTGCTGAAGGCGTCGGAGGAAACCCCCGCCACCGCCATGGCGCTGGTCGAATGCCTGCATGCGGCCGGGCTGCCGGACGGGGTGGTGAACCTGGTCTTCGGCGAGCCGGCCGCGATCTCGGCCCATCTGATCGCCCACCCGGCGATCCGCATGGCGACCTTCACCGGCTCGGTCCCGGTGGGCAAGCTGATCGCGCGGCAGGCGGCCGAGGGGGTGAAGCCCTGTCTGCTGGAGCTGGGCGGCCATGCGCCGGTGATCGTCGCCGCCGACTTCGATCCGGCCCTTGCCGCCCGCACCATCGCGAAAAGCAAGTTCACCAATGCCGGGCAGGTCTGCACCGCCCCCAGCCGGATCATGGTGCATGAAGCGATCTTCGACCCCTTCGTGGCCGCCTTTGTCGAGACCGCGCAGGCGCTGCGCCTGGGCAACGGGCTGGACGCCGACAGCCAGGTCGGGCCGCTGGCCAACGCCCGCCGGCTGGCCGCGGTGGAGGAGATGATCGCCGATGCGGTCGCGCGCGGGGCGCGGGTCCTGTGCGGCGGCGAGCGGATCGACGGCCCCGGCCATTTCTTCGCCCCGACCGTGCTGGTCGAGGTGCCCGAGGACGCGCGGATGATGGTGGAGGAGCCCTTCGGCCCCGTCGCCCCCATCGCCCCGTTCGCCGACCTGGATGAAGCCATCGCCCGCGCCAATGCGCTGCCCTACGGGCTTGCCGCCTATGGCTTCACCCGGGATTCGCGTACCGCCGACCGGCTCTGGCGCGGGCTGGAGGCGGGGATGCTGTCGATCAACCACACCGGCGGCTCGGTGCACGAGGCGCCGACCGGCGGGGTGAAGGAAAGCGGCTACGGGCGCGAGGGCGGGTCGATGGCGCTCGACTCCTATCTCGTGACCAAGCGGGTCTCGCACAGGCTGGTCTGAGGGGGGCAGGATGGCATCCGAACCCGACGGCGGCGAACTGATCCTGCAGGCGTTCCGCGACCTGGGCGTCGACTGCATCTTCTGCTCGCCGGGCTCGGAATGGGCGCCGCTGTGGGAGGCGATGGCCCGGCAGGAGGCGACCGGCACCGCGGGGCCGCGCTATCTCGACCTTATGCACGAGACGGTCGCGGTGGGCATGGCCATCGGCCATTACCGGATGACCGGCCGGATGCAGGCCGTGCTGCTGCATTCCGCGGCGGGGCTGATGCAGGGCAGCATGGCGGTGCACGGCGGCTGGCTGGCCGATGTGCCGATGATCGTCCTGTCGTCGGAGTCGAACAGCTATGGCGAGCGCGAGGGGGTCGATCCGGGGCGGCAATGGCACCGCAACCTGTCCTTCGTCGGCGGGCCGCAGGCCATCGCCGCACCCTTCACCAAATGGGCCTGCCAGGTGCCGGGGGTGGAAACGCTCTACGAATTCGTCAAGCGCGCGGGCGAGATCGCGCAGGCGGTGCCGCCGGGCCCGGTCTACCTGAACTGTCCGGTCGAGGTGCTGCTGGCGCCCGCGCCGCCGCCCACGCACCTGCCCGTTCCGCAGCCGGCGCGGGCGGTCGCCCCGGCGCAGGACATCGCCGCGCTGGTGTCCGAGATCGAGGCGGCGCGCAGCCCCGCCATCATCACCGAATCCGCCGGCCGGCATCCCGACGGCGCCGCCGCGCTGGGCCGTTTCGCCGAGGCGTTCTGCATTCCGGTCTACGAGGGCGCCTCGGCCACCTGCCTGAACCTCGACCCCGACCATCCGTTCCTGCTGCGCGGCGACCCGCGCGCGTTTCCGGGCGGGGTGGATCTGGTGCTGCTGGTCCGGGCCCGGGCGCCCTGGTATCCGCCGTCGCGCGGCTTCGACGGGGCGCGGGTGATCGTGATCGACGAGGTGCCGCAGCGGGTGCAGATGGTCTATCAGGTGCTGCGCGCCGCGCGCCACGTGATCGGCGACGTGGCCGCCAACCTGCACCGCGCGGCCGACCTCGCCGCGGTTCCGGGCGAGGAAGCGCGCCGGCGCGCCGGCCTGATCGCCGCGCTGCGCGCCGAAGAGATCGCCGCCCGCGACCGGCGCGAGGCTGCCGCCCGGGCGTCGCAGGGGCCCGTCGACCCGCTGGCGCTGGTGCTTGCCCTGCGCGACGTGCTGCCGGCGGGGACGCATGTCTTCGACGAGACAATTACTCATGCCTCCATCGTCCGGCAGCATCTGGGGCCGGGCAGCTACACCTTCGTGGCCGGCGGTCTCGGGCAGGGGATGGGCATCGGGCTGGGCGCCAAGCTGGCGGTGCCGGGGGATATGGTCGTGGTGGCGGTGGGGGATGGCGGTTTCCTCTACAACCCCGTGCTGCCCGCGCTGATGGCCTCGGTGCGCGAGGGGCTGGCGATCCTGACCGTGGTCTTCAACAACGGCCAGTACCTGTCGATGAAGAACAACCACCTCCGCTTCTATCCCGATGGCCATGCGGTGCGCCGCAACCGCTTTCCCGGCGTCGACCTGTCGGGCCAGCCCGATATCGCCCGGGTCGCCGAGGGATGCGGCTGCCTGGGCCTGACCATCCGAAGCTCTGCCGAACTCGAGCCGACCGTAGCGGCCGCGGTCGCCGCCGTCCGGTCCGGCCGCAGCACGGTGCTGGACGTCCATCTGTCGCGGTGAAGCGGGCTGCGGCCCATTTCGGTCAGGCTGCAACTCGGGCATGAGTTTTCCTCATTCCTCGGGCTGGATTTCTCGGTTGTTCGGGGTGGAGCGCAGGACGAAAGATACCGCCGGGCGCCGCCCGCAGTTCCTATCCGCCTTCCGGAGCACCGAATGCAAAGTGTCATGTTGAAACCGTCGGACGATCGCGAATACCTGCCCGCGAAGATCAAGCTGCCACCGGGGGCCTGCGACAGCCATTTCCACCTGCTCGGGCCGCAGGACCTGTTCGCCCAGTCGCTGCGCGTGCACGGGCGCCGGCCCGACGAATACAGCGGCGTGACCACCATCGGCGACTGGTTCCGGTATCAGGAGGCCTATGGCTTCGACCGCGGCCTGCTGGTGCAGTCGACCTGGCACGACACCTCCTACGAACAGGTCCTCCATGCGCTCTGCCTGGTGCCGGACCGGATGCGCGGGGTCATCCGCCCCCAGTACGGCATCACGGATCGCGAGCTGGAAATCCTGAACGGCGTCGGCGTGGTCGGCATCCGCTTCCAGGCGTCGCACGGGCAGAACGTGGACAATTCGGCCGGCAACATGATCCGCCGGGTCCACGAACTGGGCTGGGGCGCGCATTTCGTCTATCGCCCGCATCAGCTGGAGGGATGGAGGGAGCAGATCCGCAATGCGCCGGGCACGGTGGTGATCGAGCACACGGGCTATATCGACGTCACCAAGGGCAAGGACAGCGACTCCTACCGCTTCCTCTGCGAGATGCTCGATACCGGGCGCGCCTATGTGAAGCTGTCGTCCAACTATTCCAAGGACCATCACGTCAAGCCCAGGATGAACCCGCCCTTCGGCGATACGATCGAGCTGTCGCGCAGCATCGCCGAAGCCTATCCGGACCGGGTGCTGTACGGGTCGGACTGGCCGCATTCGAAATGGAATCCCAAGCCCAGCGATGCGATAATGATCGACATGCTGCTGCATTGGGCCCCCGAGGAGGAATTGCGGCGCAAGATCCTCGTGGACAACCCCGAGGCGGCCTTCGGTTTTCCCAAATGG
The DNA here is from genome assembly GCA_037190175.1 of Paracoccaceae bacterium. GTDB lineage: Bacteria > Pseudomonadota > Alphaproteobacteria > Rhodobacterales > Rhodobacteraceae > JBBCJM01. Next base: position 13,244 of record JBBCJM010000105.1, on the reverse strand, counting down.
GGCCAGCCGGGCTGAGAACCAGGGCAAGCGCGGCTGACGGCGCCCCCGGCGGCCGCGACCGAGGGAGGAACTGGAATGCTGTCGTTTCTGGTGAAGCGGCTGGTGATGGCGATTGCGGTCGGCTGGACCGTCTCGGTCGTGGTCTTCCTGCTGCTGCACACCGCGACCGACCCCGCCATGGCCATCGCCGGAGCCGATGCCCCGCAGGCCGTCATCGACGCGGTTCGCGAACAGTACGGCTTCAACAGGCCGCTCGGCGAACAGTATTTCGCCTGGCTGGGCAACTTCCTGTCCGGCGACCTGGGGACATCCTATCACCTGCGCCGGCCGGTGCTCGACCTGATCGTCGCCGCGGCGCCCACCACGATCCGGCTCGCGCTCTTCGGCATCCTGGTGTCGATCGTGATCGCCATTCCGCTGGGGATGCTGGCGGGGCTCTACCGCAACTCGATCGTCGACCGCTTCGCCATGGCGTTCTGCGTCTGCGCGCAGGCGGTGCCCAGCTTCTGGCTGTGCCTGATCGCCATCCTGGTCTTCGCGGTGATGATCCCGATCTTCCCCGTCTCGGGCGACTACACCTGGCGGCACTACATCCTGCCGGTCCTGGTGCTGGGCATCACCTCGGTCCCGCCGGCGCTGCGGCTGACGCGCAGCGGGATGATCGACGCGATGAACTCCGACTACATGCGCACGGCGCGCGCGAAAGGGTATCGCAACCTCGCGCTGGTCACGCGGCACGGATTGCGCAATGCGCTTCTGCCGGTGGTCAGCGTGCTGGCCGTGCAGCTGGGCAACAAGCTGGGCGGGTCGATCCTCGTGGAATCCGTCTTCGCGCTGAAGGGGCTGGGCCGCCTTTCGCTCGAATCCATCATTGCGGGGGATATTCCCACGCTGAACGTGCTCGTGATCCTCTTCTCGATGACCTTCATCGTCCTGACGATGGTCGCGGACCTTCTGAACGCCTGGCTCGATCCCCGGGTCAGGCTGGGCTGAGCCGATGTCATCCGCACAAACCTATGCCAAGGCCGAACGGCGCCAGGCGCGGCACCTCGAAAGGCGCGGACGTATCCTGCGCGCGGTGTTCGGCCATTCCGGCCTGCTTGTCGGCACGATCCTGTTCACCGTCCTGGTGGCGGCCGCCATCTTCGGCCCGCTGCTGATCCAGCACGATCCGTGACGCAGAACCTGTCCAATGCCACCGCCCCCCCGGTCTGGCATCCCAACGGCAGCTGGCTTCACCCGCTGGGCACCGACCGGCTAGGGCGCGACTATCTTGCCCGTCTCCTCTACGGCGCCCGCATCTCGCTGATCGTCGGCATCGGCGCCGCCTGCGTCGGCATGGTCATCGGCGTGACGCTGGGCGCCATCGCGGGCTATTTCGGCGGCTGGATCGACACCGCGATCTCCTTCCTGCTGACGCTGCAGCTTTCGCTGCCGGGGCTGCTGCTGGCCATGTCGCTGGTGTTCCTGATCGGCCCCTCCATCTTCGTGGTGATCGCGGTGATCGGCTGCCTGCACTGGAGCTATTTCCTCGTCGTCACCGATCGAGCGTGATGCAGATCCGCGCCCTGGACTTCGTTGCCGCCGCGCGGGTGATCGGGATGGGAAGGCTGTCGATCCTCTTGCGGGAGATCCTGCCGAACCTCGCCAACAACATCATCATCGTCTTCACCCTGGAAATGGGCGCGGCCGTGCTGGCCGAGGCCACCCTGTCCTTCCTGGGGGTCGGGGTGCAGTTTCCCACGTCTTCCTGGGGTCTCATGATCTCGGAGGGGCGGAATTCCATGTTCTTCGACCCCCGCCTGGTGGTCATTCCGGGCGTTGCGCTGTTCCTGCTGATCCTGAGCGCGAACCTGATCGGCGACGGCCTGCGCGACGTCACCACCCCGGAAAGGGACACGAAATGACCGGGACGGAGGTGCTTCGCGTCGAAAACCTGAATGTCCGCTTCGGGACGGGGCCGCGGGCCCTGCATCCGGTGCGGAACTTCTCGCTCCGGGTCGAGCGGGGGTCGGCGCACGGGATCGTCGGCGAATCCGGCTCGGGCAAGTCGATGGCCGTCCTGTCGCTGATGAACCTGCTGCCCGGCAACGCGCGGCGCAGCGTCGACAGGTTCGACCTGAACGGCGCCGACCTGTCGCGGATGCCCGATGCACAGTTCGCGCGGGACATCGCGGGCAAGAAGATCGCGATGATCTTCCAGGACCCGATGATGTCGCTGAACCCGGTCTATACCATCGGGCGGCAGCTGACCGAGGCGGTCGTGCCCCGCGCGGGCGAAACGCGCGAGGCGATATGGCGCCGGGCGGTGGGTCTTCTGGATCGCGTCGGCGTGCCGCGCGCGGCCGAGCGGATGCGGCAGTATCCGTTCCAGCTGTCGGGCGGCCTGCGGCAGCGGGTGATGATCGCCATGGCGCTCATGAACGAGCCCGACCTGCTGATCGCGGACGAGCCGACCACCGCCCTCGATGCCTCCACCCAGCTGCTGATCCTCGACCTCATCACCGACCTGCGGCGGCAGATGGGGATGGCGGTCATCCTGATCACGCATGACGTGGGCGTCATCTCGCGCGCGGTGGACGATGTCACGGTCATGTATGCCGGCGAGGTGGTCGAGAGCGGGCCGAAGGACGAGGTGATCGGCCACCCGCAGCACCCCTATACCCGCGGCCTGCTTTCCTGCCTGCCGGGCAAGGCCGACCGCAGCGCGATGATCCCGGCCATACCGGGCGCGATCCCCTCGACCCTGCGGGAAATCCACGTCTGCGCCTTTGCCGACCGCTGCGCGCTGGTGCACGATGCCTGCCTGCGCGCCACGCCGGCCATGCGTTTCGCGGGCGAGCGCCATGCCTATCGCTGCGTTCTGGAGGATCCGGTGCCGGGCACCCGGGCGCCCCGCGCCGCGCTGCAGGCGATCCCCGCGGGCGCCGATGCCGCGCCCCTGATCCGCATCGAGAACCTGCGCCGGGTCTACGCCCTTCGCCACGGGCCGTTCAGACCGGCCACGAAACTCGTCGCCGTGGATGACGTCAGCCTGGATGTCCGCAAGGGCGAGGTCCTGGCCATCGTCGGCGAATCCGGCAGCGGCAAGTCGACCGTCGCCAAGATGCTGCTGGGGCTGGAGGCGCCGGATGCGGGGCGCATCGCCTTCGACGGCCGGCCGCTGGACAGCCTGTCGCAAGGCGCCCGCGCCCGCGCCATGCAGGCCGTGTTCCAGGATCCCTATTCCTCGCTGAACCCGCGCCTGACCATCGGCCAGTCGGTGCGCCGCCCGCTGGACGTGCACGGCATCGGCACGCGGGCCGAACGCGAGGAGAAGGTGCTGGCGATCCTCGACCGGATCGGGCTGGGGCCGGCGATCGCCGATGCCTATCCGGCGCAGCTGTCCGGCGGCCAGCGGCAGCGCGCCGCCATTGCGCGGGCGGTCATCCTGCGCCCGACCGTGGTGGTCTGCGACGAGCCCACCTCGGCGCTGGACGTGTCGATCCAGGCCCAGATCCTGAACCTGCTGCGAGAGATGCAGGGGGAGTTCAACCTGACCTACGTTCTCATCACCCATGACCTCGGGGTGGTCCGCTACCTCGCCGACCGGGTGGTGGTGTTCGAGAAGGGCAGGATCGTCGAGGCCGGCACCTGCGCGCAGGTTCTGGGCGATCCCCGCCACCAGACCACGCGCGCGCTGCTGGAAGCCGCCGCCTGACCTTTCACGGAGACCACGAGCCATGGCACGACTATCCTATGTAAAGGACGCCGACCTGACCGACGCGCAGCGCGAGGTCTGGACCTATTTCACCGAGATCCGGCAGAAAAAGCCCTCGGACACCCACCGGATCATGGCCCATGCGCCGGGCCTGCTGCAGGGGTTCCTGGCGCTTTCGGACGCATCGCAGAAGGTGTCGCTGTCCAAGCGGGACCGGGAGTTCATCACCATGGTCTCGGCCTGGTTCACGGGCAAGGAATACGTCTGGGCCCACCATTGGGATCGGGCGATCCGCAACGGCGTGGACGAGGAGTTGCTGCGCAACCTCGGCAGCCATGAAACCCACCCGGCCTTTTCCGAGCCCGACCGCGCCATGACGGCCTATATGGAAGAGGCCATCGCCAGCTTTCGCGTGTCGGACGCCACCTTCCAGCGGATCCGCGCGCTGTTCGGGACCGAGGCGCGGATCATGGAATTCATGATGGTGGTGGCCTTCACCTGCTTCACCTCGTTCATCCACGGGCCGGTGGAGATCGACGTGGAGGAGAAATACGCCCATGTCCCGACCATCGCCGCGCTGAAGTCCGGCGCCGCGCCGGTCCGGCAGAGGGCCGACCTTGCGCTATGACTATATCGTCGTCGGCGGGGGCTCGGCGGGCTGCGTTCTCGCGGCCCGGCTGACGGCGGATCCGGCGGTGCGGGTGCTGCTGATCGAGGCGGGCGGCTGGGACGGCAACCCGCTCCTGCGCGTGCCCATCGGGGTGGGCAAGGTGCGCGAGCACCATCTGTTCGACTGGGGCTACCAGTCCGAGCCCGAGCCCGAACTGGACAACCGCCGCATCGAGACCGCCCGCGGCAAGGTCATGGGCGGGTCGCATTCGGTCAACCACATGAACTTCACCCGCGGCCATCCGCAGGACTATGACCGCTGGGCCCAGGCCGGGGCGGAGGGCTGGGCCTATCCCGATGTGCTGCCCTATTTCCGCAGGCTGGAGCGGTTCGAGGGCGGTGGCAGCGCCTGGCGCGGCGGCGACGGGCCGCTGAGCGTGATCTGGACGCGCTACCGCGACCCCGCGCTGGACGCCTGGCGCGCGGCGGCCGAGGACGCGGGCTTTCCAGCCACCGCCGACTACAACGGCGAGGTCGCGACCGGCATCGGCATGGCGCAGGTCACGGTGGACCGCGGCCGGCGCCACAGCGCCGCGCGGGCCTGGCTCTGGCCCGTGCGGCGGCGGCGCAACCTGACGGTGGTCACCCGCGCCCATGCCGACCGGCTGGTCCTGCGGGGCAACCGCGCCGTGGGTATTTCCTATCGCCGGCGCGGCCGGAGCGAGACGGCGATGGCGGAGCGCGAGGTGATCCTGGCCGGCGGGGTGTTCAACACGCCCAAGCTGCTGATGCTCTCCGGCATCGGGCCCGCCGGTCATCTGCGAAACCACGGGATCGAGGTGGTGGCCGACCTGCCGGTGGGCGACGGGCTGCAGGACCACCTTGCCATCGCGATGTACTGGCGGCGCCGGGGGGCCAGCCCGTTCCAGCATCTGCTGCGCGCCGACCGGGTGGCGCTGGCGATGGCCCGGGGCTGGCTGACCGGCACCGGCCCCGCCACGCGGCAGCCGATGTGCTGGTTCGGCTTCGTCGCCACCGACCCGGCGGCGGCGCGGCCGGATGTCGAGCTGATGTTCGGCGGGGTCGCCAAGTCGCCCGCGATGTGGTTCCCCGGGCTGGCCCGGCCCAAGGAGGATACGGTCAGCATCCGCGTGGCCCTGCTGCATCCCGGCAGCCGGGGCGAGGTGCGCCTGCGCAGCGCCGATCCCGATGCGCCGCCGCTGATCCGCTATCGCTTCCTGTCCGATCCCGCCGACCGCGAGCGGCTGGTCGATGCGGGCGAGATCGCCCATGACATCGCCATGCGCCGGCCGCTCGACCCCCACCGGGGCGATCCCCTGACCTTCGCGGCCGCCCCGAGCCGCGCCGACCTTGCCGGGCATATCCGCCGCACCGCGCATACCGTGCAGCACGCCTGCGGAACCTGCCCCATCGGCGGCGTGGTCGACCCCGGCCTGCGGGTGCTGGGGCTGGAGGGGCTGCGGGTGGCGGATGCCTCGGTCATGCCCGAGATCCCGGGCGCGCATATCAACGCCGCGACGCTGATGATCGCGGAAAAGGCGGCCGAGATGATCCTGCGCGGCAGCTAGGCCGGCTCACAGGTCCCCGGTCATCCGGTCCACCCGCCGCAGGTCGCGGAACAGCCACCACCACAGCCCGGCGACCCCCACCGCGGCCAGCCCGCCCAGCGCCACCGCCGCCACCGGGCCGAGCCAGGCCGCGCTGAGCCCGGCGCGGAAGTTGCCCAGCCCCTCCGACCCGTTGGCCGACAGGCTCTCGATGGCGCCGACGCGCCCGCGCAGGGCGACGGGGGTCGCCACCTGCGTCAGCGTCTGCCGGATCACGCTGCTGATCATGTCGCTGGCCCCGTAGAGGGTCAGCAGGACCAGCGACAGCCGGAAATCGGTGCTGAAGGCGAACGCCACGATGGTCAGGCCGTAGAAGGCGAGGCTCGCCAGCATGATGCGGCCCGCCGGCCGCATCGGCGGCAGTTGCGCGATGGTGGCGGCCACGGCGAAGGCGCCGACCGCCGGCATCGCCCGCAGGACGCCCAGCCCCTCGGGTCCGACCTGCAGGATGTCGCGGGCGAACATCGGCAACAGCCCCAGGATCGTGCCGCAGAGCACGGCCATGAAATCGAGCGTGATGACGCCCAGCAGGATCGGCCTGGCCCGGATGTAGCTCAGCCCGCCGAAGACCTCGGCCATGCTCAGGGGCGCGCGGGCGGCCTTGCGCCCCCGCGCGCGGATCGCGACCGCCGCGAGGCCGGCCAGCAGGTAGATCAGCGCGGAAACCCCATGCACCCAGGCGCCGAACGCGGCCAGGATGACCCCGCCCAGGATCGGGCCGGCCAGGGTGGACAGCTTGGTGAAGGTCGATATGGCCGCCACCGCATTGGGAAACAGCGCCATCGGCACCAGCGACGGCAGCAGCGCCCGGGCCGCCGGGTTGAAGAAGGTGCGGCTGGTCGCATAGAGCAGCACCATCGCATAGATCGGCCCGACCCCGGGGTCGGGCCGCAGGGACTGCCACAGCAGCACCGCGCAGGCCGCGGCTTCGGCCAGGCAGGACAGGAAGATCACGTGCCGGCGGTCCAGCCGGTCGGCGGCCAGCCCCGCCGCGGGAAACAGCACGAAGGACGGCACGAACAGCAGCAGCCCGATCACGCCCAGCGCCATGGGATCGCGCGAGATGTCGTAGACCTGCCAGCCGGCGACCAGGACGAACATCTGCGACCCGACCATGTTGAGCGCGCGCGTGGCCAGCAGCAGGCGGAAGTCGGCGATGCCCAGCAGGCTGCGGATCCGGCCCGATGGCTCGGAGGGCTCTGGCGCGTCGTTCACGGGGATCCCGGGGCATGGGCCCGGCGCCGGATCGCGGCGGGGCGGATGCGGACGCGACCCCGCCGGAGGCGGGGTCGCGGATCGGCGTGGAAGGTTCTATTGCCAGCTTGCGCGGTTCAGCATCAGCTGGTCGCCCGCCGGATCGAAGTTCAGCCGGGCGTCGGTGACATAGTTGACCGTCATGGTCATCAGGGGCACCCAATAGGCCTGCTCGATGATGTGGTTCATCGCCGCAAAGGACGCGGCCTCGCGCTCCTCGAACGAAGTGGTCTCCGGGATGGCGTGGATCAGGTCCTCGAGAACGGGGTCGTTCTTGACCATCGAGCGGTCCGATTTGGCACCGAAATAGTTGATCAGCGTCGCCCAGGTATCGGCGTTCAGCGTATTGCCCCAGGTGTTGACCAGCACCGGAATCCGCGCCTCGTTCCGGGCCGCCTCGACGGTGGCCATGTTGGAGTAGCGCAGGTTCACGGCGATGCCGACGTTCATCAGATCGGCCGAGACCGCCTCGACCAGCTCGCGCTCGCGGCCCGCCCAGACATCCAGGGGGAAGCCGTCTGGATAGCCGGCCTCGGCGAAAAGCGCCCGCGCGCGGTCGGGGTCGTATTCATAGACGGTGACATCGGTCGGGCAGCCCAGCTGGGTCGGGCTGCACGGGGTATCCAGCCGCTCCGGCGCGCCGGCGTACAGGGTCTCGATCAACAGGTCCTTGTTGATCGCATGGTTGATCCCCTGCCGGACCTGCTGGCTGGACAGCGGGTTGGGCGTGCCGTCGATCTCCTCGGCCGGATTGAAGCCGACGAAATAGACGCCCTGCGTGCTTGCCGGCGTGTGGCTGAGCTGCGGCATGGTGGCCAGGTTCTGCGCGACATCGGCCGGCACCCGCAGCGCGAGGTCGATCCCGCCCGAGAAAAGCTCGGCCTGGACCGTGCCCCAGTCGGGAATGGTGCGGATGCGGATCCGGTCGAAGGTGGCCGGGCCCTTGGGGCTGTCCGCGTAGTAGCCCTCATAGGGCTCCAGCACGGTATCCTGCCCGTCCCACGACACGATGCGATAGGGGCCGAGCCCGATGATGTCGGTCTGCGGGGTGCCGTCCTCGGGCAGGGTGCCTACCTTGCGGATCACCCAGTGGTTCGCGACATCGAGCAGCGCGAAGGCATAGGGCACCTTGAGATGCAGCCGCACGCTCATGTCCCCGGTCTTCTCGACGCTGGCCAGCCACGGGCCCACGCGCTGCTGCAGCGTGGTCGCCGACATTTCCGGCCGCATCCCGGCGTCGAAGGAATAGACCACGTCATCGGCCGTCAGGGGCGATCCGTCATGGAAGGTGACGCCTTCGCGCAGCGTGACGTCGATGGTCAGCGGGTCGACCTGGGTATAGCCGGCGGCCAGCGCGGGCAGGATCTCGTTCGTCTGGGGGTCGACGTTGAACAGCGATTCCTCGACCAGCGGCTGCAGGACGCGGATCGCCGATTGCTGGTGCACATAGAAGTCGATCGCCTCGAGCGCGTCGGGCATGGCGATGACAAGGGAATTGTCGTCGGGCCCGGCGAAGAGAGGCGCTGACGTCAGGGCCAGGACTGCCGCACCCGACAGCATGATCCCCCTCATTCTGTGACGAAAACTCATAGATGCCTCCTCCATCTATCCTGGTTCCGGGTCGCGCTATGCTCCGCGATCCCGCCCCGGACTGCCTAGAGACTAGGTGTCGCCAAGGAACGTGCTCAACCGACAATTTGGGCTGACGGCATGAGTTTTGCTGAGCCTTTCGGGCCGCCGCCCGGCAGGTCGGCCGCAGGCAAGCGGAACGGGCCGGTCAGCGCCATGGCTGACCGGCCCGTTCCCCGCAGGGATGCCTCGCGCCGTTACCGCTGCAGATATCCGTGCGCGTCGCGGTTGACGAAGCGGCTGTCCTCGACCGTGCGCACCCGCGCTTCCTCCAGCGCGTCGTACCGCGGCGTCAGCCCCAGCCCCGGGGCATCGCCCAGCACCATCCGCCCGTTCTGCGGATCGGGGGTGCCGTCGAAGAAATGCTTGCCGGTCATCCACATGCCATAGTGGAACTCGACCGGCCCGCCGTTCATCAGCCCGCACATCAGGTGCATGTTGAAGATGGGCCAGCCCCCGCCGTTCGACAGCGGCAGGTTGTAGGCCTGCGCCAGATGCCCGATCTTCGCGCCCTCGGTGAAGCCGCCATTATACAGCACGTTCGGCTGCATCACGTCGACCGACCGATGCTCGATGAATTCGCGGAAGGCCCAGCGGTTGCCCAGCATCTGCCCCGCGGCGATGGGCAGCCGCACCCGCGACCGCAGGTCGCCCAGCGCGCGGGCGTCGTTCTGCTGGACGGGTTCCTCGAACCAGGTGAGGTTGCAGTCCTCCAGCGCCTTGGCCAGCTGGTAGGCGTCATGCGGATTGAACCAGCAGTTGGCGTCGATCATCAGGTCGACTCCGGGCCCCACGGCGTCGCGCGCCGCCTGCACCCGCGGCACGTCGTCCTTCCAGGTCCGCTTCGGCTCGCCGCCCACCACCATCTTCAGCATGGTGTGGCCGTCGGCCAGGAACTTCTTGGCGTATTCCGCGATCTGCCGCTCGTCGAAGAAGGGATAGCCGAAGGTGGCATAGGTGCGCTGCTCGCGCGAATGCCCCCCCAGAAGCTGGGCGACCGATTGCCCCGCAGCCTTGCCCTTCAGATCCCAGCAGGCGATGTCGATGGCCGACAGCGCGTTCGAGATCACCCCGGTGTAGGTGCGGATGTTCAGTTTCTTCCAGACCAGGGAATGTATGGCTTCGGTGTGGCGCGCATCCATCCCCTTGATCAGCGGAAAGATGTGGTCCTCGATGCAGGGAATGACCGACCAGGGCAGGAACTGCCCCGTCACGCCAAAGCCCTTCTGGCCGCATTCCGTCTCGATCTCGACAAAGACGAACATGCGGGATTCGATGGATTCCCCGATCCCCGGCAGGTCGATTTCGTGCCGGTGAAGGCTGGTCGTTATCCTGGCGATTTTCATGCGTTTTCCCGTCACACCTGCCCTGGCGATGGCCGCGCCGGGCGCCTGTTCGGCCTTCATCTAGGCCGGCGGCCTTCGGCGGGACAACCGATTTTAGCGGGCTCGAGCATGACGAAAACTCATCCGGCGCGGCTCTTCGCCCTGGCCGGCTATACCGGCAGGGGGCGGTTGTCGGCGATCGCCTCCATGGTGATGCAGGAGGTCACGGTGTCCAGCTCCACCTGCTCGATCAGCCGCCGGTACACCTGGTCGAACACGTTCATGTCGCGGGCCACGACCTTCAGCATGTAGTCGTAGTCGCCCGCGATCCGGTAGAAGTCGATCACCTCGGGGATCGCCAGCACCACCCGGCGGAAGGCCGCCAGCCAGTCGCGCGAATGCTGGCGGGTGCGGATCATCATGAACACCGTCAGCCCTAGGTCGATCTTCTGCGCGTCCAGCCGCACCCCCTGGCCGCGGATGACCCCGCTGTCGCGCAGCGCGTGCAGCCGCCGCCAGCAGGCGTTCTGCGACAGCCCCACCCGCTCGGCCAGTTCGCGCTGCGAAAGGCTGGCGTCCTGCTGGAGCGCGCGCAGCAGGGCGCGGTCGATATGATCGAGAGAATGGCTCATATGCCGATCATACGACCACAACTCTGTCGGTTTCAATCATGGAATGGGTGAAATCTTTGGCCCGCCCTCGTGTAATCTCTGCCCGACAGTTCCCTGCCGGGCCGCGCCATGACCGCCTTCGAGACCCTGCTGCACGAACCGGGCACGCCCGAGGCCGCGCTGGCCCGTTTCGCGCAGTCGCTGGCCACGGCCGATCCGGTCGGCGCGCTGCGCGAGGGGCTGATCGGCGAGGATGCGCGGGTGCCCGGCCCCTTCGGCCCCCGGCCGATGCTCTATGCGGACTACACCGCCTCGGGCCGTGCGCTGCGGCAGGTCGAGGACTTCGTGATGGCCGAGGTCCTGCCCTGGTACGCCAACAGCCATACCGAGGCATCCTATTGCGGCGCCTACATGACCCGGATGCGCCGGGCCGCCCGGGCGCAGATCGCGCGGCTGTGCGGCGCGGGAAGGGACCATGCGGTGATCTTCGCCGGCGCCGGTGCGACCGCGGGGATCAACCGGCTGGTGGGGCTTCTGGGCGTGGAGGCCGCGGTGCGGGCCGGGCAGCGGCCGCTGGTGCTGATCGGCCCCTACGAGCATCACTCCAACATCCTGCCCTGGCGCGAGAGCGGCGCCGAGGTGGCCGAGATCCCGGAGGGCCCCGGCGGCGGGCCGGACCTGGGCGCGCTGGAAGACAGGTTGCGCGCCGCCGCCGGGCGGATGGTGGTGGGGGCCTTCTCAGCCGCCTCGAACGTCACCGGGATCCTGACCGACGCCGATGCGGTCAGCGCGCTGCTGAACCGCCACGGCGCCCGGGTGGTCTGGGACTATGCCGGCGCCGGGCCGTACCTGCCCATCGACATGCGCGCGGGCACCCCGGCGCAGAAGGACGCGGTGGTGGTCTCGCCGCACAAGTTCGTCGGCGGGCCGGGCGCCTCGGGGCTCCTGATCCTGCGCCGGGCGGCGGTGCGACGCGACCGCCCTGTCACCCCCGGCGGCGGCACCGTGCGCTTCGTCACGCCCGGGGCGCACGACTATTCCGCGGATGTGGCGGTGCGCGAGGAGGCGGGCACGCCGAACGTCACCGGCGACATCCGCGCGGCGCTGGTCTTCCTGGTCAAGGAGGCGATCGGCCCGGCCCGGATGGAGGCCCGGCTGGAAGCCCTGCGCCGCCGCGCCCGCGGGGTGTGGGAGCGCAACCCGAACATCGAGCTGCTGGGCCTTCCCGGGGCGCCGGCGCTGCCGGTCTTCTCGTTCCGGGTGCGCGATCCGCGCGGCGGCGGTTTCGTGCACCAGCAGCTCTTCACCCGGATGCTGTCGGACCTGCACGGGGTGCAGGCCCGCGGCGGCTGCGCCTGCGCCGGCCCCTATGCCCACCGGCTGCTGGGGCTGGGCCCGGCGGAGTCGGAGGGGCTGCGCCGCCGCATCCTGGCGGGCGACGAGTTCGCCAAGCCCGGCTGGACCCGGCTGAACCTGAGCGTTCTGATGACGGATGCCAAGGCCGACCGGCTGATCGCAGCGGTGGACGGGCTGGCCCGCGCACCATGGCCGCCCTGGGGGCGCTATGAATGCGACGCTGCGACGGCGCAGTTCAGGTTCGTGGCCGCCGCGCCGGCGACGTGAGGGGAGGTGACGAAAGCATGATGATCCCAGCCGCTTTCCGGCGGGCGATTCGGGCCCGGACCCTGCGGGCCGGCCCCGCCCACCGCCTGCCAGGGCGGGAAGATGATCTCTTCCGCGCCCGGGCGGGAAAACCGCCGCATCGCAGAAAGGTGGCGGGCAGGAATATTCCCCCGCCCGGGCAGAACGCGATTGCGTGCAACGCAGCTTCTGCTTGTATGATGATCGCATGACTGGATCAGCCGACATGAAACGCGCCGCCGACATCATCGTGGACAAGCTGGTCGCCCAGGGCGTCGAGCGGGTGTTCTGCGTGCCGGGTGAAAGCTATCTCGACCTTCTCGACGCCCTCGTCGGCTCGGGCATCGCGGTGGTCACCTGCCGGCAGGAGGGCGGCGCGGCCTTCATGGCCGAGGCCACTGGCAAGCTGACCGGCCGGCCGGGCGTCTGCCTGGTGACCCGCGGGCCGGGCGGCACCAATGCCTCGATCGGGCTGCACTGCGCCTTGCAGGATTCCACCCCGATGGTGGTCTTCGTGGGGCAGGTGGGCCGCGACATGCTGGGGCGCGAGGCGTTCCAGGAGGTCGATTTCCGCAAGTTCTTCTCCGAGGTCGCCAAGCACGTGGAGGAGGTGGGCACGCCCGAACGGATGGGCGAGGTGGTGTCGCGCGCCTTCGCCATCGCGCAGTCGGGCCGGCCCGGCCCCGCGGTCGTGGTGCTGCCCGAGGACCTGCTGACCCGGCCGGCCGCGGCCGCCCCGGCGCGCGCGCTGCCCCCCGTGCGCCCGCAGGCCGCCGCCGCGCAGGTGGCCGAGGCCGCGGCGCTGCTGGCGGCGGCCCGGCGGCCGCTGATGATCCTGGGCGGGCCG